>CAINGK010000021.1 GCA_903848465.1 uncultured Verrucomicrobiota bacterium
ACTCCACCCGACCCTCAACATATTTCGTGCTGCGATACTCGTAGCCCTCGCGCACGCCAAACGCGTGATACAGCAAACTCTGGCTCATCCTGAACTGTTGCCATCACCTTTCTCCTTCTGCACCAACTTCCCGGATGAACCTGAAGAATAATCTTTTCCGACCAACTCGGACAGACCGTAGGCGTTTTGTGAGGGCCCTTCACCTATTAAGGTGAATCCACTTCCTCTAAACTTGGAGGTTCTTCCAAAATTATACTTCAGCAAGTCAAGGATTTGCTTGGTTGTAATAGGCATATTGCCCTCACCCATTTTATCGTATTTAGCCCTCCTGGCAACCAGCTTATCGGAAAAAAGATGCCAGGCATTTACTTGTTGCGCCAGCGAATTTTTCACCCACTTTCCGCCTCCATGAAACCGGCTCAATCCTCTGATCCACAGGCGCTCCCGCTCGAAAAACAACTTGTCGGTGTGAATGCGAAAACAGGGCTCTATCCTGGCGCGCGTTCTTGGTCGGGTGGGCGGCATCGCATTCTGGGAAAGGGGCCGCTGGAGTCTTATTGCTATCATGTCATGTCGCGCACCTGCGGGGGCGAGGTGTTCTTCGATGATGTGGAGAAAGAGGCGCTGCGGCGCGTGATCTGGCGTATAGCGGAATTTTCTGGCATCAAGGTGCTGACCTACTGCCTCATGGGTAATCACTTCCACCTCCTCGCGGAAGTGCCGCACCGGCTGACATGGTTGCAGCGCTTTGAGGGGGCGGATGGTGAGGCGAAGCTGCTGGAACACCTGAGCATTCTCTACAGTCGCGCCTATGTGGGCTTGCTGCGCGCTGAACTGGCTGACTTGCGCTCACGCGGTATGGCGGTGCTGGCTGAGCAGCGAGTGGCGGCGATCAAGAAGCGTTTCTGCGATCTTTCGCTGTTCGTCAAAGAGGTGAAGGAGCGCTTCAGCCGCTGGTTCAATAAGCGGCGTGGAAGACGTGGCACGCTGTGGATGGATCGCTTCAAGAGTGTGCTGGTGGAAGGCAAAGGTGAGCCGTTGCTCACGATGGCAGCTTACATCGATCTCAACCCCGTGCGTGCGGGTTTGGTCAAAGATCCGAAGGACTACCGCTGGTGCGGCTATGCCGAAGCCCTCGGCGGCAGTCGTCGGGCACAGCGCGGCTTGTGCAAAGCGCTGGGCAAACCGGTGGATGGCTGGAGGAGCGCTAATGCGGCTGAGGCCTATCGTTGCCTACTGCATGCGGAAGGGCGCGAGGTGAAGGATGCACAGAATGAGAAGGTGGTATCTCGTGGTGTGACTACTGAGTCCGCTCGTGCCGTGCTGGCGGAGAAAGGCAAGCTCAGCCCGTCCGAACTGGTGCGCTTGCGCGTGCGCTACTTCAGCGACGGCGTGGTGCTGGGCAGCAAGGCGTTCGTGGAAGGCATCTTCGAGGCACAGCGCGAACACTTCGGCCCGAAAAGGAAAGATGGAGCCAGACGCATGAAGGAATCTGACGCGCCGTTCTACACACTTCGCCATCTACGGCTGCGGACGCTTGAGTGAATTCAACCAAAACTGAGAAATGAAAAAATGCCATGAGGCATTTTGATAACAGCCAGGTTCAAACATTGATTTTCAAACTGTTAATTAAGTATCCTGATACGGAGCTTGTCCGGCGGTCATTCTACTCAAGCCTGCGGAAACCTCACGCAATCCCGACGCCAGAAGATGAAACCGACCGGCATGGCGGCCAGCCAGAGCAGGCGGCCACCGAGAGATTTTAAGGCACAAAACTGCGATACAAAACCAACCCCGCTCAAGAAGGCAAAGCGGCTGTACTGCACAGCGGCCCGCAGCAGCCGCTGCGGGGCGGTGAAAAACCAGCCGCTTTCAAGATCGAGCACCATCTTGAACATGAGGCGGTGCCCTTCGGCATTGGTGCGTGGATTGGCGGGGCCATGCACCAGCGAGGGAGCATCCGTCCAATAGATGCGCAGCTCTTCATTGATATGACGGGTCAGGTACTTCTTCGACACCTGGCACCAGATGTAAGACTCGGGGATGAAATTGCCAGACACCTGCTCAGGGTAGGGAAACTGGCGGAGCACATCCACACGCAGAAAGCCCCACTTCTCCCCGCGCACTTTGTGACGGTATTCGAGCTCGGCAGCCGAACAGTCGAGCGGGTCGGATGGAAACCGTGAACCCACGAGCTGTCCGTTTTGATCTCTGCAGAGGCCGGTGACACCGGAAAACGACTCGCGTCTGTCCGCAGGAATATTTTCCCAGTGATGCTTCAGACATGCGAGTGCCTCCGGCAGGCAGCCGTCGTCAGAGTCGAGCTTGATGATAAGCTGGCTCCGGGCTTCTCGCAGTGCGAGATTATGCACATGGTGCGCACCGCGGTGCGGTTCCCGCAGGTAACGCACGGAAAAAGTGGCCTCACTTTGGTAACGACCCATCAAAGCAGGGGTGTCATCGGTGGAGCCGTCATCAATCACCAGCCACTCAAAATCACGGCATGTTTGAGCCTTCAGGCTGTCAAACACACGTTGCAGCGTGTGCGCGCGATTGAAGGTGGGCGTATAGACCGTGAACAGCGGCATGGAGCGGGGGAGAGGACTAAAACCGAGAGGAGCAGGACGAACGCCCATACCGGAACCAGATGCCACCACGATTTTGCTCAATCCTCAGTAAGCATTGTCTCGTTTGAAGAAAGTCAGGAGCATGATCTGGAAGTCCAGCCAGAGACTCCAGTTTTCGAGATACCAGAGGTCACACTGAATGCGCTCGCCGAGATCGGGGGGGTGTAAAGTCTGTTCTGTAAAAGGCTTTAGCCTTGCAATGCACGCCCCATTGGGGGCTGCGGAGTGAGGCGAGCGTAGCGATGCCGAACGCAGCAGCCCCCAATGGGGCGTG
>CAINGK010000022.1 GCA_903848465.1 uncultured Verrucomicrobiota bacterium
CTCGCCTCACTCCGCAGCCCCCAATGGGGCGTGCATTGCAAGGCTAAAGCCTTTTACAGAACAGACTTTACACCCCCCCCCTCCGGCTCCTCAACAACTGCAAACCATCGCCAACAACCGCAAACCATCGCAAACTTTCCTCCGCCTTCTCCGCCTCTTTTATTGCACATTTTTGCGCCCCTTTGCGGCCACCCCTCCTGCTCCTCAACAACTGCAAACCATCGCAAACTTTCCTCCGCCTCCCCAAACAACGGTCAACCACCGTCAACTCCCCTCACCCCTCACCCCTCCGCCCCTCCGCCCCTCCCTCTCCCGCCACTCCTGCACCAACGCCGCAATCTCCTCCGGCGTCGCACAAGCCACCGGCTCCGGCTCCTTCACCTTGCCCTTCCGTCCGTCCCCAAGACCATACAGCTTCCCGATCTGCCTCAGCGCCTTCAGCCGCACCGCCAGCATCGGTGCCCTCGGCGGCGCAGGCCGTTCGTTCGCCGCATCCCCCTTCCCCTCCGCGAACGTCGCCTCCACCGTCTCCCACAGCATCACCCCGATCTGTTCCCGCAGCCCTACGACATCCCCCTCCCCCTGCGCCCCCCCCACCCCGCCAACGCGGCCATTTGAAACAGAAGTGTGATTCATAATCTGAAAAAGTGATGCATGATGCCATGAACTGGTATCCACCAAACCATCGGTCCCCCCCTCCCAAAATCAACCTCTTTGTTGAAACAAACCGCCACCACTCCTTCCACCTCTCTCATCAACAACCGCAAACCACTGCAAACGATTGCAAACAACCGCCAACTTCCGCCCCCCACACCGTCAGCCCCTCAACTCCGCCTTTTTTGCTCCCTTTTTGCGCCCCTTTGCGGCCAACCCTCCGGCTCTCCGGATAAACCACTGCAAACAACCGCAAACCATCGCCAACAACAGCAAACTCCCACCAAAAACCCCGCCTGCCTCACGGCAAACGGGGTTCTCAAAACTCACTTCACCGCATCTCGGCTACTTAATCTCCTGCGCCCAGAAGATGTGCCAGTCGTCCAAGTTGTTCAGATCCACCGCACCCGGATTCACGCTGCCATCATCAGGAATGCCATCCGCATCCAGAATCGTCTTGCGCACGTCATCCCCGTGGATGTAGCCCTGGATCGCCTGGTTGTGCTTATACAAGTTCCCCTTCGTCAGGTTCACCCCTGGCTGCGCCTTCACCCAGCTCTCAAGCTGCGGATAGCTCGGCTTCGTCGCGATAAAAGTCCTGAACGTCTCGATGTTGATACCCAGCGCATCCAGCGTCATCTGGTCATACCCGCAGCCAATGCCCGGATAATCAGCATGCAGTTTGCCCGCAGCAGCCAGCGAGGCCTTCTGCCAAAGACGTGGAAGATGAAGAACACCGAGCGGCCCGGCGATGCCGGAACTGATGAGAGGAACGATCTGACTCATGGATAAGATAGGGGTTGGATTTAATTCGATGACATTCGCGACTGCGAACGAGCCTCCAACTCTGAAGGCCCTGTGCAGCAGCAGCAAGAACAAACGCTACAGCATCCCCTTCTTCACCATCAATTTCATGTCCCGCATCTCAAACCCCGGATAAACAACCGTCAACTCTCCTCCGCATCCACCCCTCCTCCGCCCCCTCTGCCTCTCCGCCCCTCTGCGGCAAAATCGAACGTCCCTCCACTCCGCCAACACCCCAAGCTCTCCGCCTTCGTCATTCGTCATTCGTCATTCGTCATTCGTCATTCCATCCCCAGCACCCTCTCCTCCGGCAACTTTAAACTTGAAACCTTAAACTTGAAACTCATCCCCACTTCCGCCATTCCCCTCTGGAACTCCGGCCAACCACCGTCAACTTCCCCGGTCCCGCCCCATTCATGAAAAGCCCCCTTTCCATCGCCCTGGCCGCGCTCCTCGCCCTTCCCTGCCCCGCCGCCGACGAAACACCCGCAAAGGTCAAGACGCCTAAGTCCGCGCCCATCCAGTCCCCCCTCGAACTCCACCGCTGGTCCGGCACACTCAACGTCCCCGATCCCGTTGCCGTCACCGCAGACCCCCAGGGCCGCATCTACGTCTCCGCCACCACCCGCCGCAAAGTCGCCGACCTCGACATCCGCGAGCACCCCCAGTGGATTCCCGACGACGTCGCCCTCACCAGTGTCGAAGAAAAAGAAGCCTTCCTCAAGCGCGAGCTCGCCCCCGGCAAAACACGCCTCCCACGCGGCGGCCTCGCCGACCACAACAAAGACGGCTCCATCGACTGGAAAGACCTCACCGTTCACAGCGAGCGCATCTACCAGCTCCGCGACACCGACCACGACGGCACCGCAGACAAAATCACCACCTTCGCCGAAGGCTTCAACAGCCTCGTCACCGGCATCGCCGCTGGCATCTTATACCACGAAGGCTGGGTCTATGTCACCGTCGCCCCCGACCTCATCCGCCTGCGCGACACCAACGACGACGGCATCGCCGACGAACGCGAAATCGTCGTCCACGGCTTCGGCATGCACATCGCCTACGCCGGCCACGACATGCACGGCCCCCGCATCGGCCCTGATGGCCGCATCTACTGGAGCATCGGCGACAAAGGCGTCAACGTCACCAGCAAGGAAGGCCAGCACTGGTACTACCCCCACGAAGGCTGCGTCCTCCGCTGCGAACCCGACGGCACCCACTTCGAAGTCTTCGCCCACGGCCTCCGCAACATCCAGGAAATCGCCTTCGACAACTACGGCAACATCTTCGGTGTGGACAACGACGCCGACCTCCCCGGCGAGCGCGAACGCTTCGTGTACATCACCGAACGCAGCGACTCCGGCTGGCGCTGCGGCCATCAATATCAAAAAGCCGCCAGCCGCTGGATACGCGACGGCATCTGGCAGCCCGCCCATCCCGGCCAGCCCCTCTTCATCACTCCCCCTCTCGCCAACTACTCCAACGGCCCCGCCGGATTCATCCACGAACCCGGCACCGCCCTCGGCGCTTCATTGCGCAACCACTTCATCCTCGATCAATTCCCCTCCGGCCAGATGACCGCCTTCCAGATCGTCCCCTCCGGCAGCACCTTCAAGATGCAGAATGAGCGCCTCATCCACTCCGGCCTCATGGGCATCGGCCTCGCCCTCGCCCCCACCGGCCAGCTCATCATCGCCGACTGGGACGGCGGCTACCCCCTCGATCAAAAAGGTGCCATCTGGTTCGCCGACGACCCCACCGCCAAAAACAGCACCGAGCGCCAGGAAACAAACAAGCTCCTCAACTCCGACGACCTCACCACCACCCACCTCTCCCACCCCGACCAACGCGTCCGCCTCCATGCCCAATTCACCCTCGTCAAACAAGGTGATTACACCGTGCTGCAAAATACAGCACACGACAACAAGGCCCCCCAACTCGCCCGCATCCACGCCATCTGGGGCCTCGGTCAAGGCATGCGTTTCGGCAAGGTCGATACCGCAACTCTTTTGCCTCTGATTGCGGAATCCGACACAGAGATCATCACCCAAACCATCAAAATGCTCAGCGATGTGAAGACCTCCGGAGCCCCTCTCGTCCCCCTCCTCACCCACCCCTCCCAGCGCGTCCGCTTCCACGCCGCCATCGCCCTCGGCAAGCTCCAAGAACCCACCGCCGTCAAGGCACTGCTCGGCATGGCAGCGCAAGAAAGCGCAGATCCCTACATGCGCCACGCCATCGTCACCGGCCTCGCCGGCTGTGCCGATGAAGCCAGCCTCGCCAAGCACCTCAACGACAAGCAGTCCCTCTGCTGCCTCCTTGCATTGTCACGCAACCACTCGCCACTCGTTGCAACCTTCCTCACCAATCCGACCCTCGCCCCCGAAGCCGAGCGCGCCATCCACGACGACACCGGCATCCCCGCCGCCCTCCCCAAGCTCACCACCCGCCCAACCCCTCGCGGCCTCAACGCCTGCCTCCGCCTCGGCATCGCCGAACCCATCATCAAAGCCGCACTGAAGAGCACCCCGCTGCAAGCCGAAGCACTGGATGTCCTCCTCACCTTCACCCAGCCCCCACGCCTCGACCGCATCGACGGCATGGCCCACGACACCACTCCACGCGATGCAACCGCCTTCGCCTCCCTGCTACAACCCCACCTCGATGCCCTCCTCGCCATCCAGGACGGCGCACTCAAAGCCAAAGCCGTCGAACTCCTCACCCAGCTCCAGCTGCAAGTCCCTGCAAGCGTATTGCAGCAGATCATCTCAGATGCCTCTGCCCGCAGCACCCTGCGCGCGGAAGCACTGAAACTCATGGCCTCGCAGCATGCTGCCACACTCGAGTTCGCCACCACCCTCGATCTCGCCCTCGCCAAAACCTCCCCCGCCGAACTCCGCCGCGAAGCCCTCCGCCAGCTTTTCACTCACCAGCCCGACCGCGCCATCACCGAAGCCGCCGCTGTTCTTGCAAGCGGTGACACCACCGCGCAGCAGCTTGCACTCTCTCTCCTTTCCACCTCCAAAGACGACACCGTCATCACCCACTGGCTCGACCTCCTCATCGACAACAAAGCCCCCGCCACCATCCAACTCGACATCCTCGAAGCCGCCGCCACCCGCGAATCTTTGAGACCCAAACTCGCCACCCTGCAACTCAGTGCATCTGAACTCCTCGAAGGCGGCGACTCCACCCGTGGCAAAGACATCGTCACCAACAACCTCGGAGCCAACTGCATCGCCTGCCACACCGTGGAGGCCAAAGAAGGCAGCCAAGTCGGCCCCAACCTAAAGACCATCGGCAGCCAAAAGACCGCAAGTACCTCCTCGAATCCCTCCTCAATCCCCTCGCCCAGATCGCCCCCGGCTTCGGCCTCGTCGCCATCACCACCAAGAACGGCAAATCCCTCTCCGCCGTCCTCGACAAGGAAGACACCAAACAAGTCACCCTGCGCCTGCCCGACGGCAAAAAACAAACCATCCCCCGCGATCAAATCGCCACCATCACCCCACCCATGACCGTCATGCCCCCCATGCTCGGAATCCTCACCAAAGCGCAAATCCGTGACGTGGTTGCGTATCTGGCTGCATTGAAGGGCAAGACCAGCGTGAAGAAGTGAGCGTCTTGGCATCCGATAAGACGCCCTTGGCGGCGACGCGTTCACGAGGACGATTCTGGCATTGCGACACCCCTTGCCCTTTTCACCCTCTTCAGTCATGACCTTCACCATCGAGTCCTTCCACTTCCACGTGCTGCCCATGCACACGCGATTTCCGTTCAAGTACGGCATCGCCAGCATGAACGCGCTGCCGCACCTCTTCGTCACGGTGAATCTGGTTGTGGATGGCAGAGCCGTCAGCGGCCTCGCCAGCGAAGGCTTACCGCCGAAGTGGTTCACCAAGAATCCAGACACGCCCTTCGAGATCGATCTCGCCGAGATGATCGCCGTCATTCAAAATGCCTCGCGTATCGCACGACTCGCCGCAGAAAAGCCCACGGGCTTCTTTGCTTGGTGGCAGAACCTGTACGCAGAACAATGCAACTGGGCGAAGGTCAAGGAAGTACCATCCCTGCTGGCCAATCTCGGCGTGAGCCTGATCGAACGCGCCGTGCTCGATGGCCTGTGCCAAGCCCTCGGCCAGCCCCTGCATGCCGTGCTGCGCTCGGAAGTGCTCGGCATTGATCTCGGAGCTGTGCGTGAAGAACTGCGTGGCATGCGCGTGGCGAATGTCATCGCACCCGCACCGCTGACGCATGTGAATGCCCGCCACACCGTCGGCCTTGGCGATCCGCTCAGCGCCGCCGATGGCACGCTGGACGATGGACTGCCCTACACGCTGGAGGAAAACATCCGCGCCTACGGCCTACGCTACTTCAAAATCAAGGTCTGCGGCAAACCCGAAGCCGACCTGCCGCGCCTGCGTGAGATCACCCGCATCATCACCGCCAACTGCCCCGCTGGCTTTCACGCCACGCTCGATGGCAACGAGCAGTTCTACGACCTCGCTGCCTTCCGCGAATTCTACGCCAGGCTCAGTGCCGATGCCGCGCTTGCACCGCTGTTCCAAAACCTGCTCTTGATTGAGCAACCGCTGCACCGCTCACAAGCCTTGAACGATGACGTGGCCGCCACGTTGCACTCCTGGACCGAAGGCCCTGGCATGATCATTGATGAAAGCGACGGCTCACTTGCCGATCTGCCACGCGCGCTTGATCTCGGCTATCGCGGCACCAGCCACAAGAACTGCAAAGGCATCGTCAAAGGCCTCGCGAACTCCGCCCTGCTCAAGAAGCGCAGTCCGAACATTCGCGGCGGCCCCATCCTCAGCGGCGAAGACCTCGCAAACGTCGGCCCCGTGGCTCTGCTGCAGGACCTCAGCGTCATGGCCCTGCTCGGCGTCACTCACGTCGAGCGCAACGGCCACCACTACTTCCGCGGCCTCAGCATGCACTCCCCTGCAACACAGGACGCCATGATCACAGCCCATGCTGGATTATACCACCGCCACCCCCAAGGCTTCGCCACATTGCATATCGAGAACGGCAGGCTTGATCTCCAAACCGTAAACGCCGCCCCCTTCGGCTGCGGCATCACCCTTGATGTGACTCAGTTCGAGCCGTTGAACGCGTGGATCAAGCGGGGTGGGATGGGGGAGCTGTGAGGCAAAAGAGGATTGACCGAGTCACGAAACCAAACAGGTTCTTCGCATGCAGCAGACTTCCAGAAAACCGACCAAGTCGGCCACCTTCGAAGACCTCATCTCCACCTTTCCCAAAAAGAAACCTGTTCAACCCGTCAGCATTGAGGACATGAAGAAGGCTGCGGCTCAAGGCGCTGTCAGGCGGTTCATGAGAGCTATAGCGGAGACTCGTCCACTGTAGCTTCGGAGTCGGGGTCGGGAGACCCCGACGCCTTGATGGGGGCATTCGCAAACACAAACCGATGAATGCCCGTGAGGTCTGGCGCGGTGGTGGCATTCAGATAGCCCAGCTCGGTGCAACGGGTGGCAACGGGTGGGCCTTGATCGTGACCGACCTCTAGGGCGATGAGTGCGCCTGAGTTGAGGTGTGGGAGGGCATCGTTTAAAAAGCGCTCGACGATGCGGAGGCCGTCGGGGCCGCCGTCGAGGGCGAGGATGGGGTCGCGTTTGACTTCGGCGCTGAGGGTGGGGATTTCGGCGCTGGGGATGTAGGGGAGATTGGCGACGATGACATCGAAGTTGCCGGTGATCTTTTCGAAGAGGTCGCTGCGCAGGAGCTTGACGTTGGCGCTGAGGCGCGAGGCATTGAGGCGCGCGAGGTCGAGGGCGTCTTCGCTGATGTCGGAGAGTATGACTTCGCTGAGCGGCCAGGCTTTGGACAAGCTGAGGCCGATGCAGCCGGAGCCGGTGGCCATGTCGAGCACGCGGGCAGGTGCGGTTGCCGATTTCTTGAGCACGAGTTCCACCAGCGTTTCCGTCTCGGGGCGCGGGATGAGGGCACGGTGGTCGCTCACAAATTCATGGCCGCAGAATTCGACGGTGCCGAGCAGGTGCTGCAGCGGCTCCCCTTCCCCACGGCGGCGCAGCAGCTCGCGCAGCGTCACCAGATCTGCCTCGGGCACGGTTTCGCCGAAGCGTAGGTAGAGGTCCAAACGCCGACACCCCAACACGTGAGCGAGAAGATGCTCCATGTTCAGCCGGGCTTCCTCGATCTTGCGTTTCTCCAGGTAGGAGGTGCCGGAGCTGATGATTTCGAGAATGAGCTTCATGTGGGGGGAGGAATGACGAATGCCGAATGTGGAATCAATGTCGTTAAGTTAAGCAAAATAGACCGCGAAGGTGTATTGTTCACAACGCGAATGAGCACGAATAGCCGCGAATTTTTCACGAATTTCAGAGTTCAGAATTCCTCTGCATTCGTGGCCATTCGCGTTTAAAATC
>CAINGK010000023.1 GCA_903848465.1 uncultured Verrucomicrobiota bacterium
GAATGACCGCGAATGCAGAGGAATTCTGAACTCTGAAATTCGTGAAAAATTCGCGGCTATTCGTGCTCATTCGCGTTGTGAAAAATACACCTTCGCGGTCTATTTTGCTTAACTTAACGATATTGAATGACGAATGACGAATGTCGAATGCTAGGAAGAAGAAATCAAATGAGCGGTGGATCGGCCTCATTCGGCATTCGGCATTCGGCATTCGGCATTCGACATTCTGCATTCTGCATTCGTCATTGGCTTGGCCTCAAGCAGGCTGCAGCACAACCTTCAACAGCCCTTCCTTGTTGTCATACAAGCGCTTGAACCACCCGGCACCTTCGGAGAGCGGGGCCACGGCGCTGAGCAGTGGCTCCACCTGGATGCTGCCGTCTTGAATGCGGCGGATGGCTTCGGGGTACTCACCGGCGCAGGAGCAGGAGCCCTTGATCGTGAGCTGGCGGGTGACGACTTCCTGCAGTGGGAAGGGAGTGTTGGGCTGGAGGTTGCCGATCAGGATGACCTGGCCGCCTTTGCGCACACTGCGGATCGCGAGATCCAGCGGTGCGCCTGCGCCCACGACTTCAAAGCTCGCATCCGCACCGTCGCCACCGCAGATCTGGCGGATGTGCATGGCCAGACCTTCCTGCTTGGCGTTGAAGGTTTCCTCGGCACCCAGCTTGCGGGCGAGTTCCAGACGGCTGTCGTCAAGGTCCACGGCGATCACCTTTTCCCAGCCGCGTGCCTTCAGCGCCTGAATGACCAGCAGGCCGATCAACCCGGCCCCCACGACGACGGCGGTGCCGCCATTGGCTTCGTCAGCGTCGTCTTCGACCGCCGCTCCGTGCTCGCAGCCATGCTCGCAGGTTTCATCATGCGTGTGTGTGAAGGCTTCACCCACTTCGATGCCATCGGCCAAATTCACCGCATGCAGAGCGATGGACACCGGCTCGGCAAACGCCGCCTTCTCATAGGAGAGCTCATCGGGGATGCGGTAGAGGATGCGGGTTGGCAGCGCGATCTTCTCGGCAAAGCAGCCGTGGCGGCGGTACTCGCCGGGGGAGACGCCGAGCACGCGGCGGTTCGGGCAGAGATTGACGTAGCCCAGCTTGCACTCCTCGCACTCGCCGCAGTATTCGGTGGAGTCAAAGGTCACGCGCTCGCCGAGGTTCCAGCCTTCCACGCCTTCGCCCAGGGCGACGATTTCTCCGGCTGCCTCATGGCCCATGACGATGGGCATCTGGCGGCGGCCACTGCGGCCGTCCATGCCATGGATGTCGCTACCGCAAATGCCACAGGCCGCGATCTTGACGAGGACTTCGCCGGCGGCTGCGGTGGGTTCAGGGAATTCGAGGTCGTAGTTGAACTCGGAGGGGGCGGTAAGGACGAGCGCTTTCATGGGAGCGCGGATCATGCCTCGGGTAGTGCGGGAGGCAAGGGGGGAAGTCCGCCAATCTTGTTCATCATCTTGCCCCCCTCGGTTCAGCACTCCGTGTGCGCAGGGGGCGCCAGCTTGCCAATCCAAGGGAGGAAGAGGAGAATGAAGCTAAAGCCGGGGCGAGCGTGCTACCCAGTTGAAAAAAACGCTGAAAACGCTAATCTCCTTTTATGACCACCGCTGACTTCGACATCACCAGCGTCCTGCAAAACGTTCTCTCCTTGCCACGTCCCGAGCGTTCTTACCTCGCCGAGCGGCTGTTGGTGAGCTTGGAAAATGACGACGAGATGCCGCCGCAGTGGCGGGAGGAAATGGACGCACGCGTGCAGCGTCGTGAGCGTGGTGAAACACGCGCCTACAGCCATGAAGAAGTCATGGCAGAGCTTGACGCTGTCATCGCATGATGCGCCTGATCTACCTCAGCGAAGCTAGGCTCGAAATCAACGAGGCCGGGTCCTACTACCGGAGCATCAGCAAGGAATTGGCGAGCGCGTTCAAGCAACGGCTAGCCGCCGCGCTGGAGGACATACGGAGCAATCCCGAAACCTGGAGGCAGCTCGATGAGAAATACCGCCGCAAGCTCATGCAGCAGTTCCCGTATGGCGTGATTTACCATGTGCCGAAGCCCGATTGCGTTGAAGTGGTGGCGGTGATGCACTGTAGCCGTGAACCGGACTACTGGCGTGAACGTAGCGTTTAAAAACTCGTGACGGGCCGCAGATTCTGCAGCGCGTGAACGAGCGTCCGTGAGACTTCAATCACGCCTCATTCCTCCCCACCCACCCTGCCCCGTCCCTCCTTGATCCCCGCACGGTGCCTCTTTCCCGCCACATAGCGCCTCTTCAATCCCCTGGGCCGTGCGCGGGTCTGGCGGCGGACTTTTTCGCGGTCGTTCTGGATTTCCATCTGCGCGGTCTTAAAGGCTGCCTCCAGGCGGTCACACAGCTCCTGGCGGGCGATGAGGCGGTTCTGCGACTGCGAGCGCTCACGCTGGCAGCGCACCTCCAGGCCGCTGGGAATGTGCCGCAGCACCACGGTGGAGCTGGTCTTGTTGATCTTCTGCCCGCCCGCCCCGCCGCCGCGAATGAACGACTCCTCCAGATCCTCCTCACGGATGCGGAGTTTCTGCATGCGAGTGCGCAGCGCGTTGTCTTCAGGCAGATCGGCCATGCATCAACATCGGGGCAAGGGAGCTGCGGTGCAACTGAGGATGGCCGCAAAGAGACACAAGAAGGAACAAAAAGGGGAAGGCGGCTGGCTGTGCCCACGACTCCACCTTTTTGCCTTTTTTGCGTTTCTTTGCGGCCATTCCTCCGGCATTCCGCCTTCCTGCTCCTCGCCTAAAAAATTGCACTCCCCGCCTGCCCCGCTATGACTGGGCGATGGAAGAATACCACCGCCTGCTGCGCAAAGTGCTCGAACACGGAAGCTACCGTGAGGACCGCACCGGCACGGGCGCGTACTCGGTCTTTGGCGAGCAAAGCCGCTACGATCTCAGCACCACCTTCCCGCTCGTCACCACCAAGAAGCTGCACCTGCGCTCCATCATTCATGAGCTGCTCTGGTTCCTCAAGGGAGACACAAATGTGCAGTACCTGCGCGACAACAAAGTCACCATCTGGGACGAATGGGCGGATGAAAACGGCGACCTCGGCCCCGTCTATGGCGCGCAATGGCGGCGCTGGCAGGGTGCCCCGGAGGCGGAGACGCACGACCAGATCGCCCGCCTCATCCACGGCATCAAAACAAACCCGTACAGCCGCCGCCACATCGTCAGCGCGTGGAATGTGCCGCACATCGAAAAGATGGCCCTGCCACCCTGCCACTGCCTGTTTCAGTTCTTTGTGGATCGCGGCAAGCTGAGCTGCCAGCTCTACCAGCGCAGCGCCGATCTCTTCCTCGGCGTACCCTTCAACATCGCCAGCTACGCCCTGCTCACCATGATGGCCGCCCAGGTCTGCGACCTCCAGCCCGGCGAATTCATCCACACCTTCGGCGACCTCCACCTCTACAAGAACCACCTCGAGCAAGCCCAACTCCAGCTCACCCGCGAGTGCCGCCCCCTGCCCGTGATGAAGCTGAATTCTGCTGTGAAAGAAATCGACGCCTTCCGCTACGAAGACTTCACGCTGGAAGGGTATGATCCCCATCCGGCGATCAAAGCAGAGATCGCGGTTTGATAGTGAGCGCAGCGGCTTGCCAAGGACTCAATTGCCTGCCAGTTTTCCCGGTAACAAGTGGAATGAATCTGGCGTGAGGTCGCTATTTCCCACCACCCAGCTCCTTGATGCGGATGTGGCGAAACTGCACCAGCGAGGCTCCCCATTCGCCGTCCTTGCGTTCGGGATGCAGTTGCAGAGCCAGCGGCCCCTGACGTGGAATGCCGGGGAGCTGGGCGTCGTCGATGATGCGTTGATCGTTGAGCGAGACGGTGAGGCGGTCGCCCTTGAGGATGATGTGGAAAGTGTTCCACTCGCCGACGGGTTTGTCCGCTTTCACCTTGGGCGTCACTCCGGCATGGACCTTGGCGTCAAACGCGGGATCGGTGCGGTAGCCCCAGACCTCGCCAGAGCCAACGGGCCAGCACCAGATGTTCACCTGGGATTTGTGCTGACCGCGCAAGAAGACGCCAGAGTCGGTGTTGGGTGCGGCCACAGTGATGACGTTGCCGGAGGCGTCCTTCTGGTAGCTGCCATCGGGCAGAATGACGCGTGCCTTCTTGTTCACGAAGGGGCTCTCCTTGATGCGCCAGTCCACCCACAGCTCAAAGTCGGCGTATTCCTGCGTCGTCCACAGTTCGCGGTCCCCCTTCCCCTCGCCCTGAGGATTGCAGTCGATGACACCATCGACCACGCTCCAGTCGTGATTTTCGGGCTGCTTGGTGGTCCACCCCGTCAGATCCTTGCCGTTGAAAAGAGACACGAAGTCGGGTGCAGCCACCGCGCTGCGTCCAGATTGAGCGGAGCCGGTGGAGAATGTCAGGAGGAACAGGGCCGTGAAGAGCGTGAGGCGCATGGCGGATATTCCATGGCTCACGCCAGATTGGCAAAGCGAATGTCGATGATGTGGACCGCTTGGCAGTTCACACCACCGCATGCAGTGGCATTACCGTGTCGCGACGTGGCTGCCGCTGGCAGAGGTTTTGCCTGAAGAACGCTGCTTCCAGGATGCTACAGCCGAGATGCGCACCGGTTGCGATGACCTGCTGCGCGCTGTGGCCACCGGGCCACTGGCACGGACGCCCGCAGCGTTGCCGCGTGGCGCGATCTCCTCGACAAACTCCGTCTGGCCAAAGACTCCTTCGTCCCAGCGGAAATGCGGTTTGGCCATGAGCTGAGCCAAGTTTTCATTCAGCACCAGGCCATCCTGCTTCGCATTGTACACGAGCGATCCCTGCGGCAGAATGCGGCTGCCACTGCCAGCCATGGACTCCGTGTCATCCACCACCTGGCGAATCCAGCCGGAGGGCAGATCCATGAAGATCCTGCCCACCGCGCCCAGGTATTTGCCCTGCACATTTTTGATCTGCATCTGTTCAATGTCTCCCGTCGTCTCGATATGCCCTAGTCCCACCGGAACATACCAGGGGGTCACACCAAAGTATCGGCTGGCAGCCGCAGCGCGTTCCGTCTGGGAGTAAACGGCGGGGTTCCTGCGGGTCAGTTTGGTAGCCGCTTCAAAGCGTGCCTTGCTCACGTTCAGTAGTGCCACTTCCCGTGTGGTGTCCACCGTAAAGGCGGTCGCAGGTACAGGCGTGATCGTTTCATGCAGTCCCAGCAGTCCGCTCCGGGTGGACACCAGGACCTCCACCAAACGTGAACGCTGTAGGTCCGCCGTGATGGCTTTGATCCTGCCGAGCTTTTCGTTTTGGAAATTGCGTACTGGCATGCCGACGAGTTCGGTGAATCGCTGCTTGGGTCCGTCAACCTCGCCGGTGAGTTTGGGCGCACCGGACGGGCGTCCGTTGGCCAGCATAGGTGCCAGGGTCTGGCTGGCTGCGGGAGCGCCCACGGCCTGGGAGAGAGAGCAGGTCATAATCACGACGCTGCCAATGAGATGCATGGATTGAAGTTTCATAACAGGGTTTCCTTTCAGTGGTTGTAATGCCCCACAGACAAGGTGCCATGACATTGGATCTGACACTCATGCCACTGAAGCGCGTTTGAATCGATCACACGCTGCCAATGAAACTTGCAGCGCTGCCATATCAGACACTCATGATTCGCGGAGAGTTGAATAATCGGCCGGTGAATTTCACGCGTTAAACCAAGAAAAGCGTTTCTCAAAAATGCCCGAAAAATGTTTTGAAGCTTTCATTCCAACCAGGTGTCAAAACGATGTTCGACGTGCGATTTGCACGGTTCAAGCCAACGCATCCAACAGGCGCAGGGTCTAGCCGCCGTGGCTCTCGCCGTGGCTGATGCTGAAGAGCCAGTCGTCCACTTCGCCGATGGAGGTGTGCAGATCGGCACCACTCTTGCACCCCACCCATGCGCCATGCCCCCGGTGCTTTGATTCGTCCCGTTGGCTCAACTCACGCGAATGGAATCCAGCTTCAATCGTACGTCGCTGCTCCTTGTCATCAAGGGCGGCCACTCGGGGGCCACGTAAAGGCCGCCGAAGCAGATCTTGCGCAGCAGTGGAATCTTGAAGGTTTGCGGTGCCGCTTGATTCACGGCCACGGCAAAGCCTTCCGGCATGAGCGTGATCTCGATGTGGTTCCAGGCCTCAAGCTGAAACGGCGCGAGATCCACCCACTTATTGCCGGGGGTACGCACCTGGAAGACGTCGGACTTCGCCTCGGCGCTGTAGATGGCGCGCAGCGTGGTGCCTTGCCGCGTTTTGCCGCCCAGTGTCAGCAGCACCCACTGCAGACCGTTGTAGCGCTGGACGTTGACATCAAATACCAGACGCAGCTTCGGCTGCAATGTGAGCGCCTCCGTGAGCACGAGGCCGAGGCTGGACTGGCGCTGCTCGAAGCGGGCGAGGTTTCCTTCGATTTTCAATCCAGGCCGTCCGCCGCGTGGCAGGAGGAAGGGCTTGGAGAAATCCGGCAGCGGCTCGACCACGCTGCTGTGCATGCCCGCATAGGTGTAGGCCAGGTAGAGCTTGCCGTTGTCCACAAAGCCGTTCGGGTACTGCCCCGTGCCACCCTCGGGCTGCACGATCGGCCCCGGCAGCAGCAGATCGGGATCGCTTGTGGGCGAGCAGTACAACGACAGGAAAAAGCGGTCGTTCGGGATACGCTTCGGCATGCCGACGTGGTGGTCATTGATCACCATGAGCAGGCTGTCACGGGTGCCAGCACCGGCCACGGCGAAATTGCGCGCGCACACGGTGTCCACTTCAACGGGCCGCGCCTTGCTCCAGGTGAGGCCGTGATCTGCGCTGACGGCGTAGAGCAGCATGCGGTGCGGTTTTTCCAGCCGCTCCGGCGCGTCCTGCGCGGTCGCATTGCGAATGAGCAGACCGATTCGCCCGTCGCCATGCTCGACGAGCATCGGCTCCCACAGATAGACATTTTCACCGCCAAAGTCGGCGGGGTTCTCCCCCATCGCAGACCAGTTCACGGCCTCGACCGGTTCGCTCCACTGCCACGTCGCGCCAGCATCCGTGCTAAAGAGCACCGCAGCGTACTTCGTGTGGCCTGGGTAGAGCTTGTCCTCGGGCAGCGGCAGGCTGCACGGAAACATGATCACCCCCTTGCTCGTGAGCAATCCATGGTTGGTGGGGAAGCCCACCACCTGGCCCGCCAGCGATTGCGGGGCCGTGGCCACATCGCGGTTCTGCCAGTGTACGCCATCACGAGAGCTGGCGATGAAGGTGCGGCGTGCGCCGAGATCGCACCACGCGCAGAACAATGTCTTGTCATGATCATTGACGAAGCCGGGCTGCCATTGGTTGTCAGACTCCACCGGACTCTCGCAGCCACCGGCCCGCGTGAGGAATTTGACCGGCTTGCTCCAGTGCTCGAAGTCATCGCTCGCGCTGAGAAAATTGTACTGCCCCGGCACGTCCTCCGCCTGCGTCTCGTTGCCATTCCACGCAGCGAAGAACCGCCCCTTGAATTTCACGATGTCCACATCGTGGTTGTATTTCAGCAGCGGCTGCGCGCCGGGATGGGGCGAGTAGATGCTGTTGAATTTCACTGTCGGGCGATAAATCTCCAAGCCTGAGGAGGGCTTGCTTGCGCTTGCAGCCTCGGCTTGCGCAGCTCCCGCAGAGCGCTGGGTGGCAGCCAGCCCTGCAGCCAGAACGGCTTGGGCGGTCGTGGTCAGGAAAGTGCGCCGGGGTAGTTTTTCGGTCATGGTGTACTGGTGCTTGTGCAGATGGAGATCGTCATAGTCATCGCCCAAGGGCGTTGCTTATTTACAGATTTGTCTTGTAGCATAGTCTCGTGGACTTTTTTACAACGCGCATGTCAGACCACATTCCCGAAAAATGGACCTATGAAGCATCGATCAAGATGGGGGACCGCCTCATTTCCGGGGCCGCACTCGGCATGCCGATAGTGGACTATCTGTATGCGAATCTGACGTTCTGCGCCAAGCGCATGAGTTGGCACATTCATGAGGGCCACGAGATCCTGCTGCTGCTGCATGGAGCGACCAGCTATGAGTTTCGAGAAGGGGCTCCGGTTGAGCTCATGGGCGGTCAGTTCATGATCGTCCCAGCGCGCCTAGTGCATCGCGGACGACAAGATGTGCGAATGCCATCGGCGCTCAGCGGCATCATCTTTGATCCCGGCCATCCTCCGGCGCGCAACTCTCTCTTCACCCGAAAGGAAACGCGATGGCTGGCTGGCCAATTCGGAAATCAGAGCCCCACGCCCCTGCCCATGAGCCCCAGACTGCGGCGAATGGTGCAGAGCTTTCAAGCGGCGATCCGAGACTATGCTGCAGCACCGGCTGCTTGTGGTGAAGTCGCCGCGCTGCGATTGCTGATGGCTTCGATCATTGTCGAAGTGGCCCGTCACGCGGGTGGCGACCGCCACCAGCGCATGACCCAAACAGCAGCGGTTGCCACGGCGCACATGGAGCGCCATTTTTCACAGCCCATCGAAATGAACGATCTGGCAGAGCAGGTAGGCTGCAGCCGTGCACGGCTCTTCGCCGTCTTCAAACGGGAAACCGGGATGACTCCCAATGACTGGCTGCAACGCCACCGCGTCCAAAAAGCCGGGGAACTGCTCGCCCAGACCCAGCGTACTCTCGAAGACATCGCCGCTGCCGTTGGGTTTTCGTCGAGCCAGTATTTTTGCAATGTCTTTCGCAAATACACCGGCATGACTCCAGGAGCGCACCGCGTGACAGAGAAGAGAGAGCACAGAAGCTAAAAGCGGGTGCCCGGTCAGCTCTTCAGCAAAGCGCGTGCAAAGCAAAAAGCCATGAGGTGAAATCACCTCATGGCCTTGTCGAGCAATCCTGGCGCAGACGCCGGTCATCGCATCACTTCTTTGCTTTGGCCTGGGCCAGGGCATCAAACAGGCGCAGGGTGTAGCCGCCGTGGCTTTCACCTTTGCCGGTGCTGAAAAGCCAGTCGTCCACATCGGCGATGGGCATGTGCAGCTCGGCACCGCGCTTCACCTTTTTCAGGGTTTCAGGATCGCTGTCGAGTTTGCCATGCACCAGGGTGTCGTCGATGCTGGTGACTTGTAGCCACATGTATTCGACGTTGGCACCTTCTAAGATGCGGCCTTTGACGGCAAAGTACTGGTCTTTCTCGCGTGCTTGGTAGGCCTTCATGAACTCGGGCCAGTTTTTGCGGGCCTCGGCCTGCGCTGCCAGGAGCTGGGGATCGTCATCGTTGATGGTGACGGTGTTGCCAGCGGCTTGTCCATTGGAGAGTCCGGCGGGGATGAGGGACTGCAGTGGATCGGGGCTGAGCAGGTGATCCGTCAGCGTCGCATCATTGAGGCGGAACTGATCGGTGTCCGGGCTGTAAACCGCGAGGGTGTCCTTACCGATCAACTGCACGAGAGCCTGACTGATGTGCTGATAGACTACGTGCAGGTCGGCCTTCTCGTCGTTGCCCAGCCAGTCCACCGAGATCCAGGCGCGGTGCTCGCGGACGGTACCGGCGATAGCTGGATCCTTCACTTCGTCAGCCAGCTTGGCGCTGTCGGCAAAGTAGGGCTTGTCCACGCTGTTGATGGCGTAGTTGCCGAGGGCTGAGTTGACCAAGAAGGAAGGAGGAATGACGGAGATGGCGCTTTCAGGCACCGGGGTATTCCAACCGCGCGAGACGGCACTCGCGACGGCGGTGGCATCCAGAGTGCGCGGCTGACTGAGCAGCAGCACGAGCGAGATCATCCGGTGTGGTTTCACGCTGTCGGGTCCGTCCGCCGAGGGCAGAGCTGGAGCGGAAAGGAGGCCCAAGGCCGTAAGCAGGGCGAAGCGCCGGAGGTCCATGGAGGTGGGAGTGAGGGAAATTTTCATTAGCGGTTGAGGAGCATGTTGAGAAGCGTGCGGTGATTGGTGTGGTCGTAGTTGCTGTTGTTGTAGTAGCCCTGGCCTCGGTAGTTCGGCGCATAGTAGCGGTGCTGGGGATGGAACTGATTGAAGTTGTTGTTGTTGCCCCGGCCATTTCCCCAGCCGTAGGCATGCCCTGGAGGGTGGCCATTGAAATGCGGATTGAAGTGATGGCCGTAACCATGGCCATGGCCGTCAGCACTGGCTGACAGAGTGAAAGCGAAGAGCCCGGCGCAAAGCAGCAGGGGGAGCCGCAGAGCCATGCGGCGGGTGGTGGAATGAGCGTTCATAAAGTGGAGGACGTGAGTGCTGGGGTTGGTGTTTTTGATTACACCCCGACCTTCTGCGCCATGCCTGCGATTCTCTATGGGGTGAAACCCGACTTGGGTGGGGTGTTGTAACTGCCGGTGCCAGCGGCACCATCACGCCTCGATTCATCACTTAGCCCCGGCGCGATGGCTCCGCCACCTACCCTGCCCCATCGGAGATTCTGCGTCTCCGGCGCAGCACTCCGATCCATCAAAATGAACGAGCAATCGCGGGCATGCCTCAACCATAAACATGCAGTAGGGTGCCAAAGAGCGCACCGCGTTGCCGGTGGGCGGGGGGTGACCCATGGCACGTATTGTAGTACCGGCTTCAGCCGGTTCTGGATCTGGACGGGCGCTTAGCGCCCTACCGGAACCGGCTGCAGCCGGTACGTCTCAGTAGTGCGGTCCCATGGAGCTTTTCCAACGCCAAGCTGAGCCGAGCTGGCGAGACCGACGATGCTAAACCTTTCCCACCTCACTCCTTCGGCACCGCCGACCAGCGGTAGATGCCGTCAAACCAGGACAAGCTTCCCGGTGGCGTCACTTTGCGTTTGGTTTCCACCCACAGGAAGCCGCCTTTGCGCTTCAGCGTGAGATTGATCTCCTTGGCCTCCTCCGGCACGTCCGCTTCGATGAAGACGGCAGTGGCGGTGCTTTCCTCATCCTTGGTTTTCACGGCCTCGGCTGGAATCTGACCCGCGAGGTCGGCCCCCTGGTTTTCATTCACGCGCGTGCAGTTGAGGTTCACGCGCAGCTTGCCGTCCTTCGCACGGCGGATGCTCACATGCCCACCAAAGCCATCGTCATACTCGCCGTCCCAGGATGAAGACATCAGCACTGGTGACTGCTGGATGAAGGCATTGGCCGCCGCCGTGACCTGGGCGAGCTTGAGCCAGTACTCGACATCCTTCTCCGGCGTGGGGGTGTTTTTGGCGGAAGCAAACGGCTGCGGGTTTTTTGCCTTCACCGGCTCTGGCGGCTGGTAGCTGATTTTCATCCAGCGGCCCAGCAGCGCTGGCCAGCGCGATTTCCATTCGGCGGGCACCGGTTTGTCCGCCGTAGCCCAGTTGTGCGCCCCAGCTTTCAAAGCCGCATTCAGGCGCTCATCCACCGTTTGGAATTCCTTGCGGGTCAGTTGCAGGCGCTTCTCGTCGCTCACGCGGCGGTAGAGGCCCAGGATGCCAGGGTCCTGCGGCATCTTCTGCCCCGGCTTGAACAGGATCTCCATTTTCGATTCACCGCCTTTGGCGATGAAGTAGGAGCCACGGTCCTGGCCTTCATCCACTACGGCAGCAAAGGTGAGCACATTGTCCTTGCGGTTCCCCTGCCCTCTCCAGCCACCGGTCGATCCCGGGTCTGCGGCCCCGCGCATGAAGATCTCCACGCCCGTGGCGGAAGTCGGGCGCAGCGTCAGGTAGCGCATCGTCTCCTCGTCATAGTAATGTGCAGCGGCCGGCGGCTCAGCCCCACGCACACCGGCGGTGAACAGGGAGAGTGCCAGGACAGAGAGCTGGAGTGGCTGCAGGCGAGATTTCATAAGCGCATACTCTCAAAGAAGACGCTCCATGCGCAAGAATTAGAAAAGGGTGATTTTTGGCCCTCTCTATAATGATCGTAATTTTCGATTGTTTAGCGAAAAGCAGTGGTTCTTTTCGACTTTTCTATATTTTAGGAGGGTCGCCGGCCCCCCTTCCCACTTTTTTGCTACCTGAGTGATATTTTGTAAACCATTGATAATGAGCAGATTGAATATTTTCAAGACTATCTCTTTTATCATTTTTACAAATTTATGAGTTATTTCTGATATGGTTGTTGCACATTCTATAATTTCTGTTATAAATACTAGCAGAAACAAGAACGGCACAAGCAGCCATGAAAACACTCATCCGCCTCGCCCTCACCGTCAGCCTCTTCGCCGTTGCTACCGCCGCGAACGCCCAGAATGGTTACGCTGCCGCCGCTTACTACGCAGGCCCTCAGGCAGAGGCCGCTTACGCTCAGGAACAGGCCAACGCCCAGGCATGGGCCGCCTACAACGCCCAGCAAGAGGCTTATGCAGCAGGTTGGGCTCGCTACCATGCCGACCAGGCCGCAGCTCAGGCCGCCGCCCAGCAGGCTGCAGCTCAGCGCTCCGCCGCTTCCCGCCCTGCCGTTGGCAATTCTCAGATCCGCTTTGACGGCCGCTTCGCTTCCGTCGGCCAGACCGCTCCTCAGGCCCTTCAGTTCGCCGTGTATGCTGCCAACACCCTCCAGAACAAGCCTTATGTGCTGGGCGCCGGCCATCGCAACATCGAAGACAGCTCTTATGACTGCAGCAGCAGCACTTCTTACATCCTCATGAAGGCAGGATTGCTGAACCGTTGCCTGTCCAGCAAGGAGTTCGCCACCTATGGCGAAGCTGGTGCTGGCCGTTTCATCACCATCTGGGTGAAGCCTGGCGAACATGTTTTCATGACCATCTGCGGTCTTCGCATCGACACCTCCGGCCACGTCACTGGCGAAGGTCCCCGCTGGCGCACCCAGGGCCGCAACTATGCTGGCTTCTCACTCGTCATCCTTCGGGCATGTAATTCTCATTTTTGTGACTCGATTCTCACACTCGTAAACAAAGCTTCAATCAAATCTGAATCTCACCGCCTAAATAACCTCAAAACTCTCAAATCTACGAATCATATGAAAACGAACTCCACCACCGCCTCCTCCGCTTCCACCACTGAAATCACCCTCGGCTGGACCTCGATGCCTGCTTACGGTGAAGTGATGCCCCAGGTCGTCGGCACCGCCCACACCGACGTGAAGAGCAGCATGAGCCTCAGCAAGAAGTCCCTCCTGACCACCTTCTGGAGCACCCTGAGCAACCTCAAGTAAGCTGCGGCAGACCGTCCGGTACCGCCCTTCACCTTGCGCTCTGCGTGGTCGCTGGTATGGCTCACCGCTCCCACGCATGCAGGTCCTTCGCTCCATCGACGCCCTTTCCACTCTTCCTGGTCCCCTCGCCCTCGCCGTCGGCGTGTTTGATGGCATTCACCTCGGGCATCAGGAAGTCATCCGCGCCGCCCAGGAACACGCCACGCAGCACCACGGCACGGCAGTCGTCGTCACCTTTGATCCCCACCCGGCGCAGGTATTGCGCCCCGGTTCCGCGCCCAAGCTGCTTTGCGGCCCGCGCCATCAGCAGCTCATCCTTGAACAAAATGGCATCGCCTGCCTGCTGGCCTGCCCCTTCACCGCCGAGACTGCTAAGACCCCCGCACGCGCTTTCATCCAGCAGCTCGTCCGCGCCGCACGCCCGCTGGGCTGCATTTCCGTCGGCTACACCTGGAGCTTTGGCCACGCACGCGAAGGCAACATCCACCTGCTCATGGAAATGGGGCAGGAGCATGACTTTGCCGTGTATGGCGTGCCACCGCTGAAAATCGACGCCCAAGTGGTCAGCAGCACCTTGATTCGTGAGGCCGTCTCCAGCGGCGATTTCCAGCAAGCCGCCACGCTGCTTGGCCGCGACTACTCCGTCTTTGGCACCGTCGTCGAAGGCCAGAAACTTGGCCGCCAGCTCGGTTTCCCCACCGCGAATGTCGATGTCGAAAACGAGCAACTCCCACCGCTCGGCGTTTATGCGGTGCAGGCACGTATCGGCGCGCAGTGGCTCCCCGGCGTGGCCAATCTCGGCCGTCGGCCCACCGTGGCTGCAGACGCCGAACCCTCGCTCGAAGTCCACCTGCTCGACTGGAGCGGCGACCTCTATGGCCAAGACCTGGAGGTGCGCTTCACCCGCCACCTGCGCAGCGAGATGAAATTTGGCAGCTTGGATGAACTCAAGGCGCAGATCGCCCGAGATATTGCGGCAGCAAAGTAGTCCAGTTGCGCCGCAACTGGACTTCTCTTTCCCGGACCGGTTGCGGCGCAACCGGGCTACTTGGCCTTCGGCTTCGGTGCATCCACTTTCGGATAACCTTCCAGCTTCACCACGCTCACAGCGCTCTCCGTTGGAAAATCAGCGGGGACGGCAGCGGTGCGTTCCACCTTGCCCGTGGCGGCCCATTCGGTGCCGCGTTGCAGGATGGTGTAAAAGCCGCGATCTAGCATCGAGTAGTCCGCATGCCCCAGCGTGGTGTGAAACACCCGGCCCTTGTGGTAGCCGAGCACCATGTTGTTCGGCTCATTCACTGCCGAAAGATCAGACATCGAAAAGCTCAGAATCTCCACGTTTTCCGCCGGACCGCGCAGCTTGCTGTACAGCTCGTCCTTGGCGTGCATCCAGCGCTTGGGCAAACCGCGTGTGATCGGATGATTGGGATTTTGAATTTCGACGACAAATTCATGCTGCGCGCCGTGGGCACCACCGTTACCGGCCACGGTGTCGCGGAAGAGCTTGCCGTCCTTCACATATAGCCAGGGGCCGGACTTCTCATTGCGCCCGCCCCAGCCGCCGACTCCGATCATGTCATTGTACTCCTTCCACTCAGGAAAGGAATTGTTCGCCGCATGGATCGAGACAAAACCACCGCCGTCCGCCACATACTTCGTGAACACATCCCTCACGTTCTGCGGCCAGGGTTCGCCGTTGTAGTTGCTCACCACCGCCGCGTAGTCACTGAACACCGGCTTCCACGCATGCCAGGCCTCCGGAGGCGAGCCTTTGGGCGGAGTCGTGCTGACATCCACAGTGAAGGCACCGCTGCTTTCCAGGGCATCGCGCAGCACCGGGGTGGTGATGGCCCACTTGTGGTTGTTCTGACCGTCAACGATCAGCACTTTCAATTTGTCAGCGGCCTGCAGGCTGGTGACGACACACAGGAGGAAGGATAGGAGAATGGAGCGCATGGTTGCGCCGTTGCTATCAGGCGAGCGCGCTTTTGGCAAGAACGAACCTGTACAACTGTTTGTAATACACCTTGACCCTCAGTGCCGCCACCACCCACACTGTGCCGTCCCTCAATGCCACTGCTTGCTGCTTTCCTCCTCTACTTCGCGCTGCTGCTGCTGCTCGCGGTTATTTCTGCGACGGAAACAGCCATCCACAGCGCGCGCGATACCGAGGCGCAGCTTGTCGCCGCCGGTGAAGGGGCCGTGGCACAAAAACTGCGCGCCATCACCGCCAATCCCTTCGCGCAACTGCACCGCACCCTGCTGCTGTCTGCGGCACTGAATCTCGCCCTGGCAGCTCTCGGCCTGTGGATCGTCACCGGTCCGCTGCTGGCGCTGGGATGGAATGCGTGGCTCACCTCATCTATCCTATTCTTGGCAACGGTTCTGCTAGGAGATATGGCCCCTAAATTTTTTGCCGCGCGCAACCCCTCCGTGGTCCTGCTCGGCAGCCTGCGTTTGCTGCACCCGCTGCGCAACGTGCTCGATCCCTTGGCCTCGCTCGTTGACCGCACCACCGATGTGCTGCTGCAAAAATTCGTCACCCGTCACATGAAGATGCGCATGCCCGTGACGCGGGATGAATTCGAAACCCTGGTGGAAATGCGCCAGGAGCAGGGCCTGCTGGACAGCGATGAAAGCGCCATGATTCATGAAGCGCTCGACATCGAGGCGCTCACCGTGCGCGACTGCATGATCCCGCGCGTCGATCTCGCGCTCATGAGCAGCGCGGACTCCGCGCCGAAAGCTACCGCCATTCTGGAGAAAGCCGCCAGCCGCTTTGTCATCGTCTATGGCGAGACCCCCGACTCCGTGGAAGGCGTGATCGACACCGGTGCCTGGAAGCTCGCGAACCGCCCTGATTGGCGCACGCTGCTGCACGCGCCTGCGTTTGTACCTGAAACCATGCCAGTGCTGGAAGCCTTGCAGCACCATCTGCAACGTGACGAATTGCCAGTGCTCATCGCGGATGAATACGGCGGGCTGGAAGGCATGATCACCCGCCGAGAAATCGCCGACTGGCTGCTGTATGAAGCCGCTCCCTGGCATGGTGAAACCTCGGAGATTCGCGATCTCGGTGGCGGTCGTTATTTGCTCGATGGCGGCACCCGACTCGACCACCTCAGAGAAGAACTCGATATCGAATTGAAGGCAGACGGCATCGACACCATCGGCGGACTGGTCTTCAATCAGCTCGGTCATGTGCCCAAGCAAGGCGAGCGCGTCTGCACCGACACCGCCGACATCAAGGTGCGCCGCATCGTCCGCGCCCGCATTCAGGAGGTCGAACTCCGCCTCAAACCCAAACCCGCCGTGGGCACTGCCACTCCCGTATGACCTGGCTCCTGCTCCTCCTCTGCCTTGCCCTGTCCTTCATGCTCTCCGGCCTGGAGAGCGCCGTGATGGCCGTCAGCCGTGTGCGGGTGCGCCATGCAGCCAGTGAGGGCTACCTGCGCGCTCGCGGCCTGCTGCCGCTGCTCGAAGATCGGGATGCGCTGATCGGCTGCATTACGGTGGCCAATCACCTCACCAATCTCGCCGCCTTCCTGCTCATCGCTCTACCCGTCATTCATCATGCGAGTTTGTGGGGCTACGTGCTGGCCTTCACCCTGGCTCTGCCGGTGTTTCTCATCGGCCTGGAAGTCATGCCCAAGAAGCTCTTTCGCAGCTACCCTTTCCGCTCCATGCGCAGCATTTCGCCGCTCGTTCACCTAGTCGGTCTGGCGCGCCCCTTGTTCCGTGTGGTCGCTGGCAAACAAACCCCCGACGCCAGCGAAATACCGAATGAGGCACGGCAAATTCGCGGGCGTGAAGATTTGAAGGCGCTGGCGCAAGAGCTTGCCGCCCAGCATCAGCTTTCCGCCAATGCCACGCACCTCATCGAGCGCGTGCTGGACTACAAAAAGCTGAGCACCGCCGATCTCATGCAGCCGCTGACACGCAGCGTCGCCATCGCCGCAGAGATCCCGCTCAGCACCGCCTTGATCATGGCCCGTGAGCAGAACTGCACACTGCTGCCCGTCCTCGGCGACCACGGCAACTTCATCGGCCTCCTGGACACCACCGACCTCCCCGCCACCATCCCGCCTGACCGCCTCGTGCGCCAGCACATGCGTACGCTGGATACCATGCCCTCCAGCCTGCCCGCCCTGCACACCCTCCAGCGCATGCGCAAATCCGGCCGCCGCCTCGCCATCGTCGTCAATGAACGCCAGCAGCCACTGGGACTCATCACGGAAGAGCGCTTGTTAGAGCCGTTGATGCACTAGGAGGGACCAAACCGTTGACGATGGTTGACGGGTGTTGACAGTGGATTGAAACAACCGTCAACCACTGTAAACAGCCGTCAACCACTGTAAACTCCGCCTTTCCCCTCATGTTCCCCCTCGTCTTCGCCACCTCCAACGCCCACAAGACTGAAGAAGTCGCCGCCATCCTCGGTGCCGACTGGCAGGTCGAGGATCTTCGCGCCCACCCAGGTGTCACGCTCGATGAAGAAACCGGCGACACCTTTGAGGCCAATGCCATCATCAAAGCCGTGAGCGGCAGCCGGGGTGCGCCCGGGCTGCTGGTGCTGGCGGATGATTCTGGCCTGGAAGTGGATGCGCTGGGCGGTGCGCCCGGAGTGCGCAGCGCACGCTATGCGGGAGAAACGGCCAATGCCGCTGACAACCGCGCGAAATTGAAAGCCGAACTCTCCAAGCTGCCGCCCACGCGCTTCGCGGGACGCTTCCGCTGCTGCATGGTCTTGGCCCGCGATGGTGAAGTGCTGCACATCACCCACGGCAGCGTGGAAGGGCAATTGCTCACTGAAGAAGTGGGTGCGGGCGGCTTCGGCTATGATGCCCTCTTCATTCCTGACGGCTTCACGGAAACGTTTGGCGTCCTGCCTGCCGCGACCAAAAACCAGCTCAGCCACCGCGCCCGTGCGCTGGCGGCTATGAAGGAACAACTCGCCTCGCTCGCCTGATCCCATGCGTCCGCTGCTCTTCATCCTCACCTTGGTGCTGGCAGGCTGTGCCACGTCGCCACAACAGCCACCGCCCCTGCCCCCTGCCGCACCCACGCCGGTCGCTGCCGCAGCGGAGCCGCAGTCTCTCGTCCCACGCTATCCGACGGCGGAAGAGGCGGCCGCACAAACTCCGGCCAAGCCGTCCCCGGCATCCAGTTGGACTGCCATTTCTAATTTCAAGGGCCAGCCACTCGTTGGCAATGCCTCAGTGATAGAATATACCATCGGCCACCAGAGTCATTCCTTTGACCTGCAAGTCGTGGTCTTCGACAGCCACCTGTTTGACCTCAAGGTCATCGACCAGCCGAACGACTGGTCGGGCGGCAGCCGCATCACCGAATGCATGCGCGATGCCGCTGCCATCGCTGGCGTAAACGGCGGCTTCTTCACGCGTGAATTCACCCCCATGGGCCTGATGATCTCCGGTGGCAAGCGCACCGGCACCTGGCAGAAAGGCCCGTTGCTCACTGGCGCGGTGGCTGTCACGTCGCAACTGCAACTGCTCTGGAATAACGAGGTGGACGCCGATGGCGCGCATGAACTTGTGCAGGCCGGTCCGCGTCTGGTCGATGATGGCCAGGCCGTCTTCGGACTCGACCCACGCAAGCGCAGTGACCGCACCTTCATCGCCAACGACGGCGGCCGCCAGTGGCTCCTCGGCGTCGCCCGCGACATCACTCTGGCAGAACTCGCCGAACTCCTTTCCACCCCCGGCCTCATGCCCGCCTTCACCGTGCATCGTGCCCTCAATCTCGATGGCGGCCACTCCTCCGCCATCTACTTCCGCAGCTTCGACGGCCGCGAACACTCCCATCCCGGCTGGAGCACCGTGCGTAACTACCTCGGCATCGTGCCGCGCTGAGGGCAGAGTTTACAATGGTTGATAGGCAGAGTTTACAGTGGTTGACGGTTGTTGACGATGGTTGACCGTTGTTATTCCAAGCCCCCCCTCCGCAGTTCATTCGTCATTCGTCATTCGTCATTCCCCCCATGTCCCCTTCCTCCAAAGCCTTCCTGCTCGATCTGCTCGCCACGCCTAGCCCCAGTGGCTTTGAGTCCAAGGGCCAGCGCCAATGGGCCGCGTACATGCGCCCTTTGGCAGACCGCGTGGAGTCGGACGCCTATGGCAACGCCTGGGCCACGCTGGATGGCGGTGCCCACGGGCGGCGCATCATGTTCGAAGCCCATGCCGATGAGATCGGCTACATGGTCCGCTACATTTCCGCCGAAGGCTTTATCTATGTCGATCGCATTGGCGGCAGCGACGTCGCCATCGCACGCGGTCGCCGCGTGGACATCTTTGGCGACAAAGGCACCGTGCGCGGCGTCATCGGCAACATCGCCATGCACATTCGCAATCGCGAGGATGAAAAAGTCCCGAAGACCCATCACCTCGCCATCGACATCGGGGCCTCCAGCGCCAAGGAAGTCGCCAAGGCAGGCATCCGCGTCGGGCATCCCGCTGTGTATGCCGACGGCGTCGAAGAACTCGGCACCCACATGCTCTGCGGTCGTGCTTTGGACAACCGCATCGGTGGCTTCATCATCGCCGAAGTCATTGCCCGCCTCAGCAAGCGCAAAGCGCGCCTGCCTTCCACCGTCTATGCCGTGAACGCCGTGCAGGAGGAGATCGGCGGCAATGGTGCCGCGATGGTCACCCACCGCCTCATGCCCGATGTCGCCATCGTGCTCGACGTCACCCACGCCACCGACACCCCGGAGATCGATGAAAAGAAACACGGTGACGTGAAACTCGGCGGCGGCCCCACACTCACACACGGTGCCGCCAATCACATCGAAGTCGTGCAGCGACTCATCGCCGTCGCGGACAAGCACGAGATCACCGTGCAGCACGAAGCCTCCTCACGCACCACCGGCACCGATGCCGATGTGGTCTTCACGCAGCAGAGCGGCATCCCCAGCGCCCTCGTCTCCCTGCCCCTGCGCTACATGCACAGCGTCGTCGAAATGATCCATCTCGATGATGTCGAAAACACCATCCAACTCCTCGTTGCCTTTGCTGAAAGTGTGAAAGCAAAGGATGAGTTTCGGGTGAAGGTGTAGGAGGGTGGCGGGCGCGATTTCAATAACTTGCTGCCGTAAGGCGGAATGGCCTTCTGGAAGCAAGTAGCTGATGCGTTCCCGTCTATCGGCCAGGACATGGACGGCGGACCTTTTTCAGCGCCTGCGCCGTGACAGACCCGAAATCACGGACCCGCACAGCGGTTCCCTACCAGCCCTTGGGCACCGCGCCACGCTGGGCCGGTAGGGATGCGCTGTGCGCGTCCCTAGATTCCTTCGTCCCACATCACGCTGCTGCCTCAATGTTCTCCCCCCTTTCCATAAGCTGCGCAGGGCCGGTAGGGATGCGCTGTGCGCGTCCCTAGATTCCTTCGTCCCACATCACGCTGCTGCCTCAATGTTCTCCCCCTTTCCATAAGCTGCGCTGGGCCGGTA
>CAINGK010000024.1 GCA_903848465.1 uncultured Verrucomicrobiota bacterium
CGTTGCTCTCCACCCCGCCTCACGGCGACGCAGTTACTTCAAGTTCTCACCCGGAACACGGTTCCAGATGGCCGGGGTCTCTCACCCCGGAGGATCGTGACGCTTCACAGCGCACTAGGGCGGCTTGTCCTCAAGCCGCCGCCGAGCGACTCCACGCTCGCTTTCCAAAAATCATTTTCGGAAAACGCTATCACTTGAATCCTGGAATCCCTCGGCTAACCGCCGGGGGATTCTTATTTTCGGGTCACGGCCTTCCATGCGGCCTTGAACGGCCAGGCAAGCAATCCAAAGACACCCCCAACCACTCCGTCAATCAAACGGGCAGGCAGAAGCAGCAGACGGAGGGCCGGGCGCAGCACCGCTTTAACCGCAGCGTTTTTCTCATAGGTCAGGTGAACCACGATGATACCGATGATACCGGCGAATTTAACCGCCTTGGCGATGTGGTAGTGCCCTTCCGCGCCGCCGATGAGGCTGAAGCCGCCGATTTCGACGACCTGCTTGACGCTTTGGTCCCAATACAGCTCCAGCCCGAGCAGCAAGCCCACGAAGCCCACGAGCAAAAAGGCGGTGTGCTCCAGCCAGGGCTGCCGTTCGAGCAGCTTGATGCAGTAGCCCGCCACCAGCCGCAGGGTGATGATGCCCAGCGTCACGCCAATATAAACCAGCACCTTGCTGTCACGTGCGAAGGCCACGGCGGCGACGACGTTGTCAAAGCTCAGGCTCAGATCGAGAAAAGCGATCATCGCAATTGTGTTGGCGAAGCTGTGCGTGGCCGCTTTGGCCGTTCCCGCGTCATCCGCATCATGTTGATCCGCAAAATGGGAGCACATCAGCCACACGAGGTAGAGCGAACCCAGCAGCATCAGCCAGTGGTTGTTCATGATGAGGCTGGCGGTGAGCAGCGCTACGATGCGGAAGCCATAGGCCCCGATGTAGCCGATGTTCATCGCCGTCTTGCGCTCCTTTTCATCCAGATGGGATGCCATCGCGGCAATCGCCAACGCATTGTCCACGGAGAGCAGTCCTTCGATCAGGATCAAGGCCAGCACCACAGGGATGCCCTCTTTCACAGTGGTCCAGACGTCAGCGGCGGCGAGAATTTCGAATGTCATCAGCACTCATGATGGCGGACGCACACTGGCTTTCCAGTACATTTGGCGAGGAAGAAAAAACACCCCGTTTCGGCACGCGAAACGGGGTGTCAGAAGAAACCAGCGGCTGCCGCTGGTTAGGAGTAGGAGGACTCCACCCGCTTTGCCACGTCCTTGTAGCCGTAGTCTGCGTTGTAGATTTCCTTGAGCGCTTCCAGACTGCCGGACTTGTCGCCCATTTTTTCCAGCACATTGGCCAGTTCGTAGAGCACTTCCTTCTTGGTGGCGTCCATGACCAGCAACTCTTTGGAGGCCTCCATAAACGAAGTTTTGGCCAGATCGTTCATGTTCTTGCGCTCGAAACAGCGGCCCAGCATGAGGATGGCCTTGATGCGCAGGTTGGGGTTTGACTTCGCCTGCTGGAGCTCGGGGAGCGCCTCGCCGTACATGCCAGCGCTGAAGTAGGCCTGACCCAGTTCGTAGCGCAGGGTTTTGTCGGTGGGATTGCGGTCCACACGGGTCTTGGCCTCGCTGATGACCACACTGGAGCGCTGGCGGCGGATTTCGGCCACCTGGGCGCGTTTGTCTTCGATGTCGGGTGCGTCGGGGTTGGTTTCGATTTCGCGCTCGTATTCCTCGATCTTTTGATCCTGCACCTTGTCACGGAGAATTTCCACCTTGCGCTGGAGCGCCACGTCACCGGCGTTCAGAGTGAGGGCGTAATCGTAGAAGGTCAGCGCTGTTTCGAGATGGCCGAGACGCTCATAGAGATCCGACATGCGTTTGACGATGACGATGTTCGACTGATCGGCGTTGTATTGCTCGATGGTTTCCGCGAGGAACTGCTCCATCTGATCGTTCGTCATGCCCTGGCGGCTGAGCATTTCCAGCTTGGCGGCCTCGCCGGAGTCTTTCATGGCATCCTTGAAGTTGGCGGAGCCCCAGCCCTGGTTTTTGATGGAACCTTGCGCAGCGGCATTCTTTTCCCCCTGCATGGCTTCCATGTCACGCGGGTTGACCTTCAAGATTCCGTTGTAGGTGGCGGAGGCTTTTTCTGGCATCCCGATGGCCATGTAGTGCTGCGCCAGCTTGTGCATGTTTTTGGTGTTCTCAGGATGGCCACCGCGAATGGTCTCCAGAGCAAACGAAGCCAGCTCCGAGAACTGCAGCTTCATCGCGAGGTCATAGAGCTGCTCATTGGCGTTGAGGTTGAAGGGGTCCTTGCGGAACACGTTTTCTTCCATGTCAGCGATCACCTCGGCTGGATCTTTTTTGGAGCTGGGCTTGAGGCCACCCAGGCCGAAACTGAACTTCTTGCCGCTGCCCACGACTTCGCCTTCAGCGCTACGCAGCATCTTGCGGCCGTCTAGAAACCCAATGTTGGCAGTCACAATGGGCAATACCTGGTCGATCACATACTCCCAGTTTTTCCGCTCGGCGGAGATGAGTGCTTTCTTCCAAAGGGCTTGGTACTTAGGCTCGAGTTCTGCTTCCTGAACGATCATAATGCTGGGGTGGGACGTGACGTGTTTAAATGGAAAGTGGGCGGCGGCTATTTTTTCCCGCCACCGAACCAAGCGGCGATGCCGCGCAACTCAGCACCGGTACCCTCAGTCAGACCCTTCATAGTGAATCCGTGCTCAAAGAGCACCATCCAAACAAAGGTGGCGACGAGGAAAGCGAGGGTCCAGAGGACTTTGGAGAGAATGCGCATGCCGATTTTCTCTACTCTATGAAGAAAACGTGTGAATCGTCCAGCACGGAGTTGCGCAGATGGCAAATGGCGGCGGATTTACTCCTTCTCAAACAACAGCCGCAAACTGTTCAGACACACCACCACCGTGCTGCCCTCATGCGTCAGCACCCCCAGAGTCAGCGGCACGATGCCGAATAGGGACGCCACCGCCATCACGATCACGCTGCCCAGGGAAATGATCAGGTTCTGCTGAATGATGCGCCGGGCGCGCTGGCTGATGCGCCGGGCTGAGAGCAGCTTTTCGATTTTGTCCTGCATCAGCACCACATCGCTCTGCTCCAGGGCGGCATCGCTACCGCGCGCGCCCATGGCCACGGAGACGTAGGCGGCGGCCAGGCTCGGCGCGTCGTTCACACCATCGCCGATCATCGCCACCTTGTGGCCCGCCAGGGTCAGCTCACGGATGACGGCCACCTTGTCCTCTGGGTGCAGTCCGGCGCGCACCTCGGCGATGCCCAGTTTCTCCCCCACCTCGATCGCTGCCGCACGGCGGTCTCCAGTCAGCATGATCGTGCGCACACCCTCGGCGGCCAGTTTTTCCAGCACGGCCTTGCTGCCAGCCCGGATCTCATCCTTGAGCAGCACTCGTCCCACAATCTGCTCATGCAGCACCCAGACCTCGCTGAAGCCCAGTGGTGCGTCTGGCACGCCCGCTAGCACCTCGCCCAGAGGGCTGTCTTTGACCAGTTCGCGCCGCCCCACGTAGCTCAGGCCAGCCTCCGTCCGCCCACGCAGGCCCTGACCAGTGATCGACTGAAATTCGGCCAGTTTGTCCATCACGATGCCCTGTGCCTGAGCAAATTGTGTGATCGCGCGTGCGATGGGATGATTCGAATTCGCCTCCAGGCTTGCCGCGATGCGCAGCACATCCTGCTCCCGACCGGCGGGGAAGCTTTCGATCCTGGTCACCTTGAGTTCGCCTTCGGTGAGCGTCCCCGTTTTGTCCATGGCGATGACATCAACCTCGGCGAGCTTTTCAATCGCTGCGCCGCCACGGAACAGCACACCGCGCCGCGCGCCCCAGGCAATCGCCGCCAGGATGGCCGAGGGGATGGACAGCACCAGCGCGCAGGGACTCATCACCACCAGCAGCGTCATGGCGCGGTAAAACGCAGACTTCGATGCAGCGGTATTTTCAATGGGATGAATGCCAAAACCCAGCCACCACACGAAAAACATCAACGCCACGACGCCGAGCGTGAGGATCGTGTAACGCGTGCCAAAGCGGTCCGTGAACCGCTGACTCGGTGCGCGCAGGTGCTGCGCGGTCTCGATCAGCGTGATGATTTTCGCCAGCGCGCTCTGCGTAGCTAGGCGATCCACACGCACCTGCACTAGGCCCCATTGGTTCAAGGTGCCGCCGTAGATGGACGCGCCCTTTTCTTTCGCGATGGGCACGGCCTCGCCAGTGAGCGTTGATTCATCCGCCGCCGTCGAGCCCTCAATGACGGTGCCATCCACCGCGAAGAGCTCATCCGGCTTCACCACGATCACCTCACCCACTTGCAACGTCTGCACGCCACGATCTGCGGTCGTCCCGTCTGGCAGCAGCACGTGGGCAAATTTAGGGGCCGCCTTGGTCAGCGCATTGATTTCCCGATGGGTGCGGAACATCACAAAATGCTCCAGCGCGCCCGAGGTCGAAAACAGGAACAGCAGCAGCGCGCCTTCCTCCCAGGCGCCAATGGCCACCGCACCCGAGGCGACGGCCAGCATCAGGAAATGCACATCGAGACGCCGTTCGCAGAGGTTTTCCCAGGTATCCTTCGCCGCGTCCCAGCCACCGGAAATCAGCGAGATGGCGAACAAACTTTTGGGTAGCCAGGACGGTGCGGAAAAGAAACGCTCGCAGACATAGCCTGCCACCAGCGTCACAGCACAAAGTCCTGCCTGCAGAGCCAGCACGCGCCACTCATTGTCGCTCTCCTGCTCGATCTCATCTGGTTCTGGCCATGCAAAGTCACGCCATTTCCAGAACTTCGGTGCCGTGAGGCAGGAGGGTTTTTCGAGCACGTAGGCCCCGTCCGCCTTCTGCTGCACCGCCAGCATGCCGTTGCTCGGCGGCACCTGGCCGTTTTGCTTCAGCCACTTAGCGTCCACCGCCCGCAGCACCTCAGAGAGCTTCGCCTGCAGCAGTTCACCATCCACCTGCCCTAGGGTCGCCATTTCGACTCGCTTGGAATCTGGATTCAACCGGATCGACTCAATGGCTGGCTCGTCCATGAGAAACTCCGCCAACGCTGCCATCCAAGTGGACGAGTCGGGAGGTACTGGGGTGGAATTCGGCATGCGTGGGGAAGTGGATCATTACGAACAAGCATGCCGCGTGACAACTTGATCTTCTTCGTACATCTTCTGCACATGATTCGCAGTCTCATCGCTGGATCTCTGCGGGTGTTTTCCGGTTCCGTCGCCCGCTGGCAGGGCTGTGCGCCAGAGCTGGTGCAGCGGATTTACTTTGCCAATCACACCAGCAATCTCGACGGGCCCGTGCTTTGGGCCTCATTGCCAGCGCCGGTGCGCGCAGTCACGCGCATGGTCGGTGCCAAAGACTACTGGTCGGTCGGGCGCGTGCGTCCCTTTCTTGCCTGCCATGTTTTCAATGCCGTGCTCATCGAACGGAAGAAGCCCACGCCGGAAGCCAATCCGCTCATCGAAATGGTCAATGCGATGGGAGACCGCCACTCGCTCATCCTCTTTCCCGAAGGCGGCCGTCAGACCAGCCCCGAGCCACTGCCGTTCAAGCCCGGCCTCTTCCACCTCGCCAAAAAGCGGCCGGATGTGCAGCTCGTCCCCGTGTGGATGGAAAACCTCAACCGCATCCTCCCCAAAGGCGAAATCCTGCCCGTGCCCGTGCTCGGCAGCGTCACGTTTGGCGCGCCGATTCGCCTGGAAGCGGACGAAACGAAGCTGGATTTTCTCGTGAGGGCGCGTGAGGCGGTGCTGAAATTGCGGCAGTGACTATTTGGCGATGGGCGGCAGCTTCGCGGCAAGCATTTTCGATACGTTCAAGTTTGGCTGGTTCGCGGCCTTTGAGTCGAGCGACGCCCTGAATTTTCAAGAGATATGCCACCGTGGCCGTTGTGGTGTTTTCTATGGCGAAGAAAATGCCGAATGACGCAATAATGGGCACAAGGAGATGTTTAACGATGCAACTGTGAACGATGGTGAGGGCGGGACACATTAACGCATTTGGTGTCAACCAAGGAAGAATTTAATCCTGTGGATGACAAATGTGCTGGACTATGAATCGTCCAGAAGTTTGATAATCCATTTTGCGCTTTCATGTTCGACCTCTTTCAATCACACTGCCAAGTTTGTGGGAACTTGTTCAAACGGAACAAGTATAAGTGGGTGATTCGTGGCAAAAGAGCTTGGGTCTGTCAGGCCTGCAATTCCAAACTGGAGCGTCGTGTGAGCTCGGCAGCTTTCGGGAAAGAAGTTGATTGGCCTGAAGTTCGCCCTCCTAGCGGCTGTGGAAAGATGTTTGGGTTTCTGGGTACCGGGGCTGTCGGCTTGTTGGTTCTGAGCTTTATTAATAACGCGATGTTTGACAAGAACAGAGCACCATCTGCCCCAGCAGTTTCTACAATTTCTGAGCCACTCCCTTCCAAAGCGCCTGCACCTAAAGTGCCCTTATTCCGTGATCCCTTGCGAGCTACAGAAAGTGTATTGAACATGGGGCTGACCGATACAGCACCAGGAAAACAGGCCTGGAGGAAAACCGATCCTGGCTGGTATGGATTAGCAAAAATGGACACTCACAAAGGAGGTTTGTCCAAAGTCGGTGATGTTGATAATGACATCACATGCATGCATTCGTCTGATTATGTCGATCACGTTAAATCGGTTCGGTGGACCGCTAATGTTTTCAACGAAGCTGGCGCTGCCGCAACACTTCCTAAATACAAGGAGCTATGCATGAAATACGCACAATCACTCGGATGCCCTATTCCTCTCGAACTGTTCCAGAATGTGAATCCGACTAATGGGCAAAAACTGGAGACTGAAGAAGCTGTTTTTGAGATCAAGCGCTGGGGGTGTAAAGTCTGTTCTGTAAAAGGCTTTAGCCTTGCAATGCACGCCCCATTGGGGGCTGCGGAGTGAGGCGAGCGTAGCGATGC
>CAINGK010000025.1 GCA_903848465.1 uncultured Verrucomicrobiota bacterium
CCGCGAGGCTTGACACCTCCATTGCGACAAAACAAATGTCGCCGCGCGGTTTTCGACCCAAGCAGCCTTCCGAAATCCAAAACAACAATTCCGTGCGAAAAAAGTGTATAAAGACCAGGGCTGTCGCCACACCCATCCTACTTTCCGGCATGGCACTTGAGTGCCGGAGAGAAAGCGCACGCTGATCGAGGCTTCTGATCCGTGTCAATCCGTGTTATCCGTGGTCCTTGACTGCTGGGAAAAGAAGAGCGCGCTGGGAACCGCACAGAGGACTGAGCGGACCACTTTGGGTCACCCCACAATCGCTTGCGGCACGCGCCCTTGGACGTCGGTCAGGCGGTAGTCGCGTCCGGCGTAGCGATAGGTCAGCTTCTCGTGGTCCATGCCGAGCAGGTGCAGGATCGTGGCATGCACGTCATGCACGTGCATCTTGTCCACGGCTGCTTTGAAGCCAAACTCATCGCTCTCGCCATAGGCCGTGCCGCCGCGTGCGCCGCCACCGGCGAAGAACATGGAGAAGCCGTGTGGATTGTGATCGCGGCCGTTGCCGTTCTCGCTCACCGGGGTGCGGCCAAATTCGCCGCCCCAGATGATGAGCGTGTCGTCGAGCATGCCGCGTTGTTTGAGATCGCCGATGAGCGCCGCGATGGGCTGGTCGATGTCTGCCGCGAGTTTGCGGGTCTGCTCATCATGCTTCGAGTGCGTGTCCCAGGGCTGGCCGTTGCCGTAGTAGAGCTGCACAAAGCGCACACCACGTTCTACCAGTCGGCGCGCCATGAGGCAGCCGTTGGAGAAGTGGCTCTTGCCGTACATCTCGCGGACTTTGGGTGACTCCAGATTCACATCAAAGGCGTCCGTGGCAGCGGATTGCATGCGGTAGGCAGTTTCCATTGCCTGAATGCGACCGTTCAGCGCGACATCGACACCGCCGCGCGCGGCGAGGTGCTCGGCATTCAGCGTCTGCATGAGGTCGAGTTGCTTGCGCTGATCGGCCTTCGCCAGCTTCTCATTCGTCAGCCAGGGAATCATCTGCTGCGGCTCCAGATTGGAGTGATTGATGTACACACCCTGATGCTGCGCAGGCAGAAACGCGCTGGTCCACAGGACGGAAAATCGCACCGGCTTGCCGGGACACAGCACCACGAATGAGGGCAGGTTCGCATTCTCATTGCCCAGGCCGTAGCTTAGAGCCACGAGCCCATGCTCGGCACGCGCTCGGTCATCGTGCCGTTGTTCATGAGCAGCAGCGCCGGGCCGTGATTCGGATTGTCCGTGTGGCAGGAGCGCAGCACGCACAGCTCATCCGCATGCTGCGCCAGATTGGGCAGCAGCTCGCTGATCTCCAGCCCGCTCTGCCCATGCTTTGAAAACGCATAGGGCGAAGCCAGCAAGCCGCCCGTGGGCCGCTCCGTGCGCAGGTCCGCGCCTTCCGGCTTCTGCCCCGCATACTTCGTCAGCCCTGGCTTCGGATCAAAGAAGTCCGGCCCAAACGGCCCGCCGTTCATGAAGAGCTGGATCACCCGCTTCGCCTTCGGCACGAAGTTCGTGCGCGGTGCCGCATGCAGCGTGGACGCCAGCCCCAACGCGCCCAGCCCACCACCCATGCGGGAGAGCAGTTCACGGCGTGAGAGTGCGGAAAGATCGGGCATGGGGAGAATACGCGGATGAAGCGGCCTCGCTTGCGAGGGTTTAATACTTCAACAATCAAAAATCGATGGCTCGACAATCGTCAATCCTGCTGGCCTGCCACGCCGTGAGCATGCTCGATTGACGATTGATGAACAAGGATTGCTGATTGTCGAAGTGCCAACCCATCGCCGCTCGTGTGCCTTCACCCCACCTTGATCTGAAACGGCGAGAGCATGAACAGCGGCGCGTCCCCCTCGCACTCGAACGGATATACCTGCACGCGTGCCTTGCGTGGGCTTGAAACTTCAACAATCAAAAATCGATGGCTCGACAATCGTCAATCCTGCTGGCCTGCCACGCCGTGAGCATGCTCGATTGACGATTGATGAACAAGGATTGCTGATTGTCGAAGTGCCAACCCACCGCCGCTCGTGCGCTCTCAACCCACCTTGATCTGAAACGGCGAGAGCATCTTCAGCGCCTCGCCCTCCGCGCTCTCAAACGGATACACCATCACATTCGGCACCACGCAGCGGAGGTGAAACTGGAAGTAATCGCGCATGTAATCTGCGGTCACGGGGGCGTCCGGGTGAAGCTGCCGCCAGAGGATCGCCTTGATCACGTAGGCGTGGCAAAACACGGCAATGCGCTGCTCCGCGCGCTCCCGCAGGGCTTGCACGGCAGCATCCACACGCTCGCAGAAATGGCGAAAGGTTTCTGCGCCTTCGCCATCGCAGAAGTCCGGGTCGCAGCGCTCCCAGTACTGCCGTGCCGGTTCGCGCCTTGTGTCCTCCGTCGTCCCGACATAGCGGCCCGGAGCCAGAAACGTCAGCTCATGCACCGGCAGTTCGATCACCGGCACCTGCGGATGCCGCCGGCACAACGGTGCCGCCGTGTACGCCGTGCGTGAGTAGCGCGAGACCACGATGAGCTCCGGCTCCGTCCGCCACTGCTCCGCCAGCGCCTCGGCCTGCACCAGCCCCTTCTCACTCAGCCCGATGGCATGCGGCGTGTCCGTGGGAAACCCCGCGTTGCTGAGGCTTTCGGCATGACGGATGAACCAGATCGTTTTCATAGGGCACCGTCGCCATAGGCGTGCTAGGGCGTGGAGGCAAACGCGAGTGGGGTGGTGGGCGGAAATGCTTGGCAAATCTTGGCACTCAGACTCTCTCGTTGGTTCAACGATTCGCAACGTTCGCTGCCTCCAACCACGCCCTTTATTTCCGCCTCAAGAACCGGACAAGAAGATTCAACCCGGTTAAACACAGCGGCACCATCGCTCCCATCCATGCAACCTTTGGCATGGCTCTCATGATGTGTCCCATCATCAAGGTATCGTCCTGATACAGGGTCGGTGCGACCCAGCGCATGAGATAGTAAACCACTCCTGCGAGGAGGGCGCTTACCCACCACGGGGCGTCATAAACCAGCATGTGGGGAATGGATTCTTCGCGGCGTGACATGTGGAAATCTCCACACAGTCATTGGAACTGTCACGCGACATTCCATCCTATGTTCAAGTCGCAATCGCGAGACGCCTTGCAAAGGCGCAAACAGTGGCCTTCCGCCCTTCAAGTCTCTTGGTGAGACTCCAAGGGCGAAACAGCCTGGTCATCAACTCCTCACCCCTCAACCTCACACCTTCTGCTTCTCGGCCTGCAGGGCGGCTTTGTCGGCGGCGAGTTGGGCGAGGGCGGCGGCTTGGCGGGCTTTTTGTTTGGCTTCGTATTCGGCCAATGATTTGGCGCGGGCTTCGGCGCGGCGGGCTTTGGCTTCTTCGTCGGCTTCGCTGAGTTTGGCGCGTTCGGCGTCCTGAGCGGCTTTGGCGGCGGCGGCTTCGGCGGCGCGTTTTTCTTTCTCCAGGCGGATGGCGTCTTTCTCGGCTTGCTGCTTGGCTTTCAGTTCGGCGGCGGCGACGCGGAGGGCTTCTTTTTCGGCTTCGGCCTGGGCTTTGATGGCGGCTTTGTCGGCTTCGGCCTGCTCTTTGGCGAGGCGGGCGGCTTCCTTGGCGGCTTCTTTTTCAGCGAGCGCTTGGGCCTTGGCAGCTTCCTTCTCGGCAGCTTCCTGCTCCTTGGCAAGGCGTGCCGCCTCCTTCGCTTCCGCAGCGGCGGCCATGCGCTCCGCCAGGGCTTTCTCCTTGGCGGCGGCTTTTTCGGCCTCGGCTAGTTCCTTGGCAAGCCGTTCGGCTTCCTTGGCTTGCTCCTTAGCGAGACGTTCGGCTTCCTTCGCTTCAGCAGCGGCGATCTTGGCGGCTTCGCGCTCGGCCTGCTCGCGGGCTTTGGCTTCGGCCTTCTCAATGGCGGCCTGCTCTTTGGCAAGGCGCTCGGCTTCCTTGGCCTCAGCGGCGGCGACCTTTGCGGCTTCCTTTTCAGCGAGTTCCTTGGCCTTGGCCTCGGCAGCGGCGACCATGGCGGCGAGACGCTCGGCGATGGCGCGCTCCTTGGCAGCAGCTTTCTCGGCGGCTTCCTGTTCCTTGGCCAGACGTGCGGCCTCCTTCTCGGCCAGCGCCTGAGCTTTGGCAGCTTCCTTCTCGGCGAGTTCCTTGGCCTTCACGGCTGCGGCTGCGGCGCGCATGGCTTCGAGTTCCAGCAGGGCCTGAGCCTTGGCCGAAGCAGCAGCCTCTTCCTTGGCGATGCGCGCGGCCTCCTTGGCCTCGATGGCGGCCAGACGTGCGGCTTCTTTCTCAGCGAGCGCCTGGGCCTTCGCCGCTTCCCGTTCCGCGATGTCAGCGGCAACCTTGGCCTCCATGGCGGCGGTGAGCGTCGTGGTGAAGTCGATCATCTGCTGGCTGAGCTCAGCGGCGGTGGTGGTCAGAGCGGGGGCGGCTTCGTCGAGCACGCGGGGCTGGATTTCGAGCGCCTGAAGTTTCTGCGCGGTGTCTGCAAGAAGGGCGAGGAATTTGGGATCGAGCTTGGTGGTCATTGCGGTGGTCGGAAATGGGGCGGGGATCAATGGTCAGAGATGGCCGGGTGTAAAGCACAGATGCGCCCACCGCAGGTGATCCTGTGACTGGGAAGTGAAGGCCTACGGAATACACGGAAATGGATTTTCAAAGCCGGTCACTCTAAAAAAATGGGCACAAGGCCGCAGTTTTGTCTGACCTGCCGTTTGTTCCGTGTATTCCGTAGGCAATGCTTCCGGCTTGCAGATCAATCCACAAACAGCATCTCATTCCCGGCCCTCTGCCCATGCGCATCTCCTTTCTTCCCCTGGCCCTATTCGCCTTCACCGTCAGCGGTTTCGCAGCGGAGTTCTCCCCGCTGTTCCTGAGCGCGAACCAGTTGTCCATCGCCACGGGCAAGCCCTCGCTGGTGATGATGTCCAGCGCCTCCACGCACATCCCGGTGTGGTCGTTGTCGGGGGGTACGGATGGGCAGTCGGTCAGCGGCGTCGTCACCGGCCTGCCGCGTGAGTGCGGCGGCGTGCGGGTGGAGATCACCGTGACGACCACGGACGCAGCCACCAGCCCTGCCTTGGAGGATGTTTACCGCGTACACCTCTCGCAGATGGTGGAAGGGGCACCCTTCACCGAGCGGCAGTTTCAGGGCGATCCCATTCGCACGGCGCTGCCTGCCGCGCCGCTGCACTCCCGCACGATTGTTTTGGAGTCCTACTACCAAGTGCTTCCCGATGCACCGCTGTGCATTCGCATTCAGCGCGAGCCTGCTGATCCCGCCGACACCTTCACCAGCCCCACCGGCCTGGCCGTGGTCAAGGTGACGCCCCTCAGCGCACCCCCAGAGGCCCATGTCGTTCAGGAAGCACACGGCTACAATTCCTGGCCGATGCTGCAGGCCATCGGCGACAAGCTGGTGTGCGTCTATAGCCGGGGCAGCGGACACACCATTGGCGAAGACTCCCGCGCCACCTACGCACGCACCTCCACGGACCATGGCCAAACGTGGACCGCTGAAACCCTGGTGGCGAGCTCCCCCGGCTACGGCGATGTGCCCGTGGGCAAAGGGCTGGATTCCACCGGGGCGATGCTGCTCTGGGTGCGCCGAGTCGGGCCTGAATGGCACCAGGACCTCTACCGCAGCACCGATGGCGTGAAGTTCACCCTCGTCACCACGCCCCAGCTCGCGGTGCGCCCCGTGCAAATTACCGATGTCTTTGCCGTGCCCAGCGTCGGCCTCATGGCCCTGTGGTTCGCAGGCGATTACGGCGATGCAGGCCCGACTCACTCCTGGGGCATGGTGACGAGCAAGGACGACGGCAAGACCTGGACGCAAACCTCCATCGAGTCCGGCCTCACCAAAGAGCAGTGGCCCACCGAGCCCTCCGCCGTTTACCTCGGCGAGGGCAAGATCTTCGCCATCGGCCGCACCGAATCCAACGACTCCACCACGGCGCGCTCTCAGTTCCAGATGCTCTCCACCGACCACGGCAAGACCTGGACGCGCGCGCAGACCAACATCACCGATGTCCTCATCTCCACCCCGAGCCTGATCCTCGATGCCAAAACTGGCCTGCTGAGCAACTACCACTTTCAGCGTGGCCGCGCAGGCATCCTCTGGCGTCGCGTCGTAGATCCGAAAAGCGTCATCGCGAATCCCCTCCAGTGGCCCGTGGGTGAAGCCGTGGCCGTGGGCAGCGGCAGCACCATCGATGCCGGCAACGTGAACGCTACGGTGATCAGGGATACGCATTACCTTTCGTTCTACTCCGGGAAGAAACCGGATACGGCGGTGCTGGTGTCGGAGCTGAAGGCACCGAGTGGGGAGAAGAAGTAGAGGGGCGGGGCGCAAGCCGAAGGCTGCGCCCCAAAGTGGTCCGCACAGTCCTCTGTGCGGCGCTCCGCTATCACCCGTTGCTCCATACCAAACTAAGAACGTTTTCTTTGCACTGCTCTTTTTCTGCAAAGCTTATCAGGAGACTTTTACGAACCGCACAGAGGACTGTGCGGACCACTTTGCTGCCGCTCTCGCAATGTCCCATGACTGTTCCGCTGCTGGGCAGGCTACTTTTTATCCCCCCCGCTCAATCCACAAACAGCATCTCATTCCCCGCCAGCAGGGCCTGCGCATACTGCGCCCACATCGCCGCATCGTTCTCTCGCCCAGCCACAAACGCCTGCGCCACTGCGGCCTCATGCGCGCTCGGCTTACGGCCAAACAAATGCGCATACACATCCTCCACACGATGCTGCATGGCCCATTTCCCCAGCACGGCGGACTGCTGCTGGATGAAGGGGGAATTGAGCGCAAACAAACCTTGCAGCGGCGTGATGGTCTCGGTGCGCCAGGGATTGTGCGCGCCGGGATCGGGCACATCGTGGATGCGGAGCATGGGGTCCATGTCCTGCCGGTCGGAGGCTCCGTAGAGCGAGCGGCGGTGGTTGTTGGCGTCGCTGATGGAAGAGGCTGCGCCACCGATTTTGAGGTCGATCTGCCCCGTGGCGGTGAGGATGGCATCGCGCCAAGATTCCCAATCCAGCCGACGGCGCAGCATGCGGGCGTAGAGCTTGTTTTCAGGATCGCGCTGCTCGGAGGCCGCAGCCACGCTGCTCTGCTGCCAGGTGGCGGAGTTTAAAATCTCACGGTGCAACCACTTGAGCGACCAGCCGTGCTCCATGAAGCGCCCGGCGAGATCGTCGAGCAATTCGGGATGCGTGGGAGCTTCGCCAAGATTGCCGAACTCGCTGGGGCTATCGACCAAACCGCGCCCGAAGTGGTGCTTCCACACGCGATTCACGATCACGCGCGCCGTCAGCGGTGCGGCGTCTTCGACGATGGCCTGCGCTAGCTCCAGGCGACCGCTGCCCGTGGTGAACTTGCGTGGCAGCCCGGTCTTGGAGGGAAACACCGAGAGGAAGCGGCGCGGCACCGCAGCACCCAGATCATTCGGATTCCCGCGCTTCATCAGCTCCAGATCACGCGCCATGCCCATCTTGTAGTCGAGTTTGGTGCCGTGCGCTTTGTCCTTGTTCACCACATACAGCGCGGCCTCCTCCACGGCATTGGCCATGGGCATGTTGAAGTGCGGGGTGCCTGCCTTGATGGCGGCGATTTTCGCTTCGAGCGCCTGCGTCTGCTCCGCGAGATCAGCGGGCTTCTTTTTCTTCAAATCGGCGAGCTGTTTCACCAATGCGGCCACGTCGGCACGCGCCTTGGCCACGGGCCGCCAGAGGTCCTCTTTCATCGTCGGCAGCTCGGTGATCTTCACGGAGGCAAACACACCCGCGAGCGCATAATAATCCAGTGCGGTGATGGGGTCGGACTTGTGATCATGGCAGCGCGCGCAGGCCAGCGTGAGCCCGAGGAAGGTGCGGCCAATCGCATCCACATGCTCCTCCCATTCATCCGCGACGGTGGTCTTGATGATCTCCGGCGGCAGTTCCAGCTCCTTAAAATACGTGGGACTCAGGCCGATGAAGCCCAGGGCCACGCGATCCTGCGGGCCGCACTCGGGCAGGAAATCGGTGGCAAGCTGACGCAGCACGAAGCGGTCATACGGCATGTCCTCATTCAGCGCCTGCACCACCCAGTCGCGGTAAAGGTAGGAGTATTTGGTGGAGTCCAGCCAATCGGGCGTTTGGTCCGTGTAGCGCGCTAGATCCAGCCAGTGGCGTGCCCAGCGCTCGCCGTAGTGCGGGCTGCGCAGAGTCTCATCCACCGCGCGGCTCCAGTCAGCCGTCCCCTGCTCTGCCGGTGGCAGGCCGGTGAGGTCAAAGGCCAGCCTGCGCTGCAGCACCCCCGCCGCTGCCCGTGGCGCTGGCTTCAGCCCTGCCGCCTCCAGCTTGGCGAGGATGAAGTAATCGATGCGCGTCTTGGCCCACGCCGTGTCCTTCACCTGCGGCAGCGCACCACGCCGCAGCGGCGCAAACGACCACGGCACCGGCTTCGGCCCCTCGTCCTTTTTGGCCAGGGCCATCCCCGCCGCTGCCAGGAGCAGCAGAGCCAAGCAGAGGGGGCTAGGGGTGGAAAATCGCACCTCTTCACTACACCGCTCAGGACACCGAGCTTTCTAGAAATGCGGTCGGCTAGGTTTGAAAATGGGGCAGCGGTGGGAAGGCGGGCCGGGTCGGAGTAGCGGACGAGGAGGAGCAAGCAGATCTACTGCCGCGCATCACCAGCATTCATTTTGCGAGAGGCTACTTTGGCAGATCAGTGATGCACGGTCGTATCGCCCGAGTCGGAGGCGGCGCAGCAGGAAAGGGGCGGAGGTACAAGGCAGCAGCGCGCGCTGGGACGAAGGATTCTAGGGACGCGCACAGCGCTTCCCTACCCGCCCTGCGCGCTGCGGCACCTCAGGGCTGGTAGGGAACCGCTTCGTCGGGTCCGAGTTTTCGGGTCTGTCACGCCGCAGGCACCCAAAAAGGTTCGCCGTCCTTGTCGTATCGCCTGCGAGCTGAAAGACCTATGGATTTTAAAACTTTAAACTTTGAACATTGAACCCTGACCAGCGAACATGCCCGCGCTTTGACCGACTGACGGCCTTGTCCACGCCCCCCTTCCCCATGCTCCTTTCCCTGACATCCCGCATCCTGCAAACCATTGATCCGCTCTGCCTGGCCAAGATTGGCTGGAATTTCGGCTACAAGGGGGCGCGCTCCGTCATGCTGCACAAGGCGCGCATGAAGCAGGGCCAGTACTTCCCGCCGTTCTTTTACATCTCCATCCTCAACTCCTGCAACCTGCGCTGCCAGGGCTGCTGGGTGGACGTGGACAAACCGCGCGAGTCGCTGAATCTCGACGAGCTCAACAAGATCGTGAACGACGCCAAACGGCGCGGCAATTCCTTCTTCGGCATCCTCGGCGGCGAGCCCTTCATGCATCCCGAGCTGTTCGACTTCCTCTCGATGCACCCAGATGCCTTCTTCCAGGTCTTCACCAACGGGCAGATGATCACCGCCAAGGCCGCTGAGACCATGCGCAAGCTCGGCAACATCACCCCGCTCGTCAGCATCGAAGGCACCGAGATCGTCAGCAATGAGCGCCGTGGCAACAAAGACGTGCTCACTCGCACCCTGCGCGGCCTGCAAAACTGCATTGATGCCCGCGTGCTCACCGGCGTGGCCACCAGCCTGTGCAAAACCAACATCGACGACCTGCTCACCGAGAAATGGTTGCGCCGCCTCATCGACATGGGCGTGCATTACGCCTGGTATCACACCTACCGCCCCGTCGGCCCGAAGATCAGCGCCGACCTCGCCCTCACACCGGATCAGATCACGCAGGTGAGAAAATTCGTCGTCAACATGCGCGCCAAGATGCCCATCGCCATCGTGGACGCCTACTACGACCACAACGGCCAGGCCCTCTGCCCCATGGCCAACGGCATCAGCCATCACATCAGTCCCACCGGAGCCATCGAGCCCTGTCCCATCATCCAGTTTGCCAAAGAAAGCGTGCGCACCAATGACGACCTCTTTGACGTCTTCACCAAAAGCGAATTCCTCCGCGACTTCCGCAACATCGCCTCATCCAACACCCGTGGCTGCATCGTCCTCGAACGCCCCGACTTGGTGAAAGCCGTCGTCACCAAACACACCGCCAAAGACTCCACCATCCGCCAGACCGCCATGGCCGAGATCGAAAGCATGACGCCGAGAACCAGCCAGTGGCGCGAAGGTGAGGAGATCCCCGAAAAGCACTGGATGTATTGGCTCGCGAAGAAGTTCTTCTTCAATGACTTCGGGGTGTATAAAGATCTCAAGTCCGGAAGATAGGCTTCCAAGCCTGTCCATGGAGGATAGGCCTCCGGCCTGTCAGCGGATCGAGGCTTCCAGCCTTCGATTCTGAATCCTAAAGCCATCGCTATCCAGTCGAGTCCCCTGCACGAGAGTAGCTCAATCTCATGCGCGAGAGGCACCCATCCTCCCATCTCGCACGCCGACTCACCCCGCTACGCAAGCACTCGAAAAGCTCCACGCCACCGCGCTACCAAGACCGCGTATTGTAGTCCCGGCTTCAGCCGGTTCTGGATCTGGACGGGCGCTGAACGCTCTACCGGAACCGGCACACTCTCGCGCACAGTCTCACCCGCTGTACAAGCACTCGAAAAGCTCCAGAAGGCTGGAGCACTCCAAAACGCAGTCGCGCGGCAGAAAGCCCAGCGCCCACGCGAGCGCGAAGCGTCTTGGAGTGCGTGCGGCAAGCCTAGGCGCGACGCCGCTTTCGCAGGCTAGAGGGTGGGCTAAGTCCTCAGAGTATTCTGCACCACGCGCAAGCACTGCTGCTTTCGCAGGCCGGACGGAGCACTGCTGCCAAAGAACATCCTTCACCCCACGAAAGCGGTGCCGCCGATGCAGGCTTGCGCCGTGCATCTCTGTCGCCGCACTCCAAGACGCTCCGCTCTCGCGTGGACGCTGGAGCTTCCAGCCTCACTCTTGAGCTCCCTACAGCATCATTCCGGCTAAGCCCGGAGGGCTGACACAAACGTAGCCGTGGGTGCTAACCCACGGTCTGCCGACCAACCAACGCTGCCAGCACAGTGGAACCGCGCAGCGGTGGCACAAACCTCCGCGCACACCCAGCGCGCAGCGCCTGCTTATCTATACTGCCGAGCATCACAAACTTTCATTTTCGCGAGGGGCTACTTTTCCAGATGGGTGGTACACGGACGCACCGCACGAGTCGGAGACGGAGAGGCAGGAAAGGTGCGGAACGTTTGAGTCAGCAGCGCGCGCTGGGACGAAGGATTCTAGGGACACGCACAGCGCGTCCCTACCCGCCCTGCGTGGCGCGACACCTCAGGGCTGGTAGGGAACCGCTGCGTCGGGTCCGAGTTTATGGGTCTGTCACGGCGCAGGCGCTGAAAAAGGTTCGCCGTCCTTGTCGTTGCCGACAGACGGAAAAGTATCACCCACTTAGACTGAGACGGGTTACTTTTGAAAGTTTGTGATGCGCGGCAGTATAACTATCCGGCTCGCCTGGACTCTTCGATGGAATCTAACGCGCACGAAAACGAAGCCCTGAGACGAGCTGGTCAAAAGTGATCATCACCTCGTCATTCGCATCCCCCTCCCGCACCCGGTTCATGACTTCCTCATCCGAAACACCGTGGTGTGGCTTTTCGAGACCAGGCAGCAACCGGGCCGCCAAAGAGGCCCGATCATCCTCCGAAAGCTTGGCCGCCTCCGCCATGAGTTCTTCCAGTTTCATGAACTCCAGCATACACGCCAAAGGCTGCTCTGCCACTGGGTTTTGCTTCAGCTCGCAGCGCCATCAGGAGTGTGCGCAATGCCGTGCAAAGAGGCAATCGAATTCTGGCTCCTTCACTGTCAGCAGATCTTTGCTTGGAGCGTCGATCTTTTATCGACGCTGGACGAGTGGTCTTGTGGCTCCCGTGCGCCGACCCGAATTCCGCTGATACATCAGCTAAACGCCCCCGATATGCACTGACACAACTGACAGAACCAGGTTTCGTCAGTTCTGTCAG
>CAINGK010000026.1 GCA_903848465.1 uncultured Verrucomicrobiota bacterium
CGCGAAGGTGTATTGTTCACAACGCGAATGAGCACGAATAGCCGCGAATTTTTCACGAATTTCAGAGTTCAGAATTCCTCTGCATTCGCGGTCATTCGTGGCCATTCGCGTTTAAAATCTTAACTTAACGACATTGATTCATCATTCGTCATTTCCTCCCCCCATGTCCATCGCCACCCGCAAAGGAGACCAAGGTCAGACCGACCTGCTATTTGGCTGCCGTCTCGCCAAATCCCACCCACGCGTCCACGCCCTCGGCGCGGTGGATGAATTGAACGCCGCACTCGGCCCGCTGCGCATCGCCGCTGCGCGCGAGGAGACCCGCCAGATCGTCCCCCAGGTGCAGCGCTGGCTGATCGAACTCATGGGCGAACTGGCGACTCCGCCCGGAGATGAATCCCGCTATGCCGCCACTCACCCCGAGCGCATCGCCACATCCCATGTCCTGTGGCTGGATGAATGGGTCGCGAAACTCGAAGCCGGTGGCGCGCTGAAGTTCAAGGGCTGGGCGTTGCCTGGCGAAGCCGGTGTCATGAGTGGTGCCTATGCCGATCTGGCCCGCGTCGCCTGCCGCCGTGCCGAGCGCAACGTCATCGACCTGCAAGGCACTGCCGATGAGGTGCCCAATGCGGAACTCATGCGCTTCCTCAACCGCTTGTCCGATGTGCTGTGGCTACTGGCGCGGTGGGAGGAACAAAGTGCGGTGACACCTTGAACCGAGGCTGCCCTCCCCTACCCCGCGAATCGGGCACACGGAGCGCTAAACCCCGCCCGCCTTCATCTCCGTGAGTTGCTTCGTCGCGATGCCGATCGGCCGGTCCAGCGGCACGCCTGAGCAGGCGAGCAGCGTGGTCAGCAGGTCGCCCTGGTTGCCTTTGAGGTTGGGCAGGAAGCGTCCGGTGTGCAGGCTGCCGCCACCTTTCCCTGCGATGATAAAGGGCAGGTTCTCGCGACTGTGCTTGTTGCCATCTTCCAGCCCGGAGCCCCACATCATGATGCAATTGTCCAGCAGTGTGCCATCGCCTTCACGCAGGCTGTGCATCTTCTTCACCATGTAGGCAAACTGAGCAATGTTGAATGCGGTGATCGCCTCCACTTTGCCCACCTTATCCGGCTGATTGTTGTGGTGCGTCTGGGAGTGGTGCTCGTCTTTGAAGCCGAGCTCGGGATACGAAACTCCGTTGGGCGTGGAGCCGATGTAGGTGCTCACGCGCGTGGTGTCGGTCTGGAAAGCGAGGACGTTGAGGTCACACATCACCTGCATGTACTCGCTGCGCTTGTCGCCCACGGGGATCTTGATCTCGATGGGTGGGGAGTCGCTGGCCTTGCGCTTGCTGGAGCTCACGCCTGCGGCTTCCAGCGCGGCCTCTTTCTGCCGGTGCTCGATGGCGGCGATGCGGCGCTCCACCGCACGCACGCTGTCGAGGTACTCATCCAGTTTGTGCTGATCATCCTGCGGCAGCTTGCGGCGCAGGTCTTTGGCACCGCCGATCACCAGATCCAACATGCTCTGATCCAGCGCATTCGCCTGCGGTGTGCCACCTGCCTTGCCACCCGTGCCTGCGGTGTCCTGATTGAACAGGCGGTTCAAGACGCTGCGCGGATTGATCTCCGCCGGCACTGCCTGCGTGGCAGAGCGGAAGCTGCAGTGCGAGTAGTAGCCCTCGTTCAGCCCCTCTTGATTTTCCTTGTGCGTCTGCGGCATCGTGGCCAGTTCCAGCGAAGGCAGCGCGGTCAGCGCGCCCACATAATTCGCGGCGATCTGGTCCGCTGAGATCGAAATGTTGATGCGGTTCCGCTGCCGCGCATCCGGCAGTTGCGCCGTGAGCCAGGTGGAAAGCTCCAGCGCATGCGGTGCCCCGTTGAACGGCGCGATGGGAATGCCCGCTATGCCCTTCATCATCAAGCACTGGTCTAAAACTCCCCGCAGCGACTCCAGCGCAGGCGGCGGAGCCGTCAGAAAGCTCTCCGGCGTGGCAGGCCAGAACTGATCCATGATAACCCCGTGCGGCATATACATGAAGCCCAAGCGCACCGGCGGCTTCACCGCAGCGCGGCCCTTCTTAGCAACTTCAGCCCAGCCCATGACTTCGAGCAAAGGGAGAGCAAGGGTGGCACCCAGCCCGCGCAGGCAGGTGCGGCGATCAATGAGAAGGCTACTTTTTGACATTGGAGGCAGTGGTGAGGGATTCGACAATGCGACGATGGGTGAATGGATAACTTGAAACCACGGCAGCGATGAGGCTCTGCATGCGGTAGCCCTCGGGTTTGAGGTCAGCGATGAGGTGGTCCACTTCGATCTCGTCGTAGCCTTCCAACTCGCGGCACAGGGCGTAAGCCAACAACTTCTCAGTAAGATTACGCGCAAGGTCGTCTTTACGGGTGGCGATGATGCCTTTGAGTTCCTTGGGCGTGGTGAAACGCTTGCCGCCGGGCAGTTCGCCGCCAGCGTCGATGGCACCGCCGGTGTCATCCTGCGCACGCCAGCGGCCGATGGCATCGAAGTTCTCCAACCCGAAGCCGATGGGATCGAGGATCTTGTGGCAGTTGGCGCAGACCACATTGGTGCGGTGCAGCTCCGTGCGCTGCCGTAGGGTGAGATTGGCGATCTTCTTTTTGTCCTGCTTTTCGAGGGTGGGGACATTGGGCGGAGCAGGCGGGACGTGCTGACCCAGCACCTGCTCCAGCACCCAGACGCCGCGTTTGACGGGGCTGGTGCGGTTTGGGAACGAGGTCATCGCCAAGATGCCCGGCATGCCCAGGATACCGCCGCGATTGGCATCCGTCAGTTTCACCCGGCGCATCTCCGGCCCCGTGACGGACTGCTCCATGCCATAGATCGCCGCGAGCGCTCCATTCAGGAAGGTGTAGTCGCTCTGCACAAAGCTGACCACGCTGCTATTGTCCCGCACGATGCTGGAAAAAAACAGCCGCGCCTCGTCATACATGGCGGTGCGTAGCGCAGGCGTCATTTGCGGAAATTTCGTGGTATCAAAGGTCTTGTCTGCCAGATCTCCCAGGCCCAGCCACTGCGCGCCAAAGCCGTCGAAGAGAGCGCGTGCGCGTGCATCCTTCAGCAAACGGCGCACCTGCGCCTGGAGCACGGCAGGTTCGTGAAGGGTGCCCGCATCCGCCAGCGCCGAGAGTTCTGCATCCGGCATAGTAGCCCAGAGGAGGTATGAGAGGCGGGAGGCGAGCATCCAGTCGTCTAACGGGACAATCTGGCTACCAGGTGCGGCTTCGATGGCGGGGGTGATGTAGAGGAACTGCGGCGACACCAAAACTGCCTTGAGCATGAGGCGCAAGGCTGCGGGATAGGCGAGTTTGTTGCGCTGCGCCAGATCGAAGACCTGCATCAGCACGTCCAGCTCTGCCTCCATCGCGGGGCGGCGGTAGGCACTGCGCGCCAGCTTGCGTGCCACATTCCGCGCTGCCGTTTTTACATCCGCAGCCGGTGCCGCGCCAAACAAGCGCTGCTCCACGGCCGTGGGTGCCGTACCCGGCGCTGACAGTGCGCGATTCAGCACCTCATTAGCGATGCCCAAATACTGCTCCATTTGCAGTGGCGAAAGCGTGTTCAGGTAGCCCTCACCGGCCACCTCATCCGGCAGTTCCTTCACCACCTCCGCGCTCACGCCCAGGAGATCGTGCAAGGTGTTGCCATACTCGGTCTTGGTGAGTCGGCGGATCACAAACGCGCCGGGGTCCTTGGGGCTGAGGTATTTCAATTGGCCCACCCAGTCCATGAACATCTGCCGCTCGGCATCGGTGGGCTGCTTGTCCGCGTCATCGGGCGGCATGTCATGCGCATTCACCGTCGCCAGGCCGGTCTTCCAGTGGCGGCGGTAGGCCGCATCGCCAGGATTTTTCATGGCGGGAGGGAAGAAGACACCGCCCTTCCTGCGCTTGTCCCCATGGCATTCGTAGCAGTAGGTCTTCACGAAGGGGGCGACCTTGTCGTTGAAGGTTTTTTTCGTAGCTTCTCGCAGCACCGCCAGCGCAGCGTCGCCGGAGAGGGGGACGGTCTGAGGAGGAGTTTTAGAGACGGGCTTGGACGCAGGCACCGGTGCTACCGCAGCGGAGGCTGGCGGTTGGACATCCGCCGCAGACAGCGTCCACGTCAAGGCACAGCCAACCAGCAGCATGACGCGTACGTCACCACGGTACATTCGAGGGGGAAACATGTAACTTTTCAAAAAAGGGGGTGCAGTGTTTACGCCGTCAAAGTCGTGAGTTTATCAGGAGAGCGAGTGGGGAGTGAGCCCCTCAGATGGGGGCCGATCAGACCATGAGGCAGGCCGCCCAACAGCCGCCACCCCCTGCCCCAGCACCCCAAAAACCCGCCCGCCACTAAAAAAATCTATTGCAATCGCACCACAAATACCACACGCTGACAGGAGATGAAAATCAATACCAGTATCACCATCGACCCACGCATCGCCAAGCTTGCCAAAAAATACGCCGCCTTGGACGACCGCAGCTTCGCCAACTACGTGGAACGCGCCGTTTCCCGCCAGGTGGAAGAAGACCAGCGCCGTGAAACCGAAGTCAAAGAGAAGCCCAAAGCCGCTCGCAAGAAGTAGGCGCGGGCAGTCCCCACAGGGTCAGTAGGTCATCCATTTCCGCTCTTCAGAGCGGCTAGTTCCGCACACCCTCAACCCGAAAGCGCAAACCACGGCTAGAAATCCCGTGGAGCTAAGGGGATTCGAACCCCTGACCTTCTCATTGCGAACGAGACGCTCTACCAACTGAGCTATAGCCCCAAGGCAGATGCACAGTGCGAGTCTGTACATCGTGTGAGGTGCATTATGTGCCACGGCTTCGATCCGGCAAGCTGATTCCTGCGCCCGAGCTAGACCTGGGCTACCAGCCTATACTGCCGCGCATCACAAACTTTCAAAAATGGCCCCCGCTCGAAATGAAGGTAGGGACTGCGTGGCAGAATCATCAAAATCTGGCTCAAGGGCCGCCCAGCGCGCGTAGTCCCCAAAGCCCAACGGGCTTTCGTCTTGCAGCCCAGGAGTGCCGAGCCTTGGCTGCCGCGCATCACAAACTTTCAAAAATGGCCCCCGCTCGAAATGAAGTTTGGGACTGCGTGGTAGAATCATCAAAATCTGGCTCAAGGGCCACCCAGCGCGCGTAGTCCCCAAAGCCCAACGGGCTTTCGTCATGCAGCCCAGGAGTGCCGAGCCTTGGCGAGTGCTCTCCTGGGAACCGTGCCACCCACGCCCCCCGCAAGATCATGAACCTCAACGAGGTTCCGTCACCGCACGTCCCTGCGCCACCGCAGCGCCCGTGACGGGACCGCGTTGCGGTCCGGGAACACGATGGGGACGATTGGGGACGCAATTCCCAAGGGAGCACTCGCCAAGGCTCGGCACCCTTGGGCTGCATGACGGGACCGCGTTGCGGTCCAATGCACCATGCAGCGTTTTAACCTGGATTCCGTGGCGGGAATGAAGCCAGGGTGCCATGAGACTTTCGTGCCGCACAAATCTGCCAAGGTGCCCCCATTCAAAATGAAAGTTTGTGATGCGCGGCAGTATAAACTGGCAGCGCATTGCACCACGACGCGCTGCCGACAAGACCCGGCATGCCTGTTGGCGCGGAAGATTCAAAGTCTGCGCCTCGCGGGCACCCCGCTTGAGATTTTTGAACAGTTATACTGCCGCGCATCACAAACTTCCATTTTCCGAGGTGCTACTTTTCAGATGGGTAATGCATGGTCGTATTGCACGAATCGGAGGCGGAGCGGCTGAAAGGGGGAGTGTGCTGTGTCAGCAGCCCGCGCTGGGACGAAGGATTCTAGGGACGCGCACAGCGCATCCCTACCGGCCTCTGCGTGGTGCGGCACCTCAGGGCTGGTAGGGAACCGCTGCGTCGGGTCCGAAGTTTCGGGTCTGTCACGGCGCAGGCACCCAAAAAGGTCCGCCGTCCTAGTCGCGGTCGATCAACAGCAGCGCAGCACCCACTTCTTTTGAGAGAGGTTACTTTTGAAAGTTTGTGATGCGCTGCCAGTTTACCTCACTTGGGGGAGTCAGCCGCAGGTTTGGCAGGCTCAGGTGCCTTGGCCGGTTCCACGGGCTTGGCGGTGACTTCCACGGGTTGAGTCGTGACTTCCACAGGCTTGGCTGGGGCTGCCGCCGCAGGTTTGGCAGGCTCGGCAGTTGGGGGGGTGGGTGCTGCCGGTTTGACGCCCGGGAGCGGATTGGCATCTGGAGCAGGCGCTGGCTTGAGCTCTGTTTTGGGTGTGGGGGGCAATGGAGAGGTTGGCACCGAGAGGGCGGGCGTCACGACGGAGGTACCCAGCCCTGGAATCATTTTTTTGATGTCGGGAAGCCCACCCGCAGGCTGGCCAGTAGCAGCAGCCGCAGGGGCGTCTGCCTTAGGCGGTGCGGCAAGGATTTCGGCCCGCTTTTTCAAGAGGCTGCTGACGGTGTATTCAGTGACTTCATAGACCCAACCTTCGGACTTCTTCTCGTTGGCCAGTTTTTCTTCCAGCCTTTTCTTGTCTGCGGCGAAGGCTTCGTCGTTCTTCTTTTTGTCTTCGGCCTTCTCATCTTTTACCGGGGCGCGTTCCTTGGGAAGATCGGCACTGACATTGACGGTGAGGAAGTACTTGTCCCCGCCCCCCTGCCCTGCCTGCTTCACGGCCTGGAGGTTGTAGGTGAAACCTTCGAAGGTCACGAGCTTCACTTTCACCGCATCTTTCATCAGCTTGGCGGCCTGATCCTTGCCTTGCACGTCATTGAAGGTGGCAGTGGCGAGCAGAGTTGCGAGCGTCACCTTACCTGCGTCGATCTTTTCGCCGGGCTTGGCTCCGTCGAGGGTGAAGTCAGCGGCTTCTTCGGTGCGAGTGGCTTTCCACGCGTCTTCGGGCTTGGCAGCGGTGACTTCGACGGACTTGAGCTTCTGCACATCAATGAAGGCTTTGGCCAGCCATGCGTCTGGTTTGGTCACCAGATCAGGCAACTGCTCACCGATCTCCCACAGGGTGTCCTCGCCAGCGATGCGGACGAAACGGTTGCCCGTAGGACCGCCGAACATCTTCATCTGGTCATTATTGTTTGATCCACCCGAACTGGTCACCTGCCCGCCCAGCACGAGGGAGTATTTGAGGGAACCTTTGTCGTCGAACATCTCAACGAGCGTGCCAGCACCCGTGGTGGCGGTGCCACCAGGGGAGTTCACGCCCACCTTGCCCCAGGAGTCCTTACCGATGCGGCGGCCCGCTTTGACTTTTTCGTATTTGAGGCTCATGAGGGCGGTCTGGAGCTTTTCTTTCTCCACCGGGTAGCCGCTGCGTTCTACCAGGACCCAGGTATCATTCTGGACGGCCAGCGTGGCCTCCGACTGCTCGTCTTTAATTTTGACTTTTTTGATGCCGTTGATGTCGAAGTCAGGGAACAGGAGTTCCCGCGATTTGATGCTGGTGACGGAACGGTTCAGGCGCGAGTTGCGCTCGTTGCTCTTCAAGTAGGCAATGCCAAGGATGGCGACGAGTGCGACCAAAAGGATGAGGATCTTCTTCATGGTGTTGAGGCAAAGAACAGGGTGCGTAAATGGGTATCAGGTTGGAATCAGGCCGCTGCGGTACGGACACGGCGCTGCACGGCAAAGAGTAGGCCCAGTAGGCCGACCACAAGCGGAACAATCACGACATTAAGTCCCTTGATCAGGGTCTTGCTAAACTCGACCTCCTTGTTGACCTCCTTGCGGATGTCGCGCACCTGCTTGTCGATGGTCTTCGAGTTTTTCTCCATTTCCTTGATGTTGTTCATGGTGCCTTGATCAATGATCAAAGCCCCTTTCTTGAGGTCGAGCTGAGGACGGGCCTTGCTGAGCTTTTCTGCCAGATCCTGGCGTTCCTTTTCCAGCTTAACGAGTTGTGGACGGTATTTTTCCTCCACGGATTCACGCATCTCTTTGAGCTTGGTGAAGGGGCGGACAGGAGCCTTGCGATTGCGCACCTGCACGAGATCCCCGCCGCCAGCGAGCAGTTCCACAGCGTTGAGCACCATGGGCAGATTGCCGCCATTGGTGATGAGGCCGACGCCGAGATCGCCCTGGCGCAGACAGAAGGCGTCATAGAGCATGTCGGCGTCCGAGAAGAGGATGACGCTGCTCTCGCTGTCTTTGGACTCCTTGAGGGAATCGTCCTTTTTCTTCTCGGGAGCTTTGGCTGCGGCTGGTGCAGCAGCACCGGCTGCAGGTGCCGAGGCGTCCTGGGCGGCACCGCCAGATTCCTTGGCAGGAGCGGGTGCGGCAGGAATGCCGTCCGGAAAGGCGGTTTTGAATTTGCCGGAGATGTGGACTCCGAGCACTTGCTTCTTGCCGCTGAGGGTGAAGTTCACCAGAGGCTCACGGCGCAGCTTTTCAGCCGCAGCGGTGTCGATCATCTCGGAAGCTTCCGAGCTGGAGGCGAGTGTGACCACATTGAGCCCGTCTTTGCGGTCGATGCCAAAGGCACCGGCATTCATCAGGGTAAAGGACTGGAGGCCGTGCGTCACATGGTCTTCTTGATTGATGGCCTTGTGCGGCAACTGCAGCGCGGTGGGAATGGGGCGGTTTTGGAGCATACCGCGGAAGTTCATATCTGCTACGACCATGTCTTTCTGGTAGCTGATGCCCCAGGATTTGAACAAAGTGGGCAACTCCGAGGAGGTGGGGATCAAGTTGCCTGGCTGGCCGGTCATCTGGTTGGGCTGGGTACTCATGGCCTGAGCCAGCAGGCTCTGGGGGTCCACAAAGGCGATGACATTGCCGCCGCCGAGAAGATACTGGTCGATGGCAAATTCGGCGGCTTTGCTGATGTCCGCCGGATGCACCACGAGGAGCACGGTGATGTCAGCGTCGATCTTGGCAGTGGTCATGGGCAGGTCGCGCACTTCGTAGTCAGCCTTGAGCTGCTGCACCACCGCCCAGGCCTCTGGACCACGCTGCTGCTGGAATGGCATGGAGGGCACGCCGGCAATGGGCATGGCACTCATGACGCCGATGATGGTCTTTTTGGACTTGATGACCTTGGCGATAGCGCGGGACACGTCGTACTCGAAAGCCGTGGCATCTTCCGGGTTGAGGAAGGGCAGGATTTCTTTGCGGTCCAGGGACTGGACGGAGAGGCCGAGGTAGATAGCGTCCCCTTCTTGATTGACGGTCATGCCACGGATTTCATCATCCTTGGCCTTTTGCTCGTCATCGCTGTCCGGGTTCGGGTGGATGACCTCCAGCGTCACGTTGCCGTTGCTCTGCTTTTCATACTCCAGCAGCAGATCCTCGATGGAGCGGGCGTGCGGCTTGAGTAGGTTCGGCATCACACGATCGTCGTTCGTGGCATAGAATTTGATGGTCACCGGCTCATCGGCGTTGATGCGGCCAAGAATGTTCTTGGTTCCTGTGGAGAGGGTGTAGAGACCGTCCTCCGTGAGGTCGAGGCGAAGATTACCGAAGCCCACGCCGCCGACGAGGAAGTTGACGGCGACAATGACGGCAATGATCAACAGGGCGGTGACGCCCGCAGTGGCTGTCTTGTTGGAAGCACTCATGATGACAAAAAAGTTGGATTAGAAAGGTAAAATCGACAGAGCAATCAAGCGCGTTTGGAGCGGAGACCGACGTCGGTCACCAGCAGCGCCACAACAATGACTGAGACGAAGTAGAGAACATCACGCAGTACGAAGATGCCCTTGGTCATCTCGAAGAAGTGATCCATGAAGCTGAAGTAGTTGATGAACCGCACCACGGACTCCATGCCGACTGGGACAGCACTGACCACGGTTTGCGTCAGGCTGGGGTCACCGATGAGGGCGATGAAGAGGCAAAACGAAACACTGATGATGAAGCACACCACCTGGCTGCGCGTGAAGGCGCTGACAGCAGAAGTCAGGGCCAAGCAGGCCATAGCGTACAAATAGCTAGCCACGTAACCGCTGATGATGGGACCGCTGTCGGGATCTCCCAGATAAGACATGGTGAAGACGATGGGGATGGTCAGCGCCAGGGCGATGAACCAGACGCCAGCGGCGGCAAGGAACTTGCCACAGATGGCCTGCCAGGGAGAGACTGGCATGGTCATGAGCAACTCGATCGTCCCGAGACGATGCTCCTCCGACCACAGGCGCATGCCCACGGCTGGGGCCAGCACGGTGTAGATCCACGGATGCCAGACAAAGAAGCGCGTGGCGAGAGACACGTCATCAAAGTCCAGAATGCGGGAGAAGAAGAAGGTGAAGCCATTCGCCGCCAGCAGGAAGATGACGACGATGACGTAAAAGACGGGAGAGTTGAAGTAGGCCAGGAACTCCCGTTTGAAGACGGCCAGGGTGTTTTGGAGATCTCGGTTGCTCATGTGGTGGTTGGAAAAGAGAAAATTTAAAAGAGACAGGCAGGGGTTCAGGCGGCTTTTTTGTGGGCCGTTTCGGACTTGGTGATGCTGCGGAAGACCTCGTCGAGCGAGCTGGCACCGGGCACCAGTTTCTTGAGGCTTTCAGGCGTACCGTCAGCCACGACCTTGCCGCGGTCGATGATAATGGCGCGGGAGCAGGCGGCCTCCACCTCTTCCAGGATGTGGGTGGAAAAGATGATGGCTTTGTTCTGGCCCATGCGCTTGATCATGCTGCGCACCTCGTGCTTCTGATTCGGGTCCAAGCCGTCCGTCGGTTCATCGAGAATGAGCACCTCGGGATCATGAATGATGCTTTGCGCGAAGCAGGTACGGTGGCGGTAGCCTTTGGAAAGGGTGTCCACGCTCTGGTTGCGCACGCTGTCGAGGAAACAGAGATCGAGCACGCGGTCGATGGCCTGGGTACGCGCCGCGCCACGGATGCCGCGCAGTTCGGCACAGAAGCCGAGGAAGCTGGCGACGGTCATGTCGGAATACAGCGGAGCATTTTCCGGCAGATAACCGAGGCGCTGCTTGGCCAATTCGGGTTCTTCCAGCATATCAATGCCGCACAGTTGAACACTGCCACTGGTGGGTTGGAAGTAACCAGTGACCATGCGCATGGTGGTGGATTTTCCAGCACCGTTGGGCCCGAGGAAGCCAAGGACTTCGCCTTTTTCCACGGAGAAGGAGACATCATCGACAGCCACTTTGGTGCCGAACGTCTTGATGAGATTCTTAACTTGGATCATAACGTCGTGGGGAGCGGTTGGTTGGAGCATTAAACACCACGGCGGCGCGGCTTTGGTTGTTCGCACCTACCGGACGTTCAATCGCGGACGGGTGTTTTAGGAGGTCCGGCAGGCTTTTCAACTGAATTTTCACACGGTGACGTTCTGTGGTGGGGGCCGAAACTGACAATCAAGTGACAGTTTAATTTTCAACGTGACGGCGGAATCTGTACACCTACACTCCATGCCCCTGTCACAAATTTTTCATGCTTTGGAACCAAAACATTGATCCCACCAAGGATCTCTCTCAGAAACCCTTCATCTTGTGGCGTCCTTTCATCGCCACCTGGGAATGGCTGGTGCCGCCGACGGTGGCGCATCGTGACCGGCAGTCGCCCTTGGCGCGCTGGATCGCCGCCTTTGTGATCGTCAGCCTCTGCACCTCGCTGCTGATCCTGGGTGTGGTCTATGCGCGGCCGTTGCGGAACTCCTACAAGAACATGCGGGCAGAGAGCATGGTCAAAGAGGCACGGAACATGGCGGAGAACGGTCAGGTAAGAAATGCCGTCATCAAAGCCCAGGAGGCCTACACGATAGCCCCTGAGAGCGAGGATGCCATCCGGCTCAACTTTGAATACTTCACGCTGATGAAGCGTGACACGGCGCTGTATTTTTATAACAAGCTGAAGACACTCGACGTCCTCACACCTGCCGACGAGCAACTGCACGTGCGCTGCCTCATGAATTTGGGAAAGCCCAAGGAGGCCTCAGTGGCGCTGGAAAAACTGATGCGGGTGGAGCAGCCCAGTGAGGCGCTGATGAAACTGGCCGAAGAAGTCTGGGAGAAGCGCGAGCAGTACAAACCGCTGCTCAACGTGCTGCGTAATTACACCACGAAACACCCAGATGACCGAGAGGGCATGCTGCGGTTCGCCAAAGTGCAGATGGCCTCCGGCAATCCAACCGAAACGGGGCTAGGCCTGGAGACCCTGTGGAAATTGGCCGATCAGGACGATTTGCTCGGTCTGCTAGCCTTAGAGAACATCAATAGCCTGCCTACTTTGACGCCTGCCGACACCACCCGGTTAATCGAGCGCCTCAAGACCCACCCCAAGGGCGATGATCGCCATTACGTGACTGCGCTGAAGCGTGAAGTGCAGCAGTCGCCAGAACGCAAAAAAGAGATCGTGATGGACGCCACGGCAAAGTATCGCGACAAAAAGCGCGATCAATTGCTGCCGTTCATCCGCTGGCTGGTTGAAGAGGGGGAGTTCCGCCAAGTACTTACCGTGCTGCCAGAGGAAGATGCCAAAGCTCATAAAGGCCTGCTGGAAAACTACCTCAATGCGCTGACCATGCTGCAGCGTTTCGATGATCTGGAACGCCTGATCGAAGACCCCAAAGTGGCGGATGTACTGGACCCTGCCATGATGGCGATGTTCCGCGCGCATCTGGCCTACATTTTGCATAAACCCTCCGAAGAACTGCGTTCCAAACTGATCGCCGCCAAGGATGCAGCCCAGTTCAACGGACGTTACCAGATGCTGTTACAGATCGCCAAGTATGGTGAAGACCGCGGTCATTATGACATCGCCGAGGATGCGTACCATCTTGCCATCAAAGCGGCACAGCGGGCTGCGGTCTCGCCCGTTATTGAGCGCGAAGCCTACACCGGCTTGATCAAAGCCTGCCGAGCCAACCGTGATACCGAAGCCCTGATCCAGGCGTCTCAAGAAGCGGCGGCACGCTGGCCAGATGATTCGAACTTTGCCGAGACTCAGCTCTATGTCAGTCTGCTGGCGGGTCGCAACATCGAACTCTCTCTGCGCAACGCCTCCACCCTGCTAAAAATGCAACCCAAGGACAATCTGCGCAAACTCACCGTCGCGCTGGCGCGCTGGCGTCTGCGGGACAATCACCAGGCAGTCGAAAACCTTCAATACATTGATCTCAATCTGCTCAACGAAGGTCAACGTGCCGTATTTGCCGCCATCGCCAACAGCAGCGGGTTTCATGACGAAGCCGTGGGAGTGATCAAAGCCATCAGTCCCAAAGCCAGCATGCTGCCAGAGGAGCAGCGCTGCTATGAGAGTGTGATGGAAAAAAAGTAAGCGCCGCTTTCAATCCGCGGGATGCCGCGCAGAAGCTAGCCCCCCCCTGCCCCTTCAATACAAAAATCTGCCCAAGGATGGCAGATTTGAGGTCTGCTCACCTGCGCCATTCATTGGCTTAATGGCCACGCCTCCGTGCCTAACAGGGTAACAGAAAAAAGGACGCCTGCTGTATGCAAGGCGTCCCAAAAACCAACCCAACTGGCGGAGCGGACGGGACTCGAACCCGCGACCTCCAACGTGACAGGCTGGCGTTCTAACCAACTGAACTACCGCTCCTTTGCCGTTTGGGGTCGCGATAATAAACGCTTCCCTCCCACTGGCAAATGGAAACTTGCAGAGATGCAAAATTTCATCACGGCACTTCCTCACCCGAGCCGGTGTAGTACCAGCCGGTGACTTTGCCGTTGAGCACCAAGGCCTGCGCTTCAGTCGGTTGCATGCCAAACACAGTCTTCACATTGCAGCCCACTTTGATGGCCCAGCCTGGCTTGCCTTGAATCACGGTAGGCTGCGCGTCCTGCCAGTTGGTGATGTTCTCCGGCTTGATCTCAGTGATCTGCCCGCTCTTCATGCTGGCAACGAGCAGCGGATAGGCGCTCGTGGCATCGCGCAGCGGCTTCCCCTCAGCACCCACCTCACTGCTGGAGGGTCCGGCCTCGACCGCTGGAGCCTGCGCGGCCTTCTTTGCCGCGATGGCCTTGAGTTCTTCCCCGCGCACGAGCTTCCACTTCTCGTAGCTTGCGTTGAGCTGCGCCTTCAAGTCGGTGCCATCAATGGGCTGCTGCGCACGCGCAGGTGAAGTAGCAGTCGGCGCGAGAGTGAGCACGCCATTGGCTGCTGACAGCGCAATAGCCTTGCCACCAGCGGCAATCTTGCTCATGCCCACACTCATCTTGAACTCCGCGTCCTTCACCAGCTTGACCTCTCTTGGAAAGGCGGACACCGGAATCTTCAACCAGTTGCCCGTCAGGTCTTCGATTGGCGCAAACTTTGGCGCAGAGGAAGCCGTTGCAGCAGGCTTCGGCGCAGGAGCGGGTGTCACCGGTTTTGACGGCTCCACCACCGCTCTTACCGGGGCAGGTGCCATTTCCTGTACCACAGGTTTTTCTCCCTCCACCGGCGTTGCAGAGGCGGCTTTGTGCTGCACCGGTGGGTTGAGGCTTTTGAAAACAAGCTTCTTGCCGGGCGGTGCCCCAAAGTAGTCATAGGCAAGGAAGGCACCACCAAGGATGATGATCGTATAGAATAAAGATTTCATAGGAGTATTGCAGGGGGATTGCTCACGCACTGTTGCTTGATGCAGCGATTTAGTACTTCAATTTCTTGGGTCTGCCGTTACATTTTTTCGTCAAATTTGTGAAAAAGGCACTTGGACCCTGTGCTTGCGGGCTGGAATGCCTGCGCTACATAGCGCACATGCCCCAAACCAACCTGCTCCTCGGAGTCAATATTGACCATGTCGTGACCTTGCGTCAGGCGCGCTACCGTGCCATGCCAGACTCCCCCAATGCGGAGCCCTCGGTCCTGGCCGCCGCCCTGGCGGCAGAGGCAGCAGGGGCAGATTCGATCACCGTGCATCTGCGGGCCGACCGCCGCCATATCCAGGACGCAGATGTGTTTTTACTCCGCCAGCACCTCGGCACCAAGCTCAATCTGGAAATGGGCAACACCCAGGAGATTCTGGACATCGCCCTGCAAGTGCGCCCCGACTTTGTCTGCATGGTGCCGGAAAACCGCGAAGAGGTCACCACGGAAGGCGGCCTCGATGTCGCCGGCCAGCGCGATGCCCTGCGCCGCACCGTGAAAACCCTCAGCGACAACGGCACCCGCGTCAGCATGTTCATCGATCCCGATCTCGATCAAGTGCGCGCCAGTGCAGAGATCGGCGCAGCCATGATCGAGCTGCACACGGGCACCTTTGCCAATCATGACGGCGCGGAACGTGACGCCGAGGTAGAGCGCCTCTGTGCCGCTGCGGAGCTGGGCCACGCCCTCGGCCTCCAGATCAATGCCGGGCACGGCCTCACCACCAAAAACCTCCCCGCCCTCTGGCCCGTGCCGCATCTGGCGGAGTTGAACATCGGCCACCACCTCGTTTCCCGCGCCATCTTCATCGGCCTACATGGCGCAGTGCGCGAGATGCTCGCCGTCATGGCGACCTACCGCAATTAACCCCACATGAAAGCCACCGGCATCGGCATTGATCTCGTGGAAGTGTCCCGCATCCGCGAGATGCTAGAGCGGCATGGTCAGCGCTTCAAAGAACGCACCTTCACCGCCGGCGAGATCGCCTACTGCGACGCCTGCGCCGAGCCCGCAATGAACTACGCCGCACGTTTTGCCGCCAAAGAAGCCGTGGCCAAAGCCCTCGGCACCGGCATCTGGGCGGAGGGCGTCAACTGGACCGACATCGAAGTCCTGCGCGCAGACAATGGCAAACCCTCCATCCTTCTGCATGGCGCTGCCAAACAGCACGCCGGAGACGCCACCTGCCTCGTCAGCCTCACGCACACCCGTGAGCTGGCCATGGCGCAGGTGCTGATGGAGAAAACGGAATGAAGAGTCCATGTCGTTAAGTTAAGATTTCAAACGCGAATGACCGCGAATGCAGAGGAATTCTGAACTCTGGATTACATGAAAATTCGCGGCTATTCGTGCTCATTCGCGTTGTGAAAAATGCACCTTCGCGGTCTATTTTGCTTAACTTAACGACATTGATTCGTCATTCCTCGCCGCCTTCTTCCCCAAGCAATATTCCTTTTCACGCCGCCCCCTAGCCACTACACTCCGGCCCTTACCCTCCCATGCGACGCGCGATCTATCCGGGCAGCTTTGACCCCATCACCAACGGCCATCTCGATGTCTTGCAGCGCGCTGCGGGCATTTTCGACAATCTCATCATCGCCGTCGCCCGCGACAACGCCAAACAGAGCCTCTTCACCGTCGAAGAACGCGTCGAACTCATCCGCAACGCCGCCGCTGAGATTCCCGGCATCGAGGTCATGCCCTTCGACGGCCTGCTGGTCAATTTCGCCCGCAAACACCAGGCCTGCGCCCTCGTCCGCGGCCTGCGCGCGGTGTCCGACTTCGAATTCGAGTTCCAGCTTGCCCTCATGAATCGTAAGTTAGAGCCCAACCTCGAAACACTGTTTCTCATGCCCCGCGAAGAGTACACCTACATCAGCAGTCGGCTCGTGAAAGAAATCTGCCGCCTCGGCGGCCACATCGAGCAGTTCGTCCCGCCCAACGTCGTCACCGCCCTCCAAAACAAGCTCCAACCGGCCTGACATCCCCCCCTCCCCCCATGCACCGCCCCTTTTTCATCGACCTGCGCTCCCTGCCAGAATGCGGCAAAGACCTCGCCGGACAGGAACTCCCGGCCTTCTTCGCCCTCGACCCCAAGGACCCCATCCAGGCCACTTCCCCCCTGCAATACGACCTTCACATTGAGCGCGACGGCAGCGATCTCCTCGTCACCGGCCGTTTGGAGGCCAACTTCAGCCTGGAATGCGGAGCCTGCCTGGAACGCTTCGACTACCGCGTGGAACTGGAACATTACGCTTCCGAGCTCGAGATTGCAAAGGATGACACGATCAACTTGACGGATACCATCAGGGAAGATATTCTGCTCACCCTTCCGAGCTACCCACGCTGTGAAGCTGGCAATGTCCAGCCTCGTCAGTGTCCCGCCGAAGGCAGATTTGAACCGGTGCTGGAAACAGCGCCCGACGAATCTCAAACTGCGGGTCCGGGTGTATGGGAGGCTTTGAACAAGTTAAACTAGAAGAACAGACCCCACCTCGATACTCTCATGGCCAATCCGAAGCGCAGACAATCCAAGAGCCGCCAACGCATGCGTCAAGGCGCAAACCGCTGGAAGGCACCCACACTCAAGAGCTGCCCAGAATGCGGCACCACCGTCCCCGGCCATGTCGCCTGCCCAAGCTGCGGCTACTACCGTGGCCGTCAGGTGATCAGCAAGGTCGCTGGCGAAAGCTGATCCCTTTCCCCCTCTAAATTCTTTCCAACCCCGCCGGGCTTCACCCTCGGCGGGGTTTTTTCGTTTGCCGTGATTAGGCGTGGGGGAAGCTGTGTAGAGAATCTCCCCTCCCCCCGCACCCTTTCGGCTCATCCGAGTACGTTGTTCGGGGTTCGCTTCGCGGCTTCGCAGCAGCCCGCTCCGGAAGCCCCGCATCGCCCCAGCCCTAAACCATCCAGCGCAAGTATTGTAGTACCGGCTTTAGCCGGAATCTGGAAAGCTTACTTCGTGACACGGCCTCCCAAATCCCACCCTCACACTCTCTCAGCTCATCCGAGCACCTTGTTCAGGGTTCGCTTCGCGGCTTCGCAGCAGCCCGTTCCGGAAGCCCCGCATCACCCCAGGCCTAAAACCAGCCAGCGCAAGTATTGCAGTACCGGCTTTAGCCGGAATCTGGAAAGCCCACTTCGTGACACGCCCCCCCAAATCCCACCCTCGCACTCTCTCAGCTCATCCAAGCACCTTGTTCGGGGTTCGCTTCGCAGCAGCCCGTTCCGGAAGCCCCGCATCACCCCAGGCCCAAAACCATCCAGCGCAAGTATTGTAGTACCGGCTTTAGCCGGAATCTGGAAAGCTTACTTCGTGACACGGCCCCCCAAATCCCACCCTCGCACTCTCTTAGAGCCTGTCCGGCAAATGTGGCAAGAGTTAGAAAATCTGTAAAGTGGGAGGATGGCACGCGACTATCCGACCGACCTGAGTGATGAAGAATGGGAACTGCTCAAAGCTGAACTGTGCGGTGAAGGCC
>CAINGK010000027.1 GCA_903848465.1 uncultured Verrucomicrobiota bacterium
CCGCGAGGCTTGACACCTCCATTGCGACAAAACAAATGTCGCCGCGCGGTTTTCGACCCAAGCAGCCTTCCGAAATCCAAAACAACAATTCCGTGCGAAAAAAGTGTATAAAGACCAGGGCTGTCGCCACACCCATCCTACGGCTGGCGCAGCGAGGCTTTGTAGGCTGGGGGTGTTTGGCGCGCGGTGCGTTCCCATGCGGAGACGCGCTTTGCCAAACCGCCCGACTTTGGGAGGGACCGAGCCATGCGGCACTGGTCAAACCGGATGTCTATTGGTCGCTCACGTCATCACTCGATGGGAATCACATGATCCGAAGTCCCATGCGCGACCAGCACCGGGCATTTTAAACCAGGAACCAGTGCAATGGAGTTCGCCGCGCGGATTTCCACCTGTGTCTGCCGTTGATAAAACCAACCCGTAATGTGGCTCCAGACTGAACCCAGCCAGCCCCCGGCCCAACTCGATGCCTGGTAGCGCACCACCTCGTCCATCGTATCAAAGGTCGAAACCAGCACTGCGGCGCGCCACGGCGCATCCTTCTGCATTGCGGCGCGAATGCTCACCGCACCACCCATCGAAATCCCAAAAATTCCCACGGGTTGAGGATTGAACCCAAACTTCGCTGCCGCCTCACTCAGCACCTGCGCTGGCAGGTGGCCCTCCTTCACACCAAAACAAGCAGTGGTCCCGGGATGATCGCCATGCGCAGGCAGGTCGAGCAGGATGCAGCGAAAGCCCACGGCACAGAAACGTTCGGCGATGAGCAGGTAGTCCTCTTTTCGGCCACGGCGGCCATGCACGAGAACCAGATTGCCCAAGACACGGCCAGGCTCTGGCAGGGTGAGTCCTTTGTGCGTCAACTGATCGCGGATCACCTGCCCGCGTTTTCCCAGCACGCCACCTGGAACAGGTTCACACACCAGCACGGGCGTGCCAGCCGCACCATCAAAGGGTTTCAACACCACGCCGTGGGCCGCCGGATCAGCCAAGAACTCCCGGTGATAATCCTGCAATGGTCTGCGTGGCGGATGCGCCAGTTGCTCCGCTGCCAGCCAACCGGCCAGCGGCGGCACCAGCAGCAGCACGGCCCCCAGCACGATTCGTTTTCTTTTCACATGCCGATGATGAGCAAGATTGTGCCGCGTGCCAATCCTGTTATGCTCAGCGCCGCAGATCATGAACTACTCCGCGCTTCTTCGATTCCTTGCCATCGCGCTGCCCGCACTGCTGGCCAGTTGCGCCAAGCCTGCCTATGAGATGCGTGGCTACGCCTCCTACATCGCGGATCAATACGCGGGCCATTACACCACCTCCGGGGCGATTTATCAGCCTCAGGGCTGGACCGCTGCGCACAACACCCTGCCCTTCGGCACCGTCAATGTGACGGTGAATGACCGCTTTCCTTACTATCCAAATCGCGTCATCAATCTCTCGCGTACGGCAGCCGAGTACATCCAGCTTCCTTACCATCAATTGGGCGATGTCACGGTGACGGCCAAAACTCTAGTCAGTGGCCCTGCACCGCAGGCCGCATACGCGGCCCCACCTCCAGCCCGTCACAGCACTCCGCAGCATGCCAGCTACGCGGCCCCGCCTCAGACCCATTACAACACCCCGCCTGCGTACAAGAAACCGGTAGCTAAGACCTACCACGCGCCTCCCGCCGCCACTTACCGCAAGCCCACCTCGATCCCCCCCGCAGGCGCTGGCATCAATTCCATGCCGGCAGGCCTTCCGCCGCCGCCGCCGGGCTACCGTTGAGAGGCTGCCGCAGAAGAAGCCACATTTTTCTGCCACAGTTTGTCGTCGAGCGTCCATATCAGTGGTGTATGGATCCTTCCACGCCCTCCAACTCCCCACCAGATGCCGACCTCGCCAGACAGGTCGAATCTGGTGACGATGCGGCCTTTCGCCTGCTCATGCAGCGGCATTTGCAGCCGCTGCGCGGCTTTTTGGCCCTTCGCGCCCCAGCGCCCGATTTGATCGACGAAGTGGCGCATGACGCCTTCGTCTTTGCGTATCAAAACATGCGCGATTTCTCCACCGGCTCCATGCAGCCGTGGCTGCGCACCATCGCCCACAATCTGCTGCGCGACCGCCTCAAGGCGTATGCGCGTGAATCCACCAAACACGAGCGCTACTCCGAGCAGGTGCGCTGGGAAATGGCGCTGGAGACTTCCGACAAACCCGTGAGCGATGAGTCCGACCACCTCGCCTCCTGCCTGGAAAAGCTGCGGCACCATCAACGCACTATCCTGGATCTGCGCTATGAGGCGCAGCTCAGTTGCGAAGAAATCGCCCAGCGCACGGGCCGCAGCACACTGGCGGTACGCACGGTGCTGATGCGCGTGCGCCAGCAACTCCGCAAGTGCATCGAATTTCAACTGGAGCAAAAACCCGCATGAACTCTGACGAAGCCATCGACAAAGCCTTGGACGGAACTCTCTCTGATCATGAATGGCAGGAGCTGATGCGCGACCACACCACGCTCAAGGAGCTGGAGCAGCATCTCGGCATGGACGCGCTGCTCCGCGTCGCACTGGACAAACATGACACTTCCGCAGCACTCAGCGATGCCATTGAAGCCAGCGTAAAAACATCGTCCGTGGATGATCTCATGCGCGGCATCGAGGCGGCAACGATTGGCCGCCGCCGTCAGCGCCGCTGGATCACCAGCCTGCCGCACTGGACCACGGCTGCCGCAGCGATCCTCATCGGTCTGCTCGGTGGCACGCTTGCCTGGCCGGATATATTTCTGCGGCTTGATCTTGGCCCCACCGTGGCCCAGCGCACCGGCAAGCACGTCATCCTGCACGGCCACATCATCGCGCAGCCACCCGCACCACAACTGGCAGTGACTCCGGAACCGGCACCGCTACCACCCACACCTGCAGCGCCGCCAACGCCGGACGTGCCCCCTCCACCAGCTCCGAGCATGGTAGCCGTGAAAACCAAAGTAGAACCCGCGCCAACTCCCCTGCCCCCTCTTGAGGAGCCACCCGCCGTCAGCATGGGCACCGTCGTGGCACCCGTGCCAGCAAAGATGGCGAGCGCCACGCTTCCGCCGGTGAATCTGGCTTCCTTACCCAAGCGCGACATGCCGCCGGAAACTCCCGGCCCTGACACCAAGATCGATTTCGAAAAGCATGTCCTGCCGATTCTGGAGCGCTCCTGCTTTGAGTGCCACAGCAGCAAACTGAAGAAGCCGAAAGGCGGCATCCGTCTGGATGATCTCGAAGCGATTCGCGAGAAAAGCCAGACCGACAATCTCGTCCTGCCGCACAAGGCCGCCAAGAGCGCGCTGGTAAAATCCATTTCGCTCACACCCGGCGACGATGACCTCATGCCCCCGCCCAACGATGGCAAGCCGCTGAGCGCCGAGGAAATCGCGCTGATACGGCGCTGGGTCGAGGAAGGTGCCAATTTCGGCTCGTGGACTTCGATGCAGGCAAAGGAAGTTTCGATCTCCACGCTGAACGAGGCCGTGGATGTGACCAAACTTCAGGCCGTGGCTGCACGCATTGATCAGCTCATCGAGCAGGACTTGGGCAAGCATGCGGAAGAGCCGCGTCCGCTCGCCAATGAATTCGTCTGGCTACGCCGTGTGTATCTTGACCTCGTCGGCCGTATTCCCACCAGCGAGGAGACCAAGCGCTTTACCGCCGTCAAGGGTGCCGACAAACGCGGACGCTTGATCGATGCACTGCTGGCCTCCAACGGCCACGTCAGCCACATGTTCAACTACTGGTGCGATCTGCTGCGCGCCAAAGACGACCTGGCCGAAGGTGTGCAGGGAGATTTCTACCTCGCCTGGATCAAGCAGAGCGTGCGCAACAACACCCCCTTCGACGAATGGGCGCGCGAACTGCTCAGCCCCGAAGGCTACGGCTGGCGCGCACCGGCGGCAGGCTATTACCTGCGCGATGGCGAAAACCGCGCCGCGAACATCGAGAGCACGGCCACCCTGTTTCTTGGCACCCAGATTTCCTGCGCGCAGTGCCACGACCATCCTTACAGCCGCTGGACGCGGAAAGACTACCATCAATTCCTTGCCTGGACTTCCGGCATCACCACCGCATCGAAAGATGACGCCGTCGGCGAAGTCTCTGGCAAGGCCATCCGCGAAGCCGCCGAACGCTACAACCGCATGTCGAAGGCAAAGGGCCAGATGGACTACGAGCGGCAGCAAAAAAACCAGCGCATCCGCGATGCCCTGCTGGCGCTGCAACGCGCTGCTGGCGGCGCAGGCGTGGTCAATGGCGAAGGGCATCAAGCCAAGCTGCCGGACGATTACCAATACCCCGATGGCAAACCCGGCGAACTGCTCCCCGCTGCCGTCCTCTACGGCGACTCTCCGCCGACAGGTGCGCGGCCTGCAGAAGCTCTTGCCGCATGGGTCACCGCTCCCAACAACACGCGCTTTGCTCTCACTCTGGCCAACCGGCTGTGGACCAAGCTGTTCGGACTGCCCTTTGCAGGCCGGGTCGATCAGGTGCGCGAAATCGCCGACTGTGCCAACCCGGATCTGGCCCAGTATCTCGTCAACGTGGTGCGTGACTCGAAGTACGATGTGCGCCAGATCCTGCGCATCTTCTGCCTCACCAGGGCCTATCAGCGCGAAGCCGGGCTGCCACCGCAGGATGTCACCGCAGCATATCGCTTCCCTGGTCCGGTGCTGCGCCGATTGACGGCTGAGCAGGTGTGGGACTCCATGATGGCGCTGGCCGTGAAGGATCTCGATCAAAAGCTGAATTTTGATCCACCCGGTGTCGCTGAACTCGAAGCCGCCGTGACTGCCAAGAAGGCCAGTGAAGTCACTGCCGTGGCACGCAAAATCGCGAGCAAGGAAGAACGCGCCATGAAGCTGGAGGAGCGCCGTGTACGCCTGCGTAAAGAAATGGCACGCGAGTTTGCCGGGGGTGGTCTGGAGCGCGCCTCGGAACTGCCGCAGCCCACGCCTGATGGCCACTTCCTGCGCATGTTCGGCCAGGGCAACCGCGAGTTCATCGGCGATGGGTGGAGTTCCTCCACCGTGCCGCAAGCACTGCTCATGCTGAACAGCGATTTCTTCGACCATGTAGCACGTTCTGGTAGTCCGCTGTCCGACAGCCTGCGGGGACTTAACAATGTGAAAGAAGTCGCACGCGGTGCCTTCATGGCCGTGCTGACACGCGAGCCGACGCAGGCGGAACTCGACGCCTGCAAGGAAACACTGGGGGACGCGCGCAATGCGAAGGCCCTTGCCCGCACCCTGCTCTCCACGGCCGAATTCATGTTCCAAAAATAACCCCGACTCTTATGAAAAACTCATTGAACCAGCTTGATGACATCGCCCGTCGTGAATTTATCACCCGCATGGCTCGCACCTGCCTGGGCGTCAGTTTGGTGCCGCCACTGGGTCTCGCACGCGCTTTGGAAACGAGTCCGCCGAAGTTCGCCAGCCGCGTCATTTATCTCAACATGCGCGGCGGCATGAGCCACATCGACACCTTCGACACCAAGCCCGATGCGCCCGCCGGCCATCAAGGCCCGGTGCGCACCATCAAGACCAAGTCGCCTGATCTGCAAATCTCCGGCTACTTTCCCAATCTGGCGGAACATGGGAAAAAAATCGCCGTGGTCCGCTCCCTGCATCACACCCAGGGTGCCCATGAACCGGGCGTTTATAAAGTGCTCACAGGGTACGAGATGTCCGCCTCCGTGCGCCATCCGGCACTCGGTTCCTGGGTCGCTCGGCAGGTCACGCAGGGACATTCCACTCTGCCTCCATACATCCGCCTCGCCGGACTTGCTGGGCATCCTAGCAGCGGATTCCTCGATGCACGCTATGCCCCGGTGCCGGTGCTGGATCCTAGCCAAGGCCTGGAACACACCCATCTGCAAAATGGCGACTCCATGACCAATCTGCGCAAGCGCAGCGGGCTTGCTGAAAAACTCAACGGTGACTTCATGGCGCGCTACCCCATGGCGGATGTCAAAGCTCATGCTGATGTGTATGCCGATGCCATCAAACTCATGACCAGCAAAGACCTCGATGCCTTCGATCTCACGAAGGAGAAGAGCCGGGTGCTGGAAAACTACGGCAACGATTACTTCGGCCAGGGTGTGCTGCTGGCACGCAGGCTGGTCGAGCGTGGCACCAAGTTCGTCGAGATCGAACTCGGTGGCTGGGACACCCATCAGGACAACTTTTTGCAGGTCGAATTCCTCGCCAGCCGTGTGGACAACGCAGTTGCCGCCCTGCTGGAAGATCTGGAGACACTGGGACTGCTGGAAAGCACACTGGTGGTGCTCACCACCGAGTTTGGCCGCGGCCCCAAGATCGACGGCACCGGACGCGGGCACCACCCCATCGCATTTTCCTCGTTCATCGCTGGTGGCGGCGTCAAAGGCGGCCAGGCTTATGGCAAGACCGACGAAACCGGCACCCATGTGATCGAAAATCCGGTCACAGTCCTCGACTTCCACGCCACCATTGGCGCGCTGCTGGGCGTCCCGCCGCAGGAAACCATCTCCGCTGGTAATGGCGGCAGTTTCAACATCTATGGCGGCACCGGAGCTAAACGCGGCGTACCGATTGCGGCGCTGGTATGATGTACCTTGATTCAGGGCTGCCGCAATGTCAACGTCTCCCAGTTCATGCTGAGGGGCGGGAGATTGCGGAGCGCCGCTCAGGGGACTGAGCGGACCACTTTGCTGGCGCATTTGCAGTGCGCTGTGAGGTGTTCACACGGAACCCTCAAGCTTGCGCTTTTCCTACCGCCCCTTTGGCCTGACGCTCGATCCAATCGTAGAGCATCGGCAGCAGCAGGAGTGTGAGCAGCGTGGAGCTGATGATGCCGCCGATGACGACGGTGGCGAGCGGACGCTGCACCTCCGCTCCCGCCCCATGGGCCAGAGCCATGGGCACGAAACCGAGTGCGGCCACGAGGGCGGTCATCATGACCGGTCGCAACCGGGTGGCGACGCCATTGAGCACCGCGTCACGCACGCTCATGCCTTCCTCCCGCAGTTCATTGAAGTAGTTCACCAGGACGAGACCGTTGAGCACTGCCACGCCGCTTAAGGCGATGAAACCGACGGCAGCGGTGATGCTGAAAGGCATGCCACGCATTCCGAGCGCGATGATGCCGCCGGTCAACGCGAGCGGGATGCCCGTGGCGACCAGCAAGGTCTGCCGGATGCTGCCAAAGGCGAAGAAGATGAGCATCAGAATCATGATGAGCGCCGTGGGCACCACGATGGCCAGACGTGCCCGTGCCTCCTGCAGGTTTTCAAAGGTGCCGCCGAACTCGAAGCTGTAGCCTTCGGGAAACTTCACCTCCTTTTTGATGCGTGCCGTGGCCTCATTGACGAAGCCTTCCATGTCACGCCCACCAACGACATTCACCAGCAAAGCGGCACGCCGCTGCGTGCGGCTGTGGCGGATCGGTTCGACGGTTTTTTCCGTGCGAATATCGACGGCATCGCCAAGCGCGAGCATGCCGAAGTCACCCACTCGCAGTGGCAAACTTTTCATCATCTCCTCCTTGGCACGCTCCTCCTCAGGCAGACGCACCACGATGTCGCGCTTGCGATTGCCTTCGACCACCTGCCCTGACACCTCGCCGCCAAGTCCAGCGGAAACTGCATGATTGATCTCGGCCAGCGGCACATTGTATTTGGTGAGAATCTCACGCTTCACCTGCATGACGACGGTGCTGGTGCGACCATTCGTTTCCAGCTCCGCAGCACCTCCCGGCGTCGAGTTGATGATGTCACGAATCTGGCCCGCGAGCTTTTCGAGCACATCAAAATCAATGCCGTAGATGCGCACTGCCAGCTCGGCCTTGGTGCCTTCCATCATTTCATTGAAGCGTGTCTCGATCGGCTGACCGAACTCGATGGACTGGTCTTCATGCTCGCTGAGCGCCTCCTTCTCGATGGCGGCGCAGAGTTCCTCCTTGTTGGTGGGCAGACCGGGGCCTTGGGGCCACTCGGAGACGGGCGTGTAGAAGATGTAGAAGTCGGTCTCATTGGGCGGCATCGGGTCGGTGGCGACTTCGCTGGTACCGCTGCGGGAGAAGAAGCAGGTGACCTGTGGGAACTTTTCACGCACCATTTTGCCAAGCACCAAATCCTCATGCAGCGACTCCTTGAGGTTCATGCCGACCTTGCGGTAAATCATCCCAGCGATGGAGCCTTCGTCCAGCTTGGGCACGAATTCAGCCCCCAGCGTCGTAAACCGCCACCCACAGAACGCAAAGAAGGCGACGCCCAGGAGCACCACCACCCAGCGCAGCTTGATGGCGGCACGCAGCATGGGCTGAAACACGCGATTGAGACCTGCGATGATCCAGTTTTCCTTCTCGGCAATGTCGCCGCCGAGGAAGAACGAGCACATCGCGGGCATGAGCGTCAGCGCCAGCAGCAGTGCTCCGGCAAGCGCAAAAATCACCGTCACGGCCATGGGGCGGAACATTTTCCCCTCAATGCCGGTGAGCGTGAGGATCGGCAGATAAACGATGGTGATGATGAGCACCCCGAAGAACATCGGGCTGGCCATCTGCTTGCTGCCCGCGAGCACTTCGCGCGAGCGCTCTTCATGGGTGAGCCTGCGGCCGAGGTGATGCTGTTTGATACCGAGCCGACGGACGATGTTTTCCACCATGACCACGGCACCATCGATGATGAGACCGAAATCGACCGCACCCAAGCTCATCAGATTCCCCGACCAGCCGCCCTGCAGCATGCCGCAGATGGCAAACAGGAACGACAGCGGAATGGCCAGCGCCACGATCAACGCCGCGCGCCAGTTCCCAAGCAGCACCAGCAGCACGATGATGACGAGCACCGCGCCCTCCACGAGATTTTTCTCCACCGTGCCCACGGTCGCCTCGACGAGATCGGAACGCTCATACACGATGGTCAGGTCCATTCCCGCAGGCAGCTTCTCGCGCAGCTCTTCGAGCCGTGGCGCCACACGGTGGCAGACAACCCGTGCGTTCTGCCCCATGAGCATCATCACGGTCCCAAGAACGACTTCCTCGCCGTCCATGGTAGCCGCACCGCCACGAAACCCGGAGCCCCACTGCACTTTGGCCACGTCCTGCACCCGCATCGGCTCAATGGCGGCACCAAACTTGATCGGCAGCTTGGCAATTTCCTCGGCCGTGCTCACACGCCCCACACTGCGAATGGTGAGCTGCTCACCATCACGATTGATCACCCCGCCCCCGGCGTTTTCGACATTGCCCCGGATGATCGCGGCAAGTTCGCCCACGGTCATGTTCGCAGCCTTCAGTTTTTCGAGCATCGGTTCCACGGTGACCTGCCGCTGATGGCCGCCGTTGCTGTTGATCTCCGCCACGCCCTGCACCACACGCAGGTGCGGTTTCACGATGTATTCATGTGTCTCCCAGAGGCGCATGAGACCTTCGCGTTCATCCGCAGGCCGCTCCTTGGCCCCCTTCTTCCAATGCAGCGTGTAGTAGAAGATTTCGCCGAGTCCGGTGCTGATGGGAGCAAGGCTGAGCGAGCTGCCCTGCGGCAGATCACGCATCACGGCGGTAAGACGTTCAGTAACGAGCTGACGTGCGCGGAAAATGTCCGTGTCGTCTGCAAACAGAATCGTGACCTGGCTGAGGCCAAATTTCGTGAGCGATCGCGAGTCCAAAACACCAGGCATCCCCGAGAGCGCCATTTCGATGGGCCGCGTGACCGCACGCTCGGATTCCTCTGGTGCCAAGGCTGGCACCGCGACGTTCACCTGCACCTGTGGGCCGGTGAGATCCGGCACGGCGTCAATGGGCAGATGCATGAGTGAATACAAGCCTGCGCCGAGCAGGCCGAAAGCCCCCAGCAGCACGAGGGCACGCTGGCGGACGGAGAAGTCGAGAATGAAATGGAGCATGGCCGCAAAAAATGGGGTTCTTGATGCGGCGCGGATTACTGCGTGATGCTCCCGCCGGTGAGCTGCTCAAGCTGCAACCGTGCATCCACAGCGCCTAACTGCGCGGTCAGCACGGCTTTGACGGAGGCGAGATACTGGCGCTGCAGCTCGGTGTACGTTGACAGTGGCAGCGCGCCCATGCGGTAATGTTCATCGGCTTCAGCCGCCGCCTTGCGGAAGCTATCCAGCGTGTCTGGAGGAAGCTGCGTCAGTTGCTCAACATAAATGCGGTAATGACTGGCCTGTGAGGCGACGTCCCGCTCAAGCTGGCGCATCTGCGCCGTGAGCATGATCCCTGCCTGCACCTGCCTGGCCTCCGCCGCTTCGATGGCCCCTTTGTTGCGGTTCCATACCGGCAGTGGAATGGCCACGCCGATGCCGATCTGAGTTTCCCGCGAAGCGCTGATCGGGTTGGTCTGGTTCTGCATGTAGGGCTGCAGGGTGATGTAGGGCCAGCGCTCGTTTTTGGCCAGATCCACATGGTAGCCCTGCTGCTCCACATCCAGGAAGCGGGCGCGCAGTGCGAAATTTTTACGCCGCGCTTCGGCCATCAGAACCTCAATGGACGGCGCGGGATTGAGCACGATGTTTTCCATGCGCACATCCAGCGGATGATCCGCTCTTTCCCCCAGCAATTGATTCAACTCAAAGCGGGCGGCGGCAAGATCATTGCGCGCCTGCGTGGCCTCTGCACCAAGGGTGAGCGCATTGGCCTGAATGATGCGGGCTTCCAAACGCGGTGCAGCACCGGCGGGATCACGCTGTAGCAGCACCGCAGCGAGGGCCTGGAAGCGCTTCGCCACCTCCTCAGCGGCACGCGTCTGCTCCTGGGCGGCCAGCAGTTTCCAGGAAACCGTGCGCACCCGGCCCGCCAGCGCGGCACGGAACTGCGTGAACCCGAGCTGGGCCAGCTCGATGTCCTTTTGCGCGATGGCCTTGCGCAGGGAGATGCGGCCCGGCCACTCGAACGTCTGCGTGAGCTGCACCGCCCAGGTAGGGCCGTCGCCAATGACGCCATTGGAGAGATCACGATAGTGCCAGTTGCCGAGACCCACCATCAGCTCGGGGTTTTTAATTTCCCCGGCTTTGGTCTTGCCGCCGCGTGCGACATCAATTTGCGCCTCGTAATAACGCAGCTCAGGGTGAGTGACGAGCGCCTTTTGAACAAGGGAATTGACCGAGACCGACTCGGCACCGCCGCGGGCAGGCAGCAGGAGACCAACAAACAAACAAAAGAATAAAGGAGAGGATTTCATGACACATGAGAAGCAAAAAGGGGGGATTCATGGGCAAAGCGGATTCCTCCGCAGCATCTGCCCGTTGTGTCCGCGCATGCGGACCCGGAATGTAGCCACTTGCTTCTCAACAACGCATGACCGTCCGGCCTGACTTCAGCGCCAGACCATGCGACCATGCACGCCCCTGCACACGTCCAGCCGCACAGTCGGCAGCGGACGCCTGGGGACGCTCAAAAGCCAGAAACAGAGCAGGCACCGCCATTTTGACGACACTTGGCGTGCTCGCTAGCAGTCGCTGGATGCGTGACGCATCATCGACCGGCTTGAAGGCCAGAATATGATCCGCCCCAGCGGATTCAGGCGTCACTGCAAAGGCCACCAACACCTTGCAAAGCGCATCATGCTCATGCTGCGTGAGTTCAGCGGCGGATTTGCCCACATGAGAAAGTACCACGGTCAGAGCACCCTCCTTGGAAAGTCCCACTTTGACCGCATGATCGCCATCCATCAATGCCGCCGCCATGCAGAGGGCTGGCGCAACTCCGTGAGAAGAAAACAGCCAGCCCAGCAGCAGCAGCACATGAACCAGCCTAGTTAAAGGCGTGGAATGATGGCAGTGGGCGTGCATTTCAGGTCGAGGTCATCAAGTTTAACACGCCCGTTGAGAACATTCCAGCATCAAACAAGCCCAGTTCAGCCAGCAGTGGAGTCCGGCGTGTCTGATTGCTGGGTTTTTTTCTTCTTGTGCAAAGACAGGAAAGGCTGATGCGCCGGCTGCTCAATGAGGGCATAGCTGCTATGCAGCCCGTCATCTCCTCGATCAAACAAGGGGTAAAGGATGGGCAGGATGAAGAGCGCCAGGAAGGTGTCTGTCATGAGGCCCCCAATAATAACACAGGCAAAAGGACGAGCGGTTTCGGCACCGACAGCGTGTGACAAAGCGGCGGGCAGCAAGCCCAAGGCCGCCATGGCAGCGGTCATCACAATGGGCCGCACTCGACTGATGGCACCTTCCCGCACCGCCTCGGCCATGCGCAGGCCCTCCTTGCGCATTTCGCGTATTCGTTCGACCATGAGAACGCCATTCTGCACGGACACCCCAAACAAAGCAATAAAGCCAACCAGGGCGGAGACGGACAAGGTCAGTCCCGCCAAGGGGAGGACTAGAATACCGCCAACGGCCGCGAAGGGCACATTGAGCAGAATCAGCGTGGCGAGTTTCACGGAATCGAAAGCCGTGAAGAGCAGGAAGAAAATGGCGATGAGGGTGATCGGCACGACAATAGCCAAGCGCTTTACAGCTCTCTGCTGGTTTTCAAAGGCTCCGGTCCATTCCAGTCGGAATCCAGGAGGCAATACCACCTGAGCATTGACCTTTTGCTGCGCTTCCGCGACCAGTGTTCCCAAGTCGCGTCCACGCACCGCAAGCTTGACCGCAGTCAAACGGGAGTTTTCTTCACGATAGATACGGGCAAAACCAGGCTTGACCTCGACTGAAGCCAAGGCCCCCAAGGTGAGTCGTTCGCCACCCGAACCCGTAATGGGGATGCGGCGGATTCCATCCAAGCTGGCCACCGAGCGTGGGATCATTTTGACGGCGAGATCAAAAGTGCGCTCGCCTTCCAGCACCTTGGAAGCAATGGAGCCACCCATGGAGGTTTCGATGACCGACTGCACATCCATCATGGACAAGCCAGCACGGGAAATGGCTGACCGATCCACGGCAATCTGTACTTGTGGCTGCCCCAGCAAGCGTTCCGTATTCACGTCGGCAGAACCTTGAACGGTTTTAAGAATGTCCACGATCTGATCGGCAATTTTTTGCAGAACGGGAGGCTCATCCCCAAAAATTTTGACACTGAGCTCGGATTTCACCCCTGAGACCGCCTCGTTGACGTTATCCTCAATCATCTGACTGAAATTGTATTGCACGCCCGGCACTTCCATCAGCAGCTTTTTCTTCATGGCAATCACAAGGCCATTTCTATCTGGCGCAGTTTTCCAGTTTTCACGGTTGATCAAATCAACCGTGTACTCGCTCACGTCAAAACCATTCACATCCGTACCGTCGTCCGGCCTGCCGTTCTGACTGATGACGGATTTCGTTTCAGGGAAGGAAGCCATAACATTTCGAATGCGTCTGACCATTTTGGCTGATTCAGAGGGTGAAATGGTCTGCGGCAGATAGGTGCGTATGTACAGTGATCCTTCATCCAGTTTGGGCAGGAACTCGGTGCCAAGATGGACGAACACCGTCCCTGCAATGACCAGCATGGTAATAACGCCGCAGATAACCATCTTGCCGTTCCTGAGCGCCCAGTCAATGGTCGGGCGATAAATGCGCAAGAGAATGCGCACGACGAAAGATTCTTCCTCGCCCGCATCCTTTTTAAGGGCGTAGCTCGCAAGCAGCGGCACAATGGTCAGTGCCATGATGGTACCAGTGATCAGGGCGAAGGTCAGCGTGAGCGCCATCGGCTTGAAGATCTTACCTTCCACCCGCTGCATGGTGTGCAGAGGCAGGAAAGCCAGGAGCAGAATAGCCTTGGAGAAAAGGATGGGCCGCCCCATCTGGGCCACCGACATCGGCAGAAGCTTGAACAGAGATTCCTTTTTTTCGCGCCGTTCATGCATCAGGCGCAGCAGGTTCTCAATAACCACCACCGAGGAATCCACAATGATGCCAAAGTCGATGGCACCCATGGAAATGAGATTGGCAGGGATGCCGCGCAGATCCAGCATGAGAAACGCCCCCATCAAGGACAATGGAACCACAGCGGCCACGACTAGGGCAGAGCGCACATTGCCAAGCCCCAGGAAAAGAATGAGCACCAGCAGCACACAGCCGATACCCTCCGCCATGTTTTTATGCACCGTGTGTAGCGTTCGATCAATCAGGTTGGTACGGTCGTAATGCAGGTGGGTGTGAACGCCGTGCGGCAGAAATTTGCTATTGATGACCTCAATTTTAGCCCGCACCCCTTCCAGCACCTGCAAGGCGTTTTCACCTTTCCGCAACATGACAATCCCCTCCACGGCGTCATCAAGTTCAAAATGCTCGGCGGGAATATTCCGACCCACACGTCCCAGACGGAGTTGTTCGCCAAAGAGAACGCGGCCAAGGTCTTTGATACGAATGGGGGTGCCGCCGCGCGAATCCACCGCAATCAGCCCGATGTCTTCGAGAGACTGAACGAAGCCGAGGCCTCGAACAATGAACATTTCCGGTCCATGCTCAATGTAGGCACCTCCCGCATTTTTATTTCCTGCGGAGAGCGCGTCGAGCACCTGGCGCAGCGTAATGTCGTAGGACAACAGTTTCATCGGATCGATCTGGACCTGGTACTGCTTGGTAGCACCACCAAAACCCACGACATCCACCACTCCAGACACGGTGCGGAGCTGACGTTCGACCACCCAGTCCTGCAGAGCGCGCACTTCCGTCAAGGGCATGCTCTTTGGGGCATCGAGCGTGTAACGGTAAATTTCTCCCACCGGTGTCGTATCAGGGGAAAGTCGTGCGTCCGCATCCGGCGGCAGGCTGACGCCGGAGAGTAACTGGAAAGCCATGTTCCGGCAGTAGGCGCGGTCCGTGTCATCCTCAAAGACGATGGTAATCTGCGAAAGACCGAAGAGAGAGACGGAACGAATCGAGGCCCGATTGGGAATGCTGTTCATGGCATTCTCAATCGGAATGGTGACAAGGCGCTCCACCTCCTCGGCTGCACGGCCCGGCAAGAGAGTGATGATCTGCACCGAAACATTGGTGACGTCGGGGTAGGCTTCCACCGGCAGTCGTTTCATGGCCAATGCACCAGCTAGCACAAACAGTACCATCAAGGCCAAGGCGACCGGACGGTGTTTAAGAACGTATTTTGTGAGCGTGCCCATGGCGTTTAGTGTTCAGCCTTTTCTTCGCCAGTGGTTGCGGTACTAGTATTGTCATCAAGGATGCTCTCCAACACGAGTGCTCCTTCAGCGACCACTTCTTCACCGGTCTTCAACCCCTGGCTGACAAAAACATAGCCATTATCCTCCGCAGCCGTGGTGATTTTCCGCATTTCAAAGACACTCTCAGATTTGCGGACGAAAACCCACGGCTTGGCGTCGCGCAAAAAGACTGCCTTGAGGGGTGCCTGCGGCATCTTGGGGACCTCGGTGATGACATTGACATTGACGTACATCTGCGCTTTGAGGAGTTTTTCCGGATTTGCCACCTTGCCCTTGGCCACAACGGTGCGCGTGTCGGGATTCAAAGACTGTCCGATAACGGTCAAGGTGCCTGGGAACATCCGATCAGCATAGGCTCGTGAACGTATCTCTAGTTTCTGACCCACCTGCAAATTGGACAAATCCTGTTCGCTGACATCCAAATGTACCCAGAGAGATTCAGGATCAGAGATGATGAACAAGGGCGCAGCAGCCTCGGCCGTGTTGGCCAGAATCGAGTCTGTTCTGATTTCTTGACCTGGCTGCACATTGCGGTCCACAATGATGCCGGCCATGGGCGCTTTGAGCACAAATGCGCCGTCCACATCCCTGCCTTTGCCGCCCCAAACCGCGAGCCGCTCTACCGCGCGATCACGGTCGGATTTGTTGTCGAGATAGGCTGTGTTTGCCGCATCCAGTTCCTTTTGCGGGAGCACCCCTTTCGTGACCAGCTCTTGGGTACGGTCCAGCACCTGTTTGGACAGTACCAGATCCGACTCCGCTTTGGCCGCATCTGCCTGCGCCTGGCCGAAATCCGGGGAGGTGATGCGCGCCAGCTCATCCCCCACCTGGACCTTATGCCCACGCTCGCCTTTGATGCTGGCAACACGCCCGGCCAGCGGGGAAAAGACATTCGTGGTGGAGTCTTGGTTCCAAACCAGCTTACCCGTCAGGTGCAGCATCACCTTGTCGCTTTCCTTGGCTGGCTCGACGACAAGCGCTTTCAATTGCGGGTCGCCTTGCGTGAAGATCAGGGTGTTCTTCTCGAGCTTGATCGGATAAGGATCCGGCTGGGTAACAGGGGCAGGTTTACAGGCCGCGAGCAACAGCACCAGAAGCCATGAGTGTTTGACGATATGCATTGTGTAATAGGGGTCAAAAATGAACGAGCCAGATGCCTGCCGAGCGGTGCAGTTCGATGACAGACCGGGCATGGTCGATCTGCGCTGTGTAAAAACTAATCCAGACCTCATTGGCCTTGCGCTGCGCATCCAGCAGCTCCAGCAGCGAAGAGGCACCACGTTTGTAGCTGAGCACTCGCTTTTCCAAAGCAGCATCCACATCCTTCAGCACACCGCTTTGATATAGGCGCACCCGCTCGTGGGCACTGCCAAACATAGCGAGTGACTGACGCACGGCTACCCCGGCCTTGACCTCGGCATCGTCGAGTTGGAGTTGCGCTTGGCTTGCCTGGGCATTGGCGGCAGCGATGCCGGTTTTGTTCCTATTCCAAACTGGCAGTGGCATGGAAAGTTGCAACACCCCCATGTTGTAGAGCGGCTGGGGAGAAGTGTCGTTGTAGGAAGAGGTGCTGCGCATGTAGCCCACCCCCACGTTAATGTCCGGGATACGCTTGGCTTTTTCCAAATTGATGTTTGCCAGTGCCGCATCCCGCATGTGGCGCAGAGCAATCAGGTCTGGCCGGTTCCGAATGGCGCTGAACAGCAGTTTAAAAAGCTCGGTGGTTTTCGGCGTGACATCCAGAGTGCCCACGGGGTACCAGTGAGTGCTGGAAAACTTGGGCCCCAGAAAGGCATTGAGTCCAAGTTCTGCATTGTTGGCCTGCGCCTGCGCATTGAGCAGTTCGGCCTCGAACTGGCGCACCTCCACCCGCGTCTGCAGCAAGTCCACATCACTGATGTCGCCAGCCTTCTGACGCTCCTCCTGGGCCAGCAAGAGTTCCCGCAGCAGGGTGGCAGTGCGCTGGAACTGCATCGCCACTTTACCCAGTGCAATCGCGTCAGCGTACGCGGCGGAAGCGTCCAGCCGCAGGTTCTGCAGGAAACTCTGCAACGTCGCGGAAGTCGCCGCATAATTTTTCCGGGCCACCAACCACCGTTTGGTTCGCTTGCCACCCATTTCGAAGGTTTGGGAGACCACATACTGGTAGTAGCCCGGCAGGGCTTGCCTCCCATAATAGGTCAAGTCACGCGCACCGCTAAACTGATACACCGGATTTTGGAAGAGCTTGGAGGCGGCTACCACTGTCTCGGCGATCGTCACATTGTAACGCTGGGCTGCATAGGCGAGGTTTGAGGCCGCCACTTTGTCCAAGTATTCCTCCAGTTTGATCGGCTTCCGCTCGGCGGAGTATGTGGTGAGTTCCGCCAATCGGTCGGCAGTCGGCCCTGCTGGGGGAGGGATTACGGCAGACGGCGCTTCAGGCAGGGGCATCACAGCAGACGGCGCTGCGGGGGCTTGCTTCACGGCTGGCGCATCCGCTGCGGCGACCGGCAGCGCCAAACATGGCGTCAGCAGAAGCAGATAAAAACAGGTTTTCATGAAAAATCGTGGCGGAATCAAGGACAGAAGGGCAAGGAGGATACGAATGATTGGACGCCGCGCAATAAATGACGGCGATTCGCCAAAAAAAGTCAGTTCGTCGAATGAATACTGGCAACTGACAAACTCTTCATATTGAGCTGTGGCCACCCCAAACAGGCACGGGTAAAACCTGCGGCTCTTGCAGAACTGAAAGCCAGAAGGTGGCGGGATTGGGAGGTTCATTGGCCGAAGATTGCAGAAGGATTTTCCAGCATCGTGCCCGATTTGCTGGAAGCTGACGCGCCGTGAGCACTAAAGACGCTGAGGCGCTGCCGCTTATTCAACATCAGTTGGATAGAAACGGTTCAGCTCCGAAAAATGGTTCTTCACCAGTCTCCTTCCGGGGACTGATCACCGCATGGCTGGAGATCACTGATTATTGGAGGTGCTTCTTGATTGCCTCGCTAACGGCTTCCCCAATAACAGCGTCACCATTGATCACCTGCACATGAAAGCCATGATATTTCTTCCCTGACTCCTCGACGAGCTTGGTGCTCCTTCTACCGCTACGTTCGCTATGCGTGCGGGTATAGACAAAAGACACCTTCGGAGTAGCAACGTCCGTGTACCTGCCGCTGGCGTCCACGGTGATCTTCATTTCACCAGATTTCTCCACCGAGATGGTGTCCGCACCTCGCCGGAGGTTGGAAGCATACAAGGCCCACTTCAGCGTCACCCCTTCTAGCTTAGTGCTAGAGGGATTGGTGACACGGACATTGAGCCAATGCACGGTGGTATAGACTTCTTTGACTCGGTCAACGGATTTGGTCTCTTTCTCCGGTTTCACCATAACCGTGACCGCGTCGGCCATGGCTGCACTGACAAACAGAAGACTGCAAAGGATTGAAAGGGAAGCTTTCATGATGCAAAAAAGGTTGGAAGTTTTGAACTCTTTGGAGGCAGGAACTACGGGCACGAATGGGTAGGGAGCAGGTCTGCTTCGAGCACCCGACCAGCTTCAATTCAGGACTGTGACTACCAGGGGGCGGCCAAGATTACTTGAGCTCCTTCTTAACCGACTCGCTGGATGCTTGCCCAAGAACTGTGTCGCCACTAATGACCTGCACATGATAGCCATGGAATTTTTTCCCTGACGCTTCGACTTGCTTAGAGCGCCTGCCGCTGCCCTCGGTATGGAACGGAATAGTGGTAAACGCCACCTTGGGCGTGGCGACGTCCGTATATCTGCCGTTGGCGTCCACGGTAATTTTCATTTCACCGGATTTCTCAACCGCGATGCTATCCGCCCCGCGCTTGATGGTAGCGGAATACAAGGACCATTTCAGCGTCACTCCATCAAGCTTGGTGCCAGAGGAGTTGGTGACGCGCACATTGAGCCAAACTGCGCGCGTGACGTCAAATTTGGTCTTGTCGCCGGGCTTTTTTTCATTGTCCGGTTTGACGAGGAGTGTGACAGTGCCAGCAGAAGCCACGCTGGCAAGAAGGAGACTGAAAAGGATTGAAAGGGAAATATTCACGGTGTGATAAGGGTGGTGTATTTGAACTCTAAGGAAACTGGAACTGCGGCACGAATTGACAGAGATCAGATCGGCTCAGCCGCGACAAAAACGGAGACGGAAGCAGGCTGTCTCTTCAGCACCGCTCCCGGCAGAGCCATCGGTGTCGGCGGACTCCCACTCGAATTGTCGGTATTTCAGCCTCTTTGAGCGGCAAAATCAAGCCTGCCGCCGCCAGCCAGATGCTCCCCTGCTGTCCCGCCAGAAACAATGGGGCATCTGCCACAAATGAACTCTCACGCGGCCCGCACGCCTTCAGCTCCTCATCATGGTCATCCAAAACGCAGGCCGAGTGAGAAGGAGCTTTCACCACAACGACACCATGCGCGGAGCACAACTCAGCGCCGAGCGTGAGGAGGATCAAGATGGATGGAATGTACAAACACCAGCGCATGATTGGGGCGAATTCCCTGTTAAACGAAGGGTTGTCATGCCGACTATCACAAGCATTTGATTCTTTCTTCAATCAATTTGAGTCAATCTCTTAACCGCCCGCCCTTTTTGTGGCTGAATCAGACCAAGCCCGCCAGCTTGCCCTTCAGTTTGCGCATCAAAACCGCATTGTCCTCCAACTCCTCCATCAGGAGGGTCAGCACATCCAGGGTCTGGCGGCTAATGTGGTGCTCCATGCCTTCCACATCCTCATGAACCGTTTTCGGGTCGAGCCCGAAACCCGCCAGCAGGCGCGTCAGCACCTCATGCCGCCGTGCGATCTCCGCCCCGACCTTGCCGCCTGCTTCGGTCAAAACCACCCCACGGTAGCGCTCGTACACCACGAAACCCTCCGCATCCAGCTTCTGGATCATATTGGTCACGCTGGCCTGTGAGATGCCCAGGTTTTTGGCGATGTCCACCACGCGGGCGTAGCCCTTGGAGGCGATGAGATTGTGAATCTGCTCGAGGTAGTCCTCGATGGCGGGTGAGCCGAGATGGCTGGTGTGTTCCTTGCGTTTGGCGGGCATGAGCTGGGTAAAAGTGGAGCAGGGCGTGATGACTTCAACGAAGAAAGAAGTATTCGCCCTTGAAAAGAAAATTAGTCCGGGCTAATTCTTGCCGCGATGACAATCCTGCTTCAAATCCCTGTGTGGGTGCCTCATACCGCCATTAATGCAAACCAGCAAACCGATGCCCCCCGCTCCTGACACCGGCTGGCGCTCACGCGGAGGAGATTCTCTTCCCGAAGTCTTCCGCTCCATCCATGTGCCAAAGGACGGCTCGTTCTGGCGCAAAATGCTCGCGTATGCAGGCCCAGGGTTCCTCGTCTCCGTCGGCTACATGGACCCCGGCAACTGGGCCACCGATCTCGCGGGCGGCGCACGCTATGGCTACACGCTGCTGTCGGTCATTTTGATTTCAAATCTCATCGCCATTCTGCTGCAGCACCTGTGCGTGAAGCTTGGCGTCGCCACCGGTCGCGATCTCGCGCAGGCATGCCGTGATCATTATCCCAAGCCGGTCGTCTGGGGCCTGTGGTTCCTGTGTGAGGCGGCCATCGCTGCCTGCGATCTTGCTGAGGTGGTCGGCTCCGCCATCGGTCTGCAACTGCTCTTCGGCATCCCGCTCGTCTGGGGCTGCGTCATCACCACGCTGGATGTCATCATCGTGCTGCTGCTGCAAAACCGCGGCTTCCGCTACGTCGAGGCCCTCGTCATCACGCTCATTCTCACCATCGGCGGCTGCTTCGCCGCCGAGATGTTCTTTGCCAAGCCGGACCTCGCAGGCATCGCCGCCGGCTTTGTGCCATCGGCGGAGATTTTAAAGAACCGCGAGATGCTCTTCGTCGCCATCGGCATTCTCGGTGCCACCGTCATGCCGCACAATCTCTACCTGCACAGCTCCATCGTGCAGACACGCAACTTCGCGCGCGATGACGAAGGCAAGGCGGAGGCCATCAAGTTCGCCACCTACGACTCCACTTTCGCGCTCATGTTCGCGCTCTTCATCAACGGCGGCATCCTTATCGTCGCAGCCGCCGCGTTTCACACCAGCGGGCACAGTGATGTGGCGGAAATCCAGGAGGCCTACAAGCTGCTCAGCCCCGTGCTCGGCGTCGGCGTGGCCAGCACGCTGTTTGCCGTGGCCTTGCTCGCCAGTGGGCAAAGCTCCACCCTCACCGGCACGCTCGCGGGCCAGATCGTGATGGAAGGTTTCCTCAACATCCGCCTCAAGCCCTGGCTGCGGCGCTTGATCACCCGTCTCATTGCCGTCGTGCCTGCCGTCTGCGTCATTGGCTATTTTGGTGAGGAGGAAACCACCAATCTACTCATCTGGAGCCAGGTCATCCTCTCCATGCAGCTCAGCTTTGCCGTCGTGCCGCTGCTGCGCTTCACTGATGAAAAGGCCAAGATGGGCCGCTTCGCCAACCCCGCCTGGATCAAAGTCCTCGCCTGGGCCAGCGCTGCTGTCATCATCGTGCTCAATTTCAAGCTGCTCTTCGATTTCTTCGCCCCGCAGTCCTGGATCAACGCCCTCGGAATCTAACGCCATGTACCGCAAAATCCTCGTCGCCCTCGATACCGGTGCTTCCGATCTGGAACTGCTGCCCGCCGTCACCGCTCTTGCCACACTGATGCAGAGCGAACTGCTGCTCGTCCACGTCGCCGACGGCTGGGCTGCACGTAATTTCGACCAGCTCAAGCTCGCTGAATCCGAAGAGATGAAGCAAGACCTGAGCTACCTCGAAGCCACCGCCGCCAAACTTCGCGCTGAGTCCAACCTCACCGTCAACATCCTCCTCGTTCTTGGCGAACCGCCTGAGCAGCTCCTTAAAGTCGCCGCAGCAGAGCACATCGACCTCATCGCCCTCGCCTCCCACGGTCACCGTTTGATCGGCGACATCATCCACGGCAGCACCATCGACGCCCTCCGCCACAAGGCCACCGTCCCGCTCTTCATCGTGCCGCCAAAGCGCGCATCTTGACGAGAGCGCAGGCCCCCGCCATATCAGCGGTCTTATGCGCATCCTTTCCGGCCTTCAGCCCAGCGGCAGACTCCACATCGGCAATTTCTTTGGCATGATGGAGCCTGCACTCAAGCTGCAGCATGAAGGCGACGCCTACTACTTCATCGCCGATTATCATTCACTGACCTCCGTTCACGACGGCAAGGCCTTGCGCAGCTACGTCCGCGAACTCGCCATCGACTTCCTCGCGTGCGGCCTCGATCCGGACAAATGCGTCTTCTTCCGCCAAAGCGACGTGCCGGAGCATTGCGAGCTTTCCTGGATCCTCAGTACTGTGACCCCCATGGGCCTGCTGGAGCGCTGCCACAGCTACAAGGACAAAGTCGCCAACGGCATCACTCCTTCACACGGCCTCTTTGCCTATCCTGTGCTCATGGCAGCGGACATCCTGATCTATGACAGTGATGTCGTCCCCGTCGGCAGAGATCAGAAACAGCATGTCGAGGTCACCCGAGACATCGCAATCAAGATGAATGAAACCTTTGGTGCAGGCCTCTTCAAACTGCCCCAGCCTCGCATCCAGGAAGCCACTGCCGTCGTTCCCGGTCTTGACGGAAGAAAGATGAGCAAGAGCTACGACAACACCATCCCGCTGTTTGAAGAGCCCGGGCCGCTGAAAAAGAAGATCATGGGCATCAAGACCGACTCCACTCCTGTGGAAGCCCCCAAATCCATCGAAGGCAGCAGCATCCTCGCTCTCTACAAGCTCGTGGCCTCGCAGTCCGATTACGACACCATGGTGGCCGACCACCTCAACGGCGGTGTCGGCTACGGCGATTTCAAAAAGCGCCTCCTGCAGGGCGTGACTGATTACTTCGCCCCCTTCCGCGCCCGGCGCGATGAAATCGTCGCCGACAAAGGCTACGTGGACAAAGTCCTGGCGGAAGGTGCTGAAAAGGCCCGCGCCGTCGCGCGCAAGACACTCAGTCGTGTACGCGATGCGGTGGGCTTGGGGTGACCCTCTTATCGTCTCTTCTTCGGCTGCTGCGACGCACGCTTGTGGCCATGCCCCGGCTTGCGCGGCGGTGCGGCAGGCCGTTTGGGGTCGCGGCTTGACGGACCACGCCGATCCTGACGCTCCGAATCTTCGGAACGCATCGGTTTGCCACGCTGAGGCACAGGCATGAAATCGACCTGCTTCTTGATGCTGTCCACCTTGTAAATCTGCACCACCAAGGTGTCCCCGATGCTGATAACTTTGCGCGTGTGACGCCCCGTTACCTGACGCGTGACGGGATCAAAGACATAGAAGTCATCCTGGATCGAGGAAAGCGGCACGCCACCGCTGAGGCCGAGATCAGGCACATCAACGAAGAAACCGAAGTTCCGCACATCGGTGACGAGCGCCTCATACGGCTGGGGCTTTTTCGAAACGAGCTGCGCTTTGAGATAGGCGTAGAGCTTGACCTCCTTGCTGTCGCGCTCGGCATCGGACGAGTTCTTCTCAGTCGTGCTGATGTGATCCGCGATCTGCTTCGCGATGCCCACCTGCATTTCAACCTTGTCGAACAAGGAGCGATGCACCACGAGATCGGCGTAACGGCGGATCGGCGACGTGAAATGCGTGTACTTCGTTTTGGCGAGACCGTAATGGCCGAGCGGCTCCACGGCATAACGCGCCCGCATCATTGAGCGCAGGAAACCAATCTTCAACGCCGGGCCAATCGGCAGATCATCCAGTCGGCTCAGCAGCTTCTGCACCTCAGGCCGATGCGTGAGATTTCCACACGGCACGCGATGGCTCAGCACATCTTCACGGTAATCATTGAGCCGCTTTTCCTTGGGTGACTCATGCACACGATACACGGACGGCCGGTTCAGTCCCATGAGGCGTCCAGCAACAGCCTCATTCGCCAGCAGCATGTACTCCTCAATCAACTGATGTGAGACATCATTCTCAATGCGCTCAATGCGCAGCACCTTGCCGTGTTCGTCGAGGCGGATTTTGTTCTCAGGGAAGTCGAGATCAAGCGAGCCATTTTTGAAGCGCAGGTGGCGGACCTTCTGCGCCATCGCATGCGCATCGTGCAGCATCTGTTCGGTTTCATTGTTCGGCGGCACCATGATGGCGGCAAACGCCTCCTTGTAGGTGAAGCGTCGCTTCGAGCGGATCACCGAAGGATAAAATTTCGAGCTGACGACATGCCCGTCCTTCGACAGCACAAACTCCACGCACTTGGTCAAACGATCCACGTTCGGCTTGAGAGAGCACAGCTCATTGCTCAGCGCTTCCGGCAGCATCGGAATCACACGATCCACCAGGTAGGTCGAGTTGCCACGCTTTTTGGCTTCAATATCCAGGGCGCTGCCTGGCAGAACATAGTGCGACACATCGGCGATGTGAACCCACAGCAGCCATTGATCGCCCTGCTTCCGCAGGCAGATGGCATCATCAAAATCCTTCGCATCATCGGGGTCGATGGTGATGACGTTGTGCGCACGGCAGTCAACACGTCCGGCACACTCTTGCGCGCTCGGCTGGTTATCCGGCCGCGATTTGGCAATCGTGGTGGCCTCATGCAACACGTTCTTCGGAAAGTGCAGCGGCAGATTGTAATGCCGCAGCACGGAGAGCATGTCCACGCCCTCTTCATCCGGCGGACCGAGCACCTCGATGATCTCGCCCTCAGGCGCCGTTTGCTTGGATTCCCACTGGGTGATCTCCACCACCACTTTGTCGCCGATGTTTGGCTTGCGGCCCACGTCACGCGGCTCAGAGACATAAATCGCCCCCGGCAGACGCGGATCATCCGGTGTCACGTGCAGGAACTGTTTCGAGCGCTGCAAGGTGCCCACGAACTGGGTGCGCTTGCGCTCCAGAATTTTGACCACGCAGCCGCTCCTGTCCTTCTGCCCCGGCTGTACGTCGAGGCGCACCAGGACACGGTCGCCATGCATCGCGGTGCTCGTGTTGTTGTCCGAGATGCTGATTTCGGTCATGCCCGCTTCATCAGGCTGCACAAAGCCGCGGCCGCCCCGCGTGATCTGAATCACTCCGGGCACCAAGTCGGCTTCCTTCGCCACGATGTAGCGATTGCCTTTTGTACGAACGATTTTTCCCTGTTTCTCCAGGCTTTTGAGCAGGCTTTGCAGCACCTGCTGTTGATTGGGCTTCATGCCCACTTGAGCAAGCAGCTCTGGCACATTGGAGGGTAAGTAATCCTCACTGCCAAGCAGCTTCAATATTTTCATTTCCATCCGCCATCATGGCACGAAAGTTATAAAAGACGAGCGATTCGTCATGGAGCGCCCGGTGGCAGCCGGAACTCACGGCTCAATTGCAGCTTCAGTTTCCGCATCGTTTCTTCCAATTCTTCCCGCGCTGCGACCAGCTCCGGTTCCAGCTCTGGGTTGACCGGTGTTGAAACCACCCGTTCGTAGCGTTCCACCAGCGCCTGACCATCCTCACGCAGGCCGCATTGCCCGATTAAATCTCGCACCCGCTCCACCAGCGCGCGCGTTTCAACAATCATCGCCATCGCCTCAGCCTCAGTGGTTTCGCCTTTTTCCACACGCCCCAACTGCTCGCAGTTGAACAGTCGGCACCGCACCGGTCGCTGCTCATAAACCGTGCAACGTTTCTCTCGCAGCGCAGAGCATGGCTGCTCCATATAGTATTCGCCGTCCCGGCAGCGGATTTTTAATCCCAACCTGCCAAGTCGGGCCGGCACCTCCCCCGGCTGCATGCGTACGATCTGAAACATCGTCCCGTCACAGCACATCCCGCACGCCGCACACAGGCGCGCTGCGACATTCGCTGAATCTTCAGTGCTCACTCGCGTTTTCCCGCCGCTAGTTTCAATACTTGCATCGTAAAGTCCACATTGAGTTCCAGATCGAGCGGCTGGCGCGTTTTGACAGGCTCTGCGCTGCTGCGCGCACGCCAGTGGTTGATGCACATGCCCAGCGTTGCCAAATCGCTGGGATCATCGAGAACATGACCGTTGATGCCGGGGTCGATCAGTTCGCTTGCGCCATTGAAACTCGTCGTGATCACCGGAATGCCGGTGGCCAGCGCCTCACTCACCACATTGGCGCAGGGTTCATAGATGGGCAGGAAAGTGAGCACATCAGCAGCGGCATAGGCGGCCTCCACATCGTTCAGTGGCCCTGTGAGGATGACGTTCGGCGGAATTTTGCCGCGCATGCGATCCCGCGTCACGACGAGCAGCTTGAGGTGCGGATCGTCACTGCGCCCGGCCATGAACTTCAGCAGCCAGGGCAGGCCTTTACGCTCCCAGCCGGAGCCGACGAAGACCTGCACAAAGTCATTATCCTCAAGCCCAAAGCGTTTACGCGCCGCAGTCCTCGATACGCCTTTAAAACGCTTCACTTCGACCCCGTTGCGGATCGTGTGCACGCGCTCCTGCGGAAAGGCGGGAAAATGCTGCGCGATCTCACCGCGCACCATCTCCGAGTTCACGATGATGCGCTGCGTATTCGCCGGATCAAAAGTCTGTGCTTCGAGCGCCAGCATGTGGCGATGAAACGCCCCCAAGCCCACCAGCGGACGCTTCCACCAGGGCGCGAACTGCCTGCGCCGTTGCAGCCACACACGGTGCAGACCATCTCCCGCGCGATAGACATCTTGCTTCAGCGTACGTTCCAAGCTGAACACGCAGTCAAACTTCTCGTGCTGCAAAGCGGCATTCACCCCCTCCGCAAATCGCCACGGACGCTCTGCACGCGATCCCACCACGTCAACGCGGTGAAACTGCACGCCCTCGGCCTGTCCCTGCCATTTCTCCGCAAACAGATGCGTCTCATGCCCGGCAGCAGTCAATGCCCCCAGCAGCCGCTGCACATACAGCTCCGCACCTCCGGTGGCGGAGAACTGACGGCGGATGAGGGCAAGTTTCATGCGAATGTCGCGAACGTCTCGTTTGCGGCTGGAAAATGCAAGCGAGACGCATGCACTACGACTGCTTGGACCGCCACTGCTCAAAGCTCTCCTTTGGCGTGCGAAAGACCGCACCGCAGCGCGGACAGGTGATCTGTGCCACGCCGTCAGCAAAAATATGATCCAGATCATCCTGCGGCAGACGCATGATGATGGGCAGTAGGCGCTCCATGGAACAGCCGCATTCAAACACGTAGCCACGCGTTTCCAGCAGGGTGAGATGCTCGGTCGTTTCGAGTACCAGCACTTGCTCCAGCGTGAGTTCGGAGAGCCACAGCTCATCGCAATCCGGCTCGGCGGAGATTTGGATGAACTCCTCATCCTCCAGTCGGAAGAAGCGCGTGAGCCGCTGCTCGCTGGTGGTGTAAAACGTTTCCACCGCCTTCAGCATGTCATCGCCAAAAAACTCGATCATGCTCTGCCGGGGCGCTTGATCCGGGCGCGTCGTTTGCGAGATGAACATCGCTTCGCCCTCCTGGCGCACATCTTCGGTGAATACACGGCCTGCGACGCGGCCCGGACGCGTGGTGCCGGTGACGAAGACATTCGCCCGCTGTGGCTCTTTGACATGAATCGTCCATGCGCAGCCCTCATCCTGCGGACGTGAGCAGAGGTGCAGCGCGATTGCAGCCAGGGCATCCTTGAGCATCTGGTCCAGCGGCTCCGCATTCTGAAGGCCGTGCTGCATCAGGTGCAGGTAATAATCGAGGTAGAGCGGACTGAAGCGCCCCCGCACCAGCAGCGCATTGCGCTTCCGCACGAAGTAGGAGCGGAGGTCCACCACGGAAAGATCCGGTTCAAGCATCTGACTCATGCACAGCTTATCTCACCGGATGAAAGGCGGCGCAAGTGGTGCGGGGACTCACTTCCCCGCCATGCCGCGAAATTTTTGCCGGTAGGCGCTCGGCGTCGTTCCCATCACTTCGCGAAAGCGGCGGTTGAAGTTTGCCAGATTGCGGTAGCCACAGTCCATCGCGATGTCCGTGATGTTTGAGACATCTTCCGCCAGCATGCCGCAGGCACGACCGATGCGCACTTCGTTCACATACTGCGGCACCGTTTTGCCCGTGCGCGAGTGGAAGAAGCGACTGAACGCCCCGAGGCTCAGATGAGCCAGCTTGGCCAGACGCTCGCGGTCGATTTCCTCGGTCAGGTGGGTGTGGATGAAGTCGATCACCCGCTCCATCCGGCCCTGGTCGGCCGATTCGAGCTTCGGCTCGAAGTTGGAACTCGCCAGCGCCTTCAAATCCTCTGACCCGGCCAGCGAATTGAGAATGGCCAGCAGTTCGATCACCCGCGCGAGTCCCTCGCTGCCGGCAAGACGCTTCATGTGCTCCGTCACCACGGCACGCGCGGCACCGCGCACCTCCAGGCCGCGCGCTGCACGCTGCAGCAGCCGCTTCACCGGATCCATCTCCGGCAGTGCCATGAAATCACGCCCCAGGAAATCCTCGTCAAAACGCACGATGATGGCATTCACCCGCCGCGATTTCGCACTCGTGTCCTGATGCCACACATGCGGCAGATTGGAACCGATCAACACAATGTCGCCGTCCGTCAGCGGGCCGATGTTATCTCCCACCACCCGATGTCCGCGGCTCTCAATCGCCAGCGTGAGCTGAAACTCCGGATGAAAATGCCAGCGCGTCCCGTAGTCCAGCGCACGCACCGTCTCACAGTGGAACGACTCCCACTGACGCTTGGGGACTTTCTCGAATACAGGCTTCATGGGGGAAAGTTACTAGATATTGGATTCTCGATACTAGATCCAGAAGAGCTATTTTGACGATCTGTGGCCTTCTCGAACAGCTTGAATGAAGAGATTTAGTTTTTTGCCGAGATGTGTGAGAACTTCATGAAGCTGAGCATATAGTGCTTCATCCGTCAGCAAGCCAGTTTCGAATAAAGTGTCCAAATGATCAATTGTTTCGTCATTGGACGCCAAAGCATAGGTTAACCGCAGCACAAAATCCTGTTTATATTCACGTCTGCCATAACCTTCCACGATGTTGGAGCGCACCGACTTCGATGAACGTCGAATCTGTGAACCCTCCTCATACATTTCAAACTTCGGCAGATGCCTCAGAGTCATCGTATGAATTTCAATGGCGCATTGCTTAGCCAGTTTCCAGATTTCGAGAGTTTGATAGCTCATAATGCTACCGATCTTCCAACATCCAGCATCTAGGATCAAGCATCTAGAATCCAGCCACTACAGGTCGTCATCCTTGTCATTGTCCCCGGCCTTCCGCCCGCGCAGCTTGGCCTCCATGAAGGCATCCAGGTCGCCGTCCATGACGGCCTGCACGCTGCTGGTCTTTTCACCGGTGCGGTGGTCTTTGACCATCTGGTAAGGCTGAAAGACGTAGCTGCGAATCTGGCTGCCCCAGCCGATGTCGCTCTTCTCACCATACTGGCGGTTAATCTCAGCCTGACGCTTGTCTTCCTCGATTTGGAAGAGTTTCGCCTTGAGCATCGCCATCGCTTTGGCGCGGTTCTTTGGCTGGCTGCGTTCGATCTGGCAGGCCACAATGACGCCGCTGGGAATGTGCGTCAGACGCACGGCGGTTTCGACCTTGTTCACGTTCTGTCCGCCTTTGCCGCCAGCACGATAGGTGTCCACGCGCAGATCTTCATCCCGCACGACAATGTCGATCTCCTCTTCGGAATCGGGCGTCACGTCAATCGAGGCGAAACTCGTGTGGCGCTTCTTCGCCGCATCAAAGGGCGAGATACGCACGAGGCGGTGCACGCCGCGCTCAGCCTGCAAAAAGCCAAAAGCGTTTTCACCGATGATTTCGAGGGTGGCAGAGCGTGTACCCACGTCATCACCCGCTTCGTGGTCGATGAGTTCCACCTTGTAGCCACGACGCTGGCACCAGCGCTGATACATGCGCATCAGCATGTCCGCCCAGTCACAGGCCTCCGTACCACCGGCACCCGAATGGATGGTGATGAAGGCGTTGCCACGGTCAAACGGCCCGCTCAGTAGCTGGCTCAGCTCAAAGGTGGAGACATCTTTTTCCAGCGTCTTGTGCTCCTGCTCCACTTCACGCCAGGTGTCTGTGTCGCCCGCCTCTTTGGCCAGCTCGATGAGTCCGTCAAAATCCCCGGCCCGCGCTTCAAGATCCTGCAGCGGTCCGATTTTCTTTTTGATGACATTCGTGCGGTCAATCGTCTTGCGCGCCGCGTTTGCGTCATCCCAGAAGCCAGGGGCCGCCAGGCGGTCCTCCAGCATGGCCAGTTCGTCTTTTAATTTCGGGACGTCAAAGATACCTCCGGAGCTCACTCAACCTTGCCTTGAGGGCGGTGGTGTCGAGGGATTGGAGGTCGGTAAGGATGGTCTTGCTGGTCTTTTCCATGCAGCGTAGATAGCGTCTGGGCGTGCGAGTTCAACGCCTTTTGTCATCATGGAAAAAACCGAGGCCATCCTCATCGGACGCACGCGCTACGCGGAGAGCAGCCTCATTGTACAATGGTGCTCGCCGGAGGTCGGCCTGTTCAAAACCATCGCCAAAGGATCTCTCCGCCCCAAATCGCCGCTCTACGGCGTGCTGGATCTGTTTGTCTCCGCCGAGCTCCGCTTCGTGCGCAGTAAATCCAGCGACCTGCACACCCTGGCCGAAGCCCGCTGGACCAATCCCCGCCTCGGCCTGCGCGAAAGCTATGGCCGCGTTCTCGCCGCCACCTACCTCGTCAAACTCATCACCCTCGTCGCCGAAACCGACTCGCCGATCCCCGAGATTTACGAACTGCTCGTCAAAGCCCTCGACTACCTCGCCGCCAAGGACCCCGTGCCCGCTCTGATCACCCGCTTCGAGCAGCGCCTCGCCGAAATACTCGGCATCATCCCCGAAGGCGAAACCGGCATGGCCGCCGCCGCCATCGAAGACAGCTTCCACCGCAAGCTGCCCGTCCAGCGCCGCCAGCTCGCGGACTGGATGGCGAAGCATTAAATCAGAGAAAAAATCATGCGCCTTCTCCATTCCAAAGTACACGCCGCTTTTCTCATCCTTGTGATTTTCATCTTTGGAATCATCGATTTTTTTCCAACTTATGGGCCACCATTCTTCCGCTATACGGGTTCTGATCCGAAACACTTCGTGTGGAACTTTGGCTGGCCCCTGGCCTGGTTCATTTACGACGAAACCAATCCTCCGCACTGGTTCGACTGGCTCGGCTCCTGGATCTGCGCACTGTTTTGTGCCCAAGGAGTTGTAATCACCGTCTGCTTGATTCTTTTTCGAATGTTTCGGAAAAAGAATCCTTCAGCCAAATAGGAGTCGTGCTTTGACAGCGCGCCTACTTCAGCGCCGCATCAATCGCAGCCATCAGCTCTGGTGAATCAGGCGCCACATCCGAGCCAAAGCGCTGCAAGACCTTGCCCTCTTTGCTCACAAGAAATTTTTCGAAATTCCAGCCGACATCACCGCCAGCAGCGGATTGCAGCGCAGCATAGAGCGGATGCTTGCCACCCCCTTTGATTGCAACTTTGGCGAACATGGGGAAGGTCACCTTGTAGTTCTCAGTGCAGAAGGTCTTGATCTGCAACTCGCTGCCCGGCTCCTGCCCACCAAAATCGTTGCAGGGAAAACCGAGCACCGCCAGCCCTTTGCCGCTCATCTTTTCATAGAGCGCCTCCAGCCCGGCATACTGCGGCGTGTAGCCACATTCAGAGGCCACATTCACAATCAGCAGCACCTTGCCCGCATAAGCTTTCAGCGTGGTGTCTTTACCGTCGATGTCTTTGATCGCGATGTTTTGGACGTTGGTTTCTGCAGCGATGGCAAGGGAGGTCATGAGGAGGAAGAGGAGGGTTTTCATGTGGGAAAAGGAACGTGGTGAATGCCGTCTTGGTTTCAGATCATTCCACCATGCTCAGGAAGATGTCTTCCAGTCTGCGATCCCGCTTTTCGTGGTCCCGGCGCAACTCCTCCAGCGTGCCGAGGGCGATGAGCTTGCCATGATGGATGATGCCAATGCGGTCGGCGAGTTCTTCAGCGATGTTGAGCAGATGGGTGCTCATGAGCACCGTGGTGCCCGCCTGGCTGCGCTCCTTGATCTCCCGCTTCACAGTACGAGCATGGATGGGGTCCAGGCCGACCATCGGCTCGTCGATGACGAAGACCTTCGGATCATGCAGCAGTGCACTGGCGATGGCGAGCCGCTGCCGCGTGCCGTGGCTGAGGTTCTCAATGCGCTGCCGCGAGTACTCGTGCAGGGCAAATTTGGTGAACAGCGCATCGGTCTGCGCCGCTGCATGGGCGTGATCCATCTCAAACAACTCGGCGATAAAATCCATGAACTCGAGCGGCGTGAGCTTCTCATAAAACACCGCCACATCGGGCACATAGCCGAGCAATGACTTGGCCTGCATGGACTCCAGTTGAACGTCGTGTCCGCACAACCGCACACGCCCAGAGTCCGGCTTCATCAAACCCGTGAGCAGTTTCATGGCGGTGGTTTTACCAGCGCCGTTCGGCCCCAGAAAGGCAAACAGCTCGCCCGGTTGGATGGTGAGATTCAAGCCATCCAGCGCCCGCAGCTCGCCGTAGTTCATCGTGAGGTCTTCAATCTCGATCATGCGTCAAAAAAAGGGGGCAAGTCATTGCACGGCGTCCTGCAGTCCGTGGATGGTGGGTTCGAGCAGCACGTAGTCGTCGGGAAGGTCAATGCGCGCAAGCTCGCCCGCCTCGGTGAAGATCATTTTCACCTCGTACATCCCCATGATCGGCAGTGTGAGCACAAAGCACTTCCGCTGTCTGCCCGCGAGCACCATCATTCCCTCACGCGCCTGCAGTTTCATCGTGTTTGAATTGTCCGTCTGCGCACTCGTTTTCGGCACACTGCCACCCAGCATGGAGAGCATGGCCAGCGCGCCTCCCTGACCGCCGCCCATGCTCATGAGCAGCTTCACATCCTGCGAGTTCATCACGACACGCTCGCCCTGTTTCACCATCACTTCAGGCGTTGTCTGCTTTTCATTCCAGGACAGTTGCATGCTCGCATCGCGCTGCGGGAAACTGGCTTTGAGGGTCAGTTGCTGCCAGCTCTCGGCATCGGCCAGAGTACAGCCCAGACTCCAGGTGGCCGCGATGCTGCGCATGGGCTTCCCCGGCGTCACCTGCTCCACCACACCATGGGCGATGATGTCATACACGGTCTGATGATTCGGCTTGATGCGCCGACTGACCTGAAGGTTGGCATGGCCGAGCTTTTCGCGCTGATGGTACAGGTGCAAGGTGCAGCCAAAGGTCTCCGACTGTCGCAAAAACATATCCATCACCATGCGCGGTGGCACGATGGCAAAACGTGATGCCTCGGGAAAGTAGGTGTCACGCACCAGCAGTCCGGACATCACCGCCCAGAAAATCACCGCCAAGACTGCCACCACACGCCAGATCATGACTAAATAGTAGCCAGGAAACGCGCACGCTGGCAAGCATTGTGGCAATTTGCCGCAAAAAATCTCGCCACGTCAGCCTGCCTTTGCCACGATACCGCCATGCGCCTGCTGTTTGCCCTTCTCCTAACCACCCTCACCCTTTCCGCTGCCGACCAGCGTCCGCCCAATGTGGTGATCATTCTGCTCGATGATCTGGGCTACGCCGATCTCGGCTGCTTTGGCGCGGAGAAGATCAAGACTCCAAACATCGACCGCATGGCGGCAGAGGGGATGAAGTTCACCAGCTTCTATGTGGCGCAGGCGGTATGCAGCGCCTCGCGTGCGGCGCTAATGACCGGCTGCTACGCGAACCGCGTCGGCATGCAGGGAGCCTTGAACCACACGAGCAAGGAGGGAATTCATCCCGACGAGTGGCTGTTGCCAGAGATGTGCAAGGCGCGGGGTTACGCTACCGCCGCCTTCGGTAAATGGCATCTCGGCACAGATCTGCTGTTCAATCCGCTGCACAACGGCTTCGATGAATTCCTCGGCATTCCTTATTCAAACGACAACAGCAAGTATCATCCCTCTCTGGCGCAGGAGATGCCGCCCCTGCCCCTCTACGATGGCTTGAAAGTCATCGAAACCGATCCCGATCAAAGCCAGTTCACCCACCGCTTCACCGCAGGCGCGACGAGTTTCATCGAGCGGCACAAGGATCAGCCGTTCTTCCTCTACGTTCCCCATGTGATGCCGCATGTGCCCATCTTCGCCTCCGCCGCCTTTCGCGGCCAGTCCGGCGCTGGGCTTTATGGCGATGTCGTTCAAGAACTCGACTGGTCCGTGGGCCAGATCCTCGACACCCTCAAACGCTGCGACATTGATCAAAACACGCTGGTGATTCTCTTCTCCGACAACGGCCCCTTTCTCAGTTACGGCAATCACGCTGGCAGCGCCAAACCGCTGCGCGAGGGCAAGCTGACGACCTTCGATGGCGGTGTGCGCAGTCCTTTCATCGCCCGCTGGCCTGGCCATGTGCCCGCAGCCCAGGTCTGCGACGAACCGGTGATGGAAATCGACCTGCTGCCTACCATCTCCAGCCTGATCGGCGGAAAGCTGTCCGAACGCAAAATTGACGGCAAAAACATCCTCCGTCTGCTGGAAGGAAAACCAGACACCACATCACCCCACGAAGCGCTGGTGTTTTACGGCGGCGATGAACTTCAGGCAATCCGCAGCGGGCCGTGGAAGCTGCATTTCCCCCATCCCTACATCACCGTGGATGGCGAGCCTGGCCGCGATGGCAAACCAGCGCGCTTCGGGCAGATGAAACCCAAGTCGATCACGCAAAGCGGCATCGCGGGCATCGCCTCGCGGCACGGCTATCGGGTGGAGAACATTGGCCTGTCGTTGTTTAATCTCCAAGACGACCCTGGTGAGACACATGACGTCGCCAAAGAACACCCGGAAATCGTGGAGCGATTGCAAAAGCTGGCGGAACCGACGCGCAAGGAGTTGGGCGACGCCCTCCAGCAGATCAAAGGCACAGAAAACCGCCCTCTGGGATTGGCTCCGTAGGATTGGGATCATCTTGATCCGAAGTTTGGTGGCGTGGGGTGAGGCAGATCGTAGAGGTATCCAGATGATCCCCCTCCATAGACGCCTCAGCGCCTCGCACTCTCCTTGGCGATAACTTCACGAATATGCTCCATCCGATTCGCCGGATTGGGATGTGAACTCATGAAATCGGAGCTGTTCGCACCACCACTAACCTGCGCGAGGATTTCCATCACGCCAATGAGCGCTTCGGGATTGTAGCCCGCCTGCATCATGAACCGCACGCCGAGCGCATCGGCTTCCGATTCGTCATCGCGGCTGAATTTCATCACGCGCCATTGCGCCACCATGTTGGCAATCTGCGCGCCCGAATTGTTGTGCCCATCAGACAGCAGCACACCCAGCCCCTGCGCCAAACCGCTCCAGAGCCGGGAATTCGCCATCTGCTCATTTGAATGACGGGCCACGACGTGCCCCATCTCATGACCGAGCACACCCGCGAGCTGGTCTTCGGACTTGAGGCGGCGAAACAGCGCCTCCGTGATGAAAATCTGTCCGCCGGGCAGAGCGAAGGCGTTCACGGTCTCCTGGTCGGCTAGCAGATGAAACTTGAACTGATACGTAGTCTCCCTGGCCGCTGTGGAAGAGATCAAGCGTGCGCCGACCCGATCAACCAGTGCGCGCCCGTTGGCGTCACGCGAGAGTCCCCCGCTTTCGCGGATCATTTGCGGCGCAGATTGCAGACCAAGCGCGATCTCTTCCTGCGGCGTAGCCATGGCGAGTTTTTGCTCCCGGCCCGTGAACTCGTTCTGGAACTTGGTGGTGCCCAGCCAATTGTAAATGAGCGAACCAAGGATGATCAGCAGCCCCAGGACGATGCGCGGATTGAGGCTCATACCGCCGCGTCCGCGATCATCCCCAAAGGCAGAAACTCGTCCGGCACGGAGAAGACGTTGAAATGTGGGCATCATGGATCGCCTTATACTTCATGGAAAAATCTTGAGCCAGCAGGTATTTTGCGGCATTGCAGGTCATGTCGTTGTTTCAGGAGAATGATCAAACCGTGGATTGGGGCCGCAAAGGCTCGCAAGCGGTGGTGACGCTGGCGTGTCTGTTTGTCGTGCTAACCGGCATGAAGATCGCCGCCAATGTGCTGGTGCCCATCGTCTATGCCTTCTTCCTCGCCGTGCTGAGCTACCCGATGGTGCGCTGGCTGCGGCGGCACAGGGTTCCTGCTGGTATGGCTCTGGGCATCACCATGCTGGTGAATCTGGGAGCTCTTGCGGGCATGGTCACCGTGGGCGTGCGCCTTCTCATCAGCTTCTGGGCGGACCTGCCGCGCTATCTGCGCGGTCTCCAGCAGTATTCAAATGACGCAGCAGCATGGCTCGAAGCAAACGGTGTCGCCGGTGCCAAGGGCACGGTCAGCGGCCTGTTCGACTGGAACAACCTCATCGGCTGGGCCACCCAGCAGGATGTCATGAGCAATCTCGGCTCCTTTGGGATCAGCACCTTCGGCACCCTGGCGACATTTCTCGCGAGCCTGATCATGGTGATCATCGTCATGATGTTCATCCTGATGGAAGCTCAAGGCACGCAAAGCCGGCTCCAGGCCGTGCATCTGTCCGGTGGGCCTGATCTCAGCGGCTTGATGCGCAGCGCGGACGACATCCAGAAATATCTGGGCGTCAAAACACTCATCAGCGCGCTGACGGGCTTGATGGCTGGCTTCTGGTGCTGGTTCTTCGACCTCCACTACCCGCTGCTGTGGGCGCTGCTGGCGTTTTTGTTCAACTACATCCCCGCCGTGGGCAGCACGGCGGCCTCCGTTCCAGCCATTGTGGAGGCGCTGGTGCAGCACGGTCCCGCCACCGCCATCTTCGTCGCCATCGGCTACGGCGGCATCAATTTTTTCCTCGATAACTTCGTGCAGCCCACCATGCTCGGCAATCGCTTCGGCATCTCGCCGCTGGTGGTCATTCTCTCCGTCATCTTCTGGGGCTGGCTCTGGGGCCCGCTGGGCATGTTCCTAGCCGTACCGCTCACCATGGTGCTCAAGGTCCTGCTCGACAACAACGCCGAATTCCAGTGGATCTCCGTCGCCATGGCCAAGAAGAAAATCCGCCACGGCGAAGTGGAGGTAGCAGGCTATGATCTGCAAATGAACGAGGACGAAACGATCGGCAGCGGCGCAAGCACGGAGACTCCGGGGCGGGAGAAGTAAGGCAGATTTCAGTAATGTTCCTGTCTGGATGCACCTTGACCACCGTGGTGCTGCGGATAATTTCCACCCATGCCTGTCGCCAAACATTCTCTCAGTTTTCGTGCTTTGAAATTGCCGGCCAAAAAGCGCATGCGTCTGGCCACACTGTTGTTGGAGAGCATGGATCATGAGCAGGGTGCCGATCCCTCTCTGCTGGCGGAATTGAAACAGCGCGCGGCAGACCTGCGCAACGGCAGTGTGAAGGGTCTCTCCACCGAGCAGGCGTATGGCTTCTCGCTATGAGTTGATCCATCATCCTGCAGCAGCAACGGATTATGCTGCAGCCCGCGAGTACTTTGAAGACATTGACCCTGCCCTCGCGAAAATCTTTCAGACCGACTTCCGATCTGCGCTGCAAGGCATCGCCTCGGGCCGTCTCGTGAGCCACCTTTATGCCAGAGGGCATTCCATTCGCTGGGTGAAGCTGCGACGTTTCTCCTACAAAGTGTACTTTGAAGCAGCGGATGAGAAGGTGCGGTTCGTTTTAGGCGTCATCAGTGGCAAACGACATCCGACTCGCATCCGGCTGCTGCTTTCACGCCGTCGAAAAAAGCAGTGACTCACAGCAGCACATCTGTGCCACTTCGGCCATTCACTGTGCCAGTGCTGCACTCGATCTCGCGCCAGTTAAAGGCCACAAGCAAGCCCCAACCTCGACAAATCAAGCGTAGCAGCCCATGCCAAGGCTGTGGCATGGTTCCAGCAAGAGAGTCAGAGAAACAACCCCTTCTCCCACCAACCATGTCCCCCGAAAAATTCACCGTTAAACTCCAAGAGGCTTTCAATGCTTCCCAATCCATCGCCACCCGGCATGGACATCAGGAACTGAAGCCCTCGCATCTCATCCTCGCCCTGCTTGAGCAGGAAGGCGGCATCGCCACGCCTCTATTTGAAAAGGCTGCGGTGAATCCCGAGGCGGCGCAAAGCCTGAAAGCCAGCGTCGAAGCCCTGCTCGCCCGCCAGCCCAAGGTCAGCGGCGGCACGAGCGGCCTGCATCTCTCCAATGAAATGCGCGAGCTCATGACCAAGGCTGAGGACGAGCAGAAAAAGCTCAAGGACGAATACCTCCGCGTCGAGCACGTCATCCTCGCCCTCTTCAAAACCAAGACCGAGCTCTCCGATCCGCTGAAGCAGGCAGGCCTCACCTACGACACCGTTTCCAAAGCCCTCACCGCCGTGCGCGGTAGCCAACGTGTGGTGGATCAGGACCCGGAAGGCAAATACCAGACGCTGGAAAAATACGGCACAGACCTCACCGCACGCGCCAAGCAGGGCAAGATCGATCCCGTCATCGGCCGCGATGAAGAAATCCGCCGCGTCATGCAGGTGCTCAGCCGTCGCACCAAGAACAACCCCGTGCTCATCGGCGAGCCCGGCGTCGGCAAGACCGCCATCGCTGAAGGTCTCGCACGCCGCATCGTGGCGGGCGACGTGCCCGATTCACTCAAAGGCAAGAAACTCATCAGCATGGACCTCGGCGGCATGATGGCCGGAGCGAAGTTCCGTGGCGAGTTCGAGGAGCGCCTCAAAGCCTTCCTCAAAGAAGTCACCTCTAGCAATGGAGAAATCATTCTCTTTATCGACGAACTCCACACCATCGTCGGCGCTGGCAAAGGCGAAGGTGCCATGGATGCGGGCAATCTGCTCAAGCCCCAGCTCGCCCGTGGTGAGCTGCGCTGCATCGGCGCGACCACGCTCGACGAGTACCGCAAATACATCGAAAAAGACCCTGCACTGGAGCGCCGCTTCCAGCCGGTGAAAGTCGGCGAACCCAGCTTGGAGGACACCATCGCCATCCTGCGCGGTTTGAAAGAGCGCTATGAAGTCCACCACGGCGTGCGCATTCAAGACGGGGCCATCATTGCCGCCGCCACCCTGAGCAATCGCTACATCACCGACCGCTTCCTGCCGGATAAGGCCATCGACCTCGTGGACGAAGCCGCCAGCCGCATCAAGATCGAGCTCGACTCCATGCCCACGGAGATCGACGTCCTCGAACGCCAGGTCATGCAGGGCGAGATGGAACGCCAGGCCCTGAAAAAGGAAAAGGACGCCGCCTCCAAAGCCCGCCTCGTCAAACTCGACAAAGAGATCGCCGATCTCAAAGAAAGCTCCTCCGCGCTGAAAGCGCAGTGGATGAAGGAGAAGGAATCCGTCGATGCCGGACGCAAGGTGAAGGAGGAGATCGACCGCCTGCGCACCGAACAAGAACAAGCCCAGCGCCGTGGCGACTTCGGTCGCGCCGGAGAGATTCAATACGGCCTCATCCCCGATCTCGAAAAGAAACTCAGCGCCGCCCCCGTCGAAGCTTCCCAGCCCCGTGCCGCACATGCCCTGCTGCGTGAAGAAGTCACCGAGGACGACATCGCCCGCGTCGTTGCCAACTGGACCGGCATCCCCGTCTCACGCCTCCAGGAAGGCGAACGCTCCAAGCTCGTGAAGATGGAGGAACGCCTCAGCCAGCGCGTCATAGGTCAGAAGGACGCCATCCACGCCGTCAGCAATGCCGTGCGCCGTGCGCGTGCCGGCATTCAGGATGAGAACCGCCCCATCGGCAGCTTCCTCTTCCTCGGCCCCACCGGCGTCGGCAAGACCGAGCTCTGCAAAGCCCTCGCCGAATTCCTCTTCGATGACGACACCGCCATGACCCGCATCGACATGAGCGAATACATGGAGAAGCACAGCGTCAGCCGCCTCATCGGCGCGCCTCCCGGCTACGTCGGTTACGAAGAAGGCGGCCAGCTCAGCGAAACCGTCCGCCGCCGCCCCTACAGCGTCGTGCTCTTCGATGAAGTCGAAAAAGCCCACCCCGATGTCTTCAATGTGCTGCTCCAAGTCCTCGATGACGGCCGCATCACCGACGGCCAGGGCCGCACGGTCGATTTCAAAAACACGGTCCTCATCATGACCAGCAACATCGGCAGCAACGCCATTCAGGACGTCAGCAATCCTGAGCAGCGCGATGCCCTCGTGCGCGACAGCCTCAAGCAGTTCTTCCGCCCCGAGTTCCTCAACCGCATCGACGAGATCGTCATCTTCGACCGCCTCGACGCCGAGCAGCTCGATCAGATCGTCAAGATCCAGCTCCAGCGCGTCATCGACCGCCTCGCCAAGCAGAACATCCACCTCACCGTCACCGACGACACCACTCGCTACCTCGCCGACGCCGGCTTCGATCCCGTCTTCGGCGCCCGCCCCCTCAAACGCGCCATCCAAAAACACCTTCTCGATCCACTGAGCCTCGCCGTCCTCGAAGGCGGCTTCAAAGACGGCGATCACATCACCGCCGTGATGAAGAATGGAAAGCCGGTGTTTGAGAAGAAGTGAATCCCCTTTGCTCAGGCATGCAGTGCCTCTAACACCGCCTTCGGCTGCTGCTCGACGACGATAAGCAGGGCCTTTGCGGGCCCACGTGGTTCCCGGCGTCCCTGCTCCCAGTTTTGCAAGGTTCGCACGCTCACGCCGATCATCCGGGCAAACGCGGTCTGCGTGAGGTCGATGCGCTCCCTCAGGCCGCGAACATCGGTCCGGCGGCGTGTGGTTCGGCGGTGTGGCACCTTGTCTCCACGCATGATCGCGCCCATCTGGTGGACGCTCTCGACGAGTTTCTGGAAATCTTCATCTCTCATGGGTGTAGTGCTCAATCAGTTGTTTCAACAGCTTCACCTGCTCCGCGCTCAGATCCTCCTGCCGGTTCTTGCGATAGGCAAAGAGCATGTAAGCCGTCTGCCGGTGATAAAGGTAATAGATCACTCGAATTCCCCCTCTCTTGCCCGATCCTGCCACCGACCACCGCAGCTTTCGCAGACCACCCGAGCCTCGAATGAGATCGCCAGCTTCAGGCTGCTCAAGCAATGCCAACTGAAGCAGGTGATGCTCATCCTCGCTCAGGAGGTCATCAATCTGGTCGGAGTAGATGGGGGACTCGATAAAAGTGAGGTTCATCCAGGACACCCACAGATACGCCATTGGCGTTGTTCCGCAACGCAGCATTTAGGCCTTTTGGCCAGACCGCCTCGCCAAGCAGAACATCCACCTCACCGTCACCGACGACACCACCCGCTACCTCGCCGACGCCGGCTTCGATCCCGTCTTCGGTGCCCGCCCCCTCAAACGCGCGATCCAGAAGCACCTGCTTGATCCGCTCTCCCTCGCCGTCCTCGAAGGCGGCTTCAAGGATGGCGATCACATCATCGCTGTGATGAAAGACGGGAAGCCGGTGTTTGAGAAGAAGTAATGCACATTTCACGCCCCGAACCCCACACAGAGGCCCGTAAACTGTGTGGTCCTATCTGGCACCTTACTTTTGGTCGAACGAAGCTGTCGAATTTCACCCCCATCTCCCAAAATCCAGTTTGGATCTTGACTGCTGCATCTGGATGATTCCGCACTGTGGTTTAAGATCGGATATAGAGGTTACGGATTGCATTCAAGAAGTTATCATTCATCCAAGAATGTGTGGCACCTCAGCGATTCCCAACGCGAGCTTTGTTTCAGTTTCCAGACGAGGCATCGAACGCCATATCCATTCGATCAAATCATCGCCATCTAGAACGGTGATCGCTTTACCTCGTGCGCTTTCCTTTGTTTCTTCGGCGATTTGACCGCTTGTTATGAGCACCAATTGATGGTTGTCATATGCGCTGGCCTTTTGACTATTGGCGATTTCTTCGAGCTGTTTGATGCCCCAATCAGAGGTCATTCCATTGTGATGCTTTATCTGCACGAGATACTGCTGCATCCCGCTCGGCGAAAGTCGGTCATACTTCGACGTTTCAATATCTGCATCAGCATGTGATGCTCGGAACAGATTTTTTGCCAAGATGTAGGGCTTTTCATAGCCATCAATTCGCAACAACTCTTGTACAAGATTTTCCAACCCCCTTCCTCCACTCGGCAAATTTGTCCGCCCATTACGGATGTTGCTCAAAAGTTGACGTTTACATTCCACTTCAATTTCCTGGGCGCGACGATCAATGTCGTCTTTGTAGTCATGAGCTATCCCCGCCTGCAAATTAGCAAAAATCTTCTCGATTTCCGTGCTGAATCCGAACAAATCTGTCAAGCTGGTCCGGACCTTGAGCCGAGTCTGAAGACCTTCTGAAATTAGATGCCTTGGAACAAGCAGAACCTCACCATGTTCGTCCATCGGAAACTTAACTCTTTGTTGGTTCTTGCCGTTTTCGGGAGCCTTCTCATCGTAAACCTCCTCGCCTGTGGCTAGGCCGATAACGATGCTCCCATGATAAGGAACCACGATGAGGTCGCCTTTTTTAATGGCTTTAAATCGACGGACTGCATTGCCGTATCGACCAATGGATGGCCCGATATAGTTGATAATTGCCTCAGCATCTTTGAAATTGGTGAAACGCACCTGATCCCATCCATAACCAACCACATTATTTTTGAGCGGTATGCTGCGGTTAGAACGAAACAAGTAATAACGCCTGGTCGTGTCTAATATCGGGGCGATTGTTTCGGCCTGAGTTGGATTTTCTTCCATGAGTCGTATTTGTGTAATGGTCACTTGCTGCGTTGACTGATCTTTTTGCAGTCCCGGTCATATGTCTTGAGCCATGAACCCTCTTCGGTGATGAAGGTATTGCCTGATGCACTGCGAACTTTGACGTTGCTGCCAGCGCTCATTTGGGCAATACGTTTGCAATCCTCGTCGTAGGTTTTGATCCATGAACCCTCAAGAGTGACGAAAAAGTCAGCGGCAATGCCGACAATCTCAATCTTGTTGCATGGCATGCGGGAAATGATTTTGCTCTTTTCATCATAGACTTTGATCCATGATCCTTCTGTTTCGACGGTAGCGATTGGCATAGTGGTTATCTTGAATTGGTGACTGCCTTAATGGTTGAATGTACAGCATCGACGCGAGGCGCTATTGCGTCAATTCGCTAATAATACGGGAATAACTTTTTTTATACGTAAAAATACATGGGTCCTCTTAAGGCTTAATAACGTCCAAAAACACCATTTGGGGTCAATGCGCTGACTTTACGCGTCTGTGACTCGCTCAAACGACTCGAACTTCCAATTTATAGTGAGGCAATCCGAACCTCACTCCTTCGACGCTATCTCAAACGCCACGCGTTTCTCCGTGTCCACAAGCGTGGAGTTTCCTTTCGCGGGCCTCCCCATCAGCGTCTCGTTAGCGTCCTATAAACGGTTCAAATTTTGATTTTTCTCCAACGTCTTCGGGTGCTTCCCCGCCGCCTTCCACATCTGCGAGAATTAAGGAGAGGGATGCGAAGCCCCAACTACGGCAGGGCACTTGGCAAGGCCTCTCCTTGGCTGACCGGACAGGAGATGCCCCGCTCACTTCCTCCGCACTCTCTTCGGCTTCTCCGGCACCAGCGTCATCTGCGGCGTCACCTTGATGCCCATGCGCTTGTAGTAGTCGAGCATCTTCTCCGTTGCCACGCGGCCAGCTTCGAGCACTATTTTCGACATCTCCGACATTTCACTTTGCGGAGCTTCTTGGACTCTGGAGGAATTAAGCATGGCCTGGAGTTGGTCGATGGTGTGCGTTCTGTCGTCCGCAATTTTTTGCGGAGGCGGAGACTGATTGTCCCACAATCCCCACTCGTCGGCAAGTGGCACGTAGTCCTCAATAAAATGCTTTTGGCTCCGCTCAAAGCGACGGCGAATGTCGCCCTCAGGCACATCATGCCCGCCCAGTTTCACCCGCAATGCCACGCGCCCGACCGCCTGATCCCCAGAACCAATGACAATGTAGTGCAGCAGGAAGCGATAGCCCTGGGCCTTCGCTTCCCGGATCATAGACACGTAGGTTCTGCCGCTGAGCGTGGACTCAATGGCAAAGCTAGCTTTGGCCGCGATCAATCCACGTGCCTCCTCAATGAGCAACCGCCCCGCCTTGAAGGCCGTTAGGCTTGGGTCCAGCGGTGAAAGGCCGCGTGCAATCTCATCCGCATTGAGAAACCGCATGAGGCCGAGGCGTGGCAGCAGTTCGCGGGCCAGCGTGGTTTTGCCTGCGCCATTGCAGCCACCGAGAATGCAGAGGGTAGGTGTCATAAAATAATTAGGGTGCGTCAGGTTTGCTGTCATCCACAAAATCACTCGGACAAAGTCTGCGGACATCCTTAGTCAGTGGATTCTGATCCTTGCGCCCATGCACATACAGCGCCGTCCATTCGGCGAGACGACGCCCCAGAATGCGACACGCCTCCTGCGTCTCCTCCTCACGCGGTGCCTTCGAAGCCACAGCCCCATAATGCAGCGTCATCTTCTTGCCCGAGTAATCCGTGACCCCGAACACAAGAAATCCGAAATTCATCAGCACCGTGAGAATGGACTGACAAGCCAGCTCCATGCCCCCGCCCCAGCCACCCGCACTGCTGAAGGCGCAGGCGATCTTGCCATCCACCTCCAGCCACTTGTCGGCCATCGTCTCGTCCCAGAAGCGCTTCATCTTCCATGACAGAATCCCCATGTTCGTCGGACTGCCCACTGCGAGACCATCACACCACACAACATCTTCTGCAGTGGCCTCATCCACATGCCTCACCCGCACCTCAGTATCGGACACCTGTTGAGCACCTTCAGCGACTAGCGCGGCCATTTTCGCGACATTGCCGCTGCGGGAATCATAGAGAACGAGGATTTGGTTCATGGTGTCGGGAAAGGAATTCTTGGATGCATCATGCCTCCAAATCCAGCTCATCCTCACGCCGCAGCAGGCGCTTCATCATGACCTTGTGATCTCGCATGAAGGAGCGGGTGATCTGGTAGTGCTCGGTGTCTTCGTAAGCGATGCGCTGGATGCCATCGGCGGTGAATTGATAAATCCAGGCGTCAGGATAGGCCATGATCAGGGGCGAATGCGTGGCGATGATGAACTGGGAAAATTCATCGACGAGATCATGCAGCCGCACCAGCATGGAGAGCTGACGCTGCGGAGAAAGCGCGGCCTCAGGCTCATCAAAGAGATAGATGCCATGGCCGTCAATGCGCTGGGTGAGCAGATTGAGAAACGACTCTCCGTGGGACTGCGCATGCAGGCTTTTGCCGCCATAATGCCGCAACACTCCGCCGCAGAAGGGCGTGGCTTCGAGTTCATCCAGTTCGGTGGCCCAGTTGTAAAAACTCTCGGCACGCAGGAAGAAGCCATCCATGGGCCGGTTGCTGGTGCGGGACAAACTGATGTGCGGTGTCAGCGGCGAGGTGTACTCGTGCTTGAACAAACTTTGCACGCGGCCACCGCCTGCGGAGCGAAACCCAAGCTTTTCAGCGATGGATTCGAGCAAGGTCGATTTGCCAGAGCCGTTTTCTCCGACGAAAAAGGTGACCTTGGGATGCAATTCCAGCGTTTTGAGCTGGCGGATGGCAGGCACCGAAAACGGATGCACATTCCAGTCAGCGACGGCTGGACGGTCGAGTGTGAGGGAATGGAGAAAATGCCGGACCATGACCGCTGAAAATGAGTGACAGGCTAAACAGATGCATTTGCTGAAGCAACCTGCGAGTTCCTGCGTTTTGGTGGGACTCATGAAGTCGCTTTTCATCCTCACTTTGCTTCTCCTCGGCACCTTCGCCCACGCAGCCGACAAGCCGAACATCATCTACATCCTCGCCGATGACATGGGCTACGGCGACGCAGGCTGCTACGGACAGAAGATTCTCAAGACGCCCAATCTCGACAAGATGGCCGCTGAGGGCATGAAGTTCACGCGCCATTACGCCGGCTGCACCGTATGCGCCCCATCGCGCTGCGTGCTGATGACCGGCCTGCACACCGGCCACTGCCGCGTGCGCGGCAATGGCGAAGGGCACATCCCCGACGAAGACCTCACCCTTCCCAAGTTATTGAAAAACGCGGGTTATCACACCGCATGCATCGGCAAATACGGCTTGGGCAAACCGCTCCCTCTCGATGATCCCCAGCGTAAAGGCTTCGACGAATCCTTTGGCTACGTGGGCACCAGCCACGCCCACAACTTCTACTCCAAAGCGCTCATTCGAAACGGCAAGATCGTGGACCTGCCCAACACCGTCATTCCCGGTACCGCCAAGAACGCGCAGGACTATTCCGACAGCGATCTGGTCGGCACCGGCGTCGCCCCGCTGGACGGTCGCAAGGCCTGGGTCCCACAGCTGCTCTCCGACGATGTGCAGCGCTATCTCGGCGAACGCGCCAAAGCCAAGGAACCCTTCTTCCTCTACTACGCCTTCAACATCCCCCACGCCAACAACGAAGCCGACAAGAATTCCCCGCTGGGCCACGGCCTGGAATCCCCCGACTACGGCGAATTCAAAGACAAGGACTGGCCCGCCGCAGAAAAGGGTTTTGCCCAGTTCATGCGCTTCCTCGACAACGATGTCGGCAAAATCCTCTCCCGCCTCAAAGAGCTCGGCCTCGCGGAAAACACCCTCGTCATGTTCTCCAGCGACAACGGCCCCCATCAGGAAGGCGGACATCAAAGCGACTTCTTCAACAGCAACGGCGACTTCAAGGGCATCAAACGCGACCTCACCGACGGCGGCATCCGCGAGCCATTCCTCGCCTGGTGGCCCGGCAAAGTGAAAGCAGGCGCAGTAAGCGAACACGTTAGCGGATTTCAAGATCTCCTCCCCACCGTGGCCGAACTCAGCGGCGCGAAGATCCCCACTGAAACCGACGGCATCTCATTTGCTCCCACCCTGCTCGGCAAAGCGGGCCAGCAGCAGCACTCGCACCTCTACTGGGCCTTCAACGAACAGGGCGGTAAGCTCGCCGTGCTAAAATGGCCGTGGAAGCTGATTCACCTCAATACCGGTGGTGAAACAAAAACGAAGGGCAAACCCAAACCGCTCGAAAAACTGCTCTACAATCTCGAAACCGACATCGGCGAAGAAAACAATCTCGCTGCGGAGAAACCCGAGATCGTCGCGGAGCTGGAGCAGTTCATGCAGGCCTCATGGCGCGCGCCGTAAGGCACCCCGCAGCATTCCAAAACCGCCTAGAACGAAGAGCAGCGGAAACCAGATGGAATACAACGCGGCCCGCGAGCCATGCTGCAGCACGGCCTCATCCGGCGCCGCCGGGTTCACCCAGCAGGCCTGCGTCGTTCCAGTGGGATAGAGCTGCTGCTTCTGCCGGGCATCATCCAGATGCAGCGTCGGAGCGGACTCCACCTGTCGAATGCGAGTGCTGCTATGTTTGACACCGTTCAACTCATATTCATAGCGAACCTCCACCCGATGCGCGGGATCTGAATGCGGCGTCGGACGTTCGCTCACGATGCGGGAGGAAAGGATGCGGCATGGCACCTGCGGCCACGTCCGCGTGATCTGCGCCTTCTCATACGACAACCACATTCGCCACGCAAAGAACGATCCTGCCACGATGAGGAACAAGCCCATCGTGCAAAGCCACAAGCGGCCTGATTGAGATGCAAATTGATTCTGCGACATGCGTTCGGGAAGCAGGCTTTGACTCCGCTTCACAAGTGTTCCATACAGAGATGTATTCATCTCGCAAACATCCTCATGTCCGAACCCACTCCCATCTCGATACGTCCGCCACGCTGGCTGCTGAAGCCCGCCGTGGAAGGCGCTGCTGAGTTGGGGGCAGACATGAGTCTGTCTCCTCTCATGGCGCAGTTGCTGGTGCAACGCGGCCTCACCACCGTGGAAATGGCGCGTGATTTCCTGGTGCCCAAGCTCGCCACCCTCGGCGATCCCACCGTGCTGCCGGAAATGAACCTCGCGGTCGAGCGCATTCTGCGTGCGGTCGATGAAAAACAAAGCGTCGTGCTATATGGCGACTACGATGTGGATGGCGTCACGTCGATGGCGCTGATGCATCTGATCTTAAAGGCCTATGGCCTCGACACGCATCTGTTCCTGCCCACGCGCCTGGAGGAAGGCTACGGGCTAAGCATGGATGGCATCGCCAAATGCTACGAGCAGTTTGGCAAACCGGATCTCTTCATCGCGCTCGACTGCGGCACCACTTCATTAAAAGAGGTCGCCAAACTGCGAGCCGATGGCATCGATTGCGTCATCATCGACCATCACGAACTCTCCCCGCAGGGGCGTCCCGACTGTCTGGCGCTGGTCAATCCGAAGCTCGGCAAAGACTACCACTACTTCTGCACGGCCGGGCTCGTGTTCAAAGTCTCGCACGCGCTGCTGAAAGCGCGCATGATCGAAAGCTATGACCTCAAGGAGACGCTCGATCTCGTGGCGCTCGGCACCGTGGCAGATTTGGTGCCGCTCATTGATGAAAACCGCCTGCTGGTGCGGCGCGGCCTCGAAGCTCTGGCGCAAACAACGCGACACGGCTTGAAAGCGCTGAAGACTATCGCCGGTGTGGAAGGCCTCGTGCAGACCCATCACGTCGGTTTCCGCCTCGGCCCCCGCCTCAATGCAGCGGGTCGGCTCGATACGGCGGCAACAGCACTGCAGCTCCTGCTTGCGACGGATGCGGGCGAAGGCGCAGCCTTGGCCGAACTACTCGAAGCCCACAATAAAGACCGCCAAAACGTAGAGCAGCAGGTGCATATCGAAGCCGAGACGATGCTCGCAAACATCGGCGAGATCGACAAGGTTTCCGCCATCGTGCTGGCCTCGCGCAACTGGCATCCAGGCGTGATTGGCATTGTAGCCTCGCGCATCTCGCGCATGTGCCACCGCCCGACGATTCTCGTCTCGATCGATGAAAACGGCATCGGCAAAGGCAGCGGGCGCAGCATTCCCGGCTTTTCGCTCGTCGAGGCCATCGACATCTGCCGCGATCACCTCCTCGGCGGCGGTGGTCACGCGATGGCGGCGGGCATTTCCGTCCATGAAGACAAAATCGACTCCTTCCGCACCGCCTTTCAGGTGGCAGCCCGTGAAGCTCTGAGCAAGGAAGCCATGACCGCCGTGCTGGAACTCGATGCCGAGGTAAAGCTGCGCGACCTTTCGCTGAGCTTCTTCGACAGCTATAAGCTGCTGGAGCCTTTCGGTCAGAAAAACCCGGAGCCGCTGTTTCTCTGCCGCAACGTGAAGCCCAAACTGCCGGGCCGCACGATGAAAGACAAGCACTTGCGTATCATCCTCACGCAGGAAGGTGCCTCCATGGAAGCCCGCTGGTTCAATGCGCCCATCGGCAAACTCCCCCCCGCCCCCTGGGATGTGGCGATGCGCATTCAGCGCGGCTGGTTCCGTGGTGTGGAGCAGTGGCAGCTCACTCTCGAAGCAGTGCGCCCGGCTGAGACTGTTTAGTGTGGGTGAAACCGGTAGTGCCCGGTGAGCGGAAACTCGAAAAGACGGCTCTCATGCTTGGGTCCCTGGCCGATGTTATGGACAATCCAGGGTGTGTCGCCACCATCCGCCGCTGGAACCACGATGGCGATGTGCGGCAGCCTGCCTGCCACGGTGCAGGTGATGAGATCACCAGGCAGATAATCCGCAGCCTTTTGCGTGACCGGGAGTGCGGCGCCACGCCGCTTGAAGAAGGTCTGCAAATTGGGCACACGGCGGTGATCAATGTTTTTGTCCGTTGATCTCAGCCCCCAGTCCTGCGGAGGCGGCGCAAATTTTATTCTGTAAAAGTGGCGATCAGGTTTGGGATGGTTCAGCGGAGTTCATGTTGAGGTAAATTTTGCCGGTGCTCCACTCATCGCTTTGCTCGCAGAGCAGGGCGGAGACGAGGCGCAGGAGGGAG
>CAINGK010000028.1 GCA_903848465.1 uncultured Verrucomicrobiota bacterium
AGTAAGAATGACAATATCATGCTTCTCACTATCATCTTGTATGTCTGAATCAGGAAATTTATAATAGTCCTTGTTGATAAAATTAAAGAAAGTAAATTTGTTTATAACACACTTTTACATCATCAATTCAACAACGATTGTTCCATAATCAGATATTTTGGGTTCAAACATTATGAGAAACAGAGAATGAAACGAAAATACAATGATTTTTAACGCAACTCGATTGCGCGCATTCGCTGTTCGTCATTCTGCCTTCCACCTTCTCCTCTCATGAATCCTATTCGTTTCGCACTCGCGGGCTTTGGTGCCTGGGGTAAGTTCCATGCCCAATCCATCGCGGGTAATCCTGAGGCGCGGCTTGTTGCTATCTCTGCGCCTTCGGAAGCATCGCGTGAGGAGGCGCGCAGGCTTTATCCTGAGGCGCAGATTTTTGCGGACAGCCTGGAGATGATCGCGCAGGCGGAGTTTGACCTGATCGACATTGTCACGCCTAGCCACACGCATCGCGAGATCGCGTTGGCGGCGATGGCGAAGGGAAAGCATGTGCTGCTGGAGAAGCCTATGGCCATCACGCTCGATGACTGCAAAGCCATCGTGGCGGGGGCACGGGACAACGGCGTGCAGCTTGCCGTCGGCCATGAACTGCGGCTTTCGAGTCAGTGGGGCGAGATCAAGAACATCATCGCACGCGGGACCATCGGCGAACCGCAGTATGTGCTCGTCGAGCTTTCGCGCAAACCGTACCGCCAGGGTGCCAGCGGCTGGAGGTATGATCAGGGCCGCGTCGGAAGCTGGGTGCTCGAAGAGCCGATCCACTTCTTCGACCTCGCCCGCTGGTATCTCGAAAGCAGCGGCGATCCGGTGGAACTGCACGCCTATGCGAACTCCCGCGATCCGCAGCGGCCGACGCTGTATGATAACTTCAGCGCCATGTTTAAATATACCAACGGCAGCTACGCTGTGGTATCGCAAACACTTGCGGCCTTCGAGCACCATCAAACTGTGAAAGTCAGCGGCACCCAGGGGGCGCTCTGGGCCGCCTGGAGCGGCGCGCTCGACCGCACGCTGGAGCCGGAGTACTTTCTCAAAGTCTTCGACGGCGAGAACCTCGAAACCGTGAAGCTCGCAAAGCACAGCGGCGAGGTGTTTGAGCTGCGTGAAGAAATCGCCCAATGCATCGACATGGTGCGCACTGGTAAGCCGCCTATCGCTACGGGACTGGATGGGCTTTGGAGCGCGGTGCTGTGCCTGGTGGCGGAGGAGTCGATTCGGCAAGGGAAGGCGCTGCCGGTGGGGGAGATGTTGAGGTTTTGAGATTTGAGGTAGAAAGATTTGGGGTAGAAAGATTTTTCCAGAATTGATAAAACTGTCGTTTTTCTACCCTTTATTTTTTTATGCCTATTGAGTGCCCAATCCAATTTCCAAGGATGGAACGAGAGGAATTTCGGCGATTGGACTTTCAAGTCATGAAGCTGATCTTTGAAACGCATGGCTGCCTTGGACGAAGCTGCGACGAGGTGATCTATACTGCCACGCATCACAAACTTTCATTTTGCGAGGGGCTACTTTTGCAGATGGGTGATGCACGGCCGAACTGCACGAGTCGGAGGCGGAGCGGATGGAAAGGTGTGGAACGTGTGATTCGGCAGCGCGCGCTGGGACGAAGGATTCTAGGGACGCGCACAGCGCATCCCTACCAGCCCTGCGTGACGCGGTGCCGAAGGGATGGTAGGGAACCGCTGTGCGGGTCCGTGGTTTCGGGTCTGTGACGACGCAGGCGCTGAAAAAGGTTCGCCGTCCTTGCCGTGGACGATAGACGGGAGCGCAGCATCTACTTATTTTGAGACGGGTTACTTTTGAAAGTTTGTGAAGCGCGGTAGTTTACCACCATGATCTTTGTTTCTGAAATTTTTCTACCCCTAATTTTTCTACCTCTACTCAATCTCGACATCGCAAAGCCGTTTAAAGATTGTTAGAACCCACCCCGACTCCCATGAAAGCCATTCTATTTCTCGCCACCGTTTGCTTCACCTCATCCATTGTCCATGCGGAGGAGCTGCTGCCGCCGATCACGCAGGGGCAGCGGGTGGCGACTTGTGGGCATAGCTTTCATGTTTTTACTTATCATCAGGTCGAAGCGATGGCGAAGTTGGCGGGGCTGGAGCATCAGGTGGTCGGCTTGTCGAGCATTGGTGGCTCTACGGTGCAGAAGCATTGGGATGTGCCGGAGGAAAAAAGTGCGGTGAAGCAGGTGCTGAAAACGGGCCAGGTGGACGTGCTCACTTTGTCTCCCATTTGGCTGCCGGATGATGCCATCGAGCAGTTCGTGAAGCTCGGCATTGAGCACAATCCGGCGCTGCGCATCGCGGTGCAGGAGTACTGGATGCCGAATGATGAATACAACCCGGTGTACCCGCTCGATACGAAAAAGAAGGTCGATCACAATGCCACGGACATCGGCAAACTGCGCGATGCGACGGCACGTTATGCGAAGGACATTGAGGATTTGGTGAGGGGCATCAATCAGCGCTTGGGTAAAGACGCGGTGGTGGTCGTGCCGGTTGGTATGGCGGCGGTGACGCTGCGTGAGAAGATCGTGAAGGGCGAAGCGCCCGGATTGAAGACGCAGGCCGAACTCTTCCGCGACAACTGGGGGCATGCACTTCAGCCGCTGCAGATTCTTTCCAGCTACTGCCACTTCGCCGTGATCTATCGCCGCAGCCCCGTGGGCCTGCCGGTGCCGCTCGCCTTTAAGGCGATCAAAGGCATGAGCGATGACGACAAAGCCAAGCTCAATACGCTGCTGCAACAGATCGCCTGGGACACGGTGAGCCATCACCCGCTGGCGGGTGTGATGAAGCCCGTCGCGGCTAAATAAGGAGGTTCGCTGCGCGCATTGCACGAATCGGAGGCGGAGCGGATGGAAAGGTGTGGAGCGTGAGAGTCGGCAGCGCGCGCTGGGACGAAGGATTCTAGGGACGCGCACAGCGCGTCCCTACCAGCCCTGCGTGGTGCGGTGCCGTAGGGCTGGTAGGGAACGGCTGTGTCGGCGATGGCGCTGAAAAAGGTACGACGTCCTTGTTGTGGTCGATCGACGGGAGCGCGGCAGCCACTTCTTTTGACAGCGCAGAGCGCTTCGCTGCGTTATGCAACGCCTGCATGAAAATCCACGCGCTGTTCCTTTCTTTTGCCTTTGCCTCCGCCTCCCTCTCCGCCGCTGATTGGCCGGCTTGGCGTGGTCCTACGATGGATGGTCATGCCGCTGCTGGGCAAAAGCTGCCGCTGAAGTGGAGCGAAGGTGAAAACGTGCTGTGGAAGGCGGAGGTGCGCGGTCGGGGCCATGGCTCGCCAACCCTCGTGGCAGACCAGGTGTTTCTCGCCACGGCAGATATGGAGACTGAAGAACAACTCGTGCTCTGCTTTGACCGGGTGACCGGTAAGAAGCGATGGGAAGCCGTCGTGCATCATGGCAATCTCAACACCAAGGGAAACAAGGCCTCGTCGCAGGCTTCGTCGGATGTGGTGAGCGATGGGGAGCGCTTGTATGTCAGCTTCCTCAACAACGGTGCCATCTTCACCACCGCGCTCGATTTCTCTGGCAAGCAGCTCTGGCAGCGCCGCGTGTGCGACTTTCAGGTGCATCAGGGCTTTGGCTCGTCGCCGGTTGTTTATCAGTCAGTCCTACTGGTGTCGGCGGATCATCGCGGTGGCGGCAAGATGTCTGGCCTCAACAAACTCACGGGCGAGATCGTCTGGCAGCAGGATCGGCCGCCGGTGGCGAACTACGCCACGCCAGCGGTGGTGCAGGCGGCGGGGAAAACGCAGGCCGTGCTGGCGGGTTGCAATAAGGTGGAGAGCTTTGATCCTCTCACGGGCAAGAAGCTCTGGAGCATCGACGGCAGCACGGAGGAAACCGTGGTCACGGCGGTGACGGATGGCAGCCGCATCTTCATCGGCGGTGGTTATCCGAAGAATCATACGATGGCTGTTGAGGCCGATGGCTCTGGCAAGATCGCCTGGGAAAACGTGACCCGCACCTATGTGCCGACCATGATCGTGAAGAACGGCCATCTCTTTGCGGTGGGAGATGGCGGACGCGCCGCCTGCTGGAAATCCGCCACCGGTGAGCAGTTGTGGTCGGAGAAAGTGGACCGCGAGTTTTTTGGTTCTCCTGTGATGGCAGATTCGCGCATTTATGTGACGAGCAAAGGCGGCGTCACTTCCGTGTTTTTGGCTACCCCGGAGAAGTTTGAGATGCTGGCGCAAAACCAGCTTGGCAACGAGTCCTTCAGCACGCCTGCCATTTGCGACAATCGGATCTACCTCCGCTCTGCCAAGACCGATGCCACGCGTCAGGAGTATCTGTGGTGTGTGGGTGAGGCGGGAAAGTGATGACAAGGTAGGATTTCCAAGCAATGCACAGGCATGAATGGCACTTCATGAAGCGCATTGTTCATGGATTTCGAGGGCTGGGGGTGGTTTGAGAGCCACTGGTGCGCGGCGGAGTTCCATGCAGACGCTGCTGGTGAGTTGGGTGTGTAATCGGTGCGCTGGGTTTGCTTCCCGGCGTTGCTGGCGGAAACCCAGGGCGGCGCTCGCTGAGGCTCGCTGGCCCTGGGCTGAATCCTCAGCCCTTTCAGGGCTCAAGAAGACTGGGACAGGAAAGGCCGCAAAGGTACGAAACTGCGGCTTAACTAAGCGCCCTTTTTGACAGGCATCCCCTAAGCTACTGAGGATGCGGGGCTGACTTTAAAGCAACGCAGGGGGGAAGAGTCGCAGGTGGCTAGCGAGTTGAGGTTTGGGCATGCGTGGAAATCCAGGCTGCGGCGCGCGGACCTCCGAGTCCGCAGCACTCCGCCAACGCGCACAGCACCGTAGCGTCCCCGTCGCTTTTGCTTGCTCTGCGCCGCAGTCCTGCGTGTTTGCGGCCTTGAGCGTGAAACGCGGCCCGCTGAGTGAAGGCGACCCGCTGCGGGCTCGGAGGCCCGCGCTCCATAGGCGCTGTGGCGTGCGGTGTCGCATTCGGTATTGCCGGTGGAATCGCTGTGAAAAAAAGAGTGCAGGTGGCTAGCGAGTTGAGGTTTGGGCATGCGCGGCAATCCAGGCTGCGGCGCGCGGACCTCCGAGTCCGCAGCACTCCGCCAACGCGCACAGCACCGTAGCGTCTCCGTTGTCCTTGCTTGCTCTGCGCCGCAGTCCTGCGTGTTTGCGGCCTTGAGCGTGAAACGCGGCCCGCTGAGTGAAGGCGACCCGCTGCGGGCTCGGAGGCCCGCGCTCCACAGGCGCTGTGGCGCGCGGTGCCGCATTCGGTAATGCCGGTGGAATCGCTGTGAAAAAATCGAGTTGCTCTGAATCCTAACCTTGTTACATACCGACCGGTTTGTATGTCCAAGAAAGCCACTAGTCCTAAGCGTGAACGCGACCCTGCTGCTACGTGGCAGCGGTTGATCGACGCTACGGTGCGGCTCATGCTGCAGCAGGGTTTTGCGGGCACGGCGGTGGAGCAGATCTGCCAGGAGGCGGGCGTGACCAAGGGGAGCTTCTTCCACCACTTCGAAAACAAGGAAGCCATCGGCACAGCGGCGGTCGAGTGGTGGGGACGGATGGGCACCGCCCACTATGCCGAGGCCTGGAAGGACGCGACGCTTGACCCGCTGGAGCAACTGCACCGCATGTTTGACATCATGGTCGGATTCACACGGCGCAGTGATGAATCCGTCGTGTGCATGGTTGGTATGATGTCACAGGAAATGTCCGCTACGAATCCGGCCTTTCAGGCTGCATGTGAGAAAGAGCTGAACCTCTGGACTGCCAACGTGGCCAAGATGCTCGCGGCTGCGAAGAAACGACATAAGCCCAAGACGAAGTTTGATCCTGAGACTGTGGCATGGTTCCTCAACAGCCTGTGGCAAGGCTCCATGCTGGTGGGCAAGACCTGCCGTTCCCAGAAACTGATTCGTCACAATCTCAAGCTGGCCCGCGCCTATGTGGACGGGCTGTTTCAGGCGAATTAAACCCCATGTAACGATTCTGCACCAACGACTCTGCAATGTCTGACGCCCTCTCCTGCACAACTGCCAGTACCCAATTGGCCACCGAGCATTTCTTTCGGCATGAGTCCGCACGCCTCGTCGCGACGCTGACAGGTCAGTTCGGCGCACAGCGGCTGCAGTGGGTGGAAGATGTGGTGCAGGAGGCCCTCGTGCGTGCATTGCAGACGTGGCCGTATCGCGGTGTGCCGGACAATCCAGCCGCCTGGCTGACACAGACCGCACGCCATCTGGCGTTGGATCAACTGCGCCGCGAGCAGCGCTGGAACGAACGTGAGGAAGGCATCTCGGCAGAGCAGGCGCGCTGGATGGCCGTGCCGCTGGAGGCAGCACCGGATGATGACGTACATCTGCGAGATGACACCCTGCGGCTGATGTTTGTGTGCTGCCACCCGCAGCTTTCCGCCGAGGCGCAGATCGCCCTGGCTCTGCGAACTCTCTGCGGTCTTAGTCCGGCAGAGATCGCAGCGGCGTTCGTCACCAGCGAAGCCGCGATCTCAAAGCGGCTCGTGCGCGCACGGCAGCGCATCCGCGAGTTGGAGCTGCCCTTTGAGCTGCCGGAGGCGCATGAACTGCCGCAGCGCCTGGATGCCGTGCTGGCCTCCCTCTACCTGCTCTTCAATGAAGGCTACAAGGCCAGCAGTGGCGAGCACCTGGTGCGCTCCGACCTGTGCCATGAGGCGATCCGGCTCACCGAGCTGCTGGCCACGCATCCGCACACCGGACTGCCGCAGTGCCACGCCCTGCTGGCGCTGATGCTGCTGAGTGCTGCACGCCTGCCGGCCCGCACCGATGAGGCTGGCGGCATCCTGCGCCTGCATGAGCAGGACCGCGGACTCTGGGATCAATCTCTCATCCAGCGCGGGCTTCAGCACCTGCAGCTCTCCGCACGTGGAGACACCCTGACGGAGTATCATCTGGAAGCAGGCATCGCCGCATGCCACAGCACGACCATTGATCATGGAACCACGGACTGGGCACGCATTCTCGCGCTGTATGATCAGCTTGTGCTGCTTACGCCCTCGTCCGTGGTGGCCCTGAATCGAGCGATCGCCGTGGGGCGCGTGCATGGCGCGCAGAGTGGACTGGATGCGCTGGCCGCTGTGCAGGGCCTGGATGCCTACCTCTCCCTGCACGCAGCGCGTGGTGCCTTCGCCGATGAACTCGGCCAGAGGCAGACAGCCGCCGCCCATTACCGCAGGGCGCTGGCCCTCGCGGCCCTGCCCTCTGAGCGCAGTTTTTTTGAGCGCTTGATCAGCGAATGTGAAAATTGCAGCCAAAAAAAATACGACTCGCTAAAAAAAATCTATGTCCTGATGTCCTTTCTCGTCCGGCCCGTTCGTCGTCCTTTTGAAACCAAGACATTTTCCACGCTCAACACACCAAGCCAGCCACCGCCATGAACACTGAAACTCCCCGCCATGACTACCTCGTCATCTCGCGTGGACATTGGGACAAAGACAAGCCGAAGGAACAGATCGACACGGCCATCGCGGAATTTTATGACTGGCTGAACCGTCACATCGAGGCAGGCAGGATGCGTGCAGGCAACCGCCTCAGCACAGACCGCGCCACCGTCTCCAAGGCGGGCGCCACCACGGATGGCCCCTTCGGCGAGGCCAAGGAAGTCGTGGGTGGCTACTGGTTTGTCAGTGCAGGCAGCCTGCGGGAAGCCGCCGACCTGCTCTCCCACAGCCCCACCCTTCCCTGCGGCATCCATTATGAAGTCCGCCCCCTCGATTCCACAGCCTGCACTGCCTCCGACATCACCAACGAAACACCTCCCGCATGAATCCCCAAAACTCCACGGACGAATACCTGCTGCTCATTCGAGGCACTCACTGGAACCACGGCATGTCCCCCCTCCGAGCTCCAGCATGTCATGACTGACTTTTATGCCTGGGTGGACCGCCTGGGGAAAGCGGGCATCCGCCGCGGCGCACAGCCTTTGGTGGAGGAAGGCAGGCTGGTCTCTGGCCTCAAGGGAGCGACCGTGACCGACGGCGTCTTTGCTGAGTCAAAGGAAGCCATCGCCGGGTACTTCCTCATCGCGGTGGGCAGCATGGACGAAGCGGTACGGATCGCCCAGGAATGTCCCATCCTCCAATACGGAGCCGCCATTGAAGTCCGCCCCATCGCCGATCACTGCAAACCCATGGCCGAAATTAAAGCCAACAGCCAAGTTTGATTCTCACTCCACCACCCACATGAGTACACCCGACCACACCTACCCCGCCTTCAGTCCCTACATCACCGTGCAGGATGCTGCCAAGGCCATCGCCTTTTATCAGGAGGCATTCGGTGCCACGGAGCGCTTCCGCCTCGTGGACGCCTCCACCGGAAAGATCGGCCACGCCGAGCTTAATCTGCAAGGTGGCCTGCTGATGATCTCGGATGAAAACCCGGCCTGGAACAAATCGCCACAGACACTGGGCGGCACGCCGGTGAAGTTCTGCCTGATGGTGGAGAATGCGGACGCCGCCGTGGCCAAAGCCGCCGCAGCGGGAGCCACGGTGCTGATGCCTGCGACGGACATGTTTTACGGATTCCGCAGTGGCTCTGTGAGCGACCCCTTCGGCCACATGTGGCTGCTGCAGCATGAGATCGAAAAAGTGTCTCCACAGGAGATGCAGAAACGCTGGGATGCCATGACGGAGAAGTGCCCGGCCTCCAGCACCACAGACAAATAATCCGCACTGAATAATCAATCCACCACCCTACTCATATCCCATGATCAACAAACTGCTCCTCGGCCTCGTCGCCGTCATTGCCATCATCCTCGTCGTCGCCTCGTTCCAGTCGGAGGACATGAACGTCACGCGCTCCGCCACCACCTCGGCCACGCCTGAGGCGGTCTTTAAAATCGTGAACGACTTCCGCCAATGGGACGCGTGGTCGCCCTGGTCCAAGCTGGACCCCGCGATGAAGAAGACCTTCGAAGGCCCGCCCGAAGGCGTGGGTGCGGTGTATCGCTGGAGCGGCAACAACGAAGTCGGCGAAGGCTCGATGAAACTCATCGAGAGCAAGCCCGGCGAGAAAGTCGGCATGAAACTGGAATTCGTGCGCCCGTTTGCTGGCAATAACGAGGTGCAGTTCCTCTTCACCCCGGAAGGCACGGGCACCAAGATCACCTGGGCGATGCAGAGCAAGAAGCCTTTCATTGGCAAGATCGTGGGTCTCTTTATGGACTGCGAAAAAATGTGCGGGGACCAGTTTCTCCAGGGGCTCGCCAGCTTGAAGAAGGTCGCTGAAGCGGCACCGAAAGCCTGAACCTACATCCTAGCGCGCACCATGCTTGCTCCACTTGCTGTTGTTCAAACTGAGGCCCAACCTGCGGCGGTGATTCACATCACCGTCGATCGCGACAAAATCCAGGAGGTCATGGGACCGGCGATCATGGAGACGGTGGCCGCCGCCACCGCGCAGGGCATCGGCCCCATCGGGCCGGTGTTTGCGCATCACTTTGGTATGTCGCCCGGCATTTTCAATTTCGAGGTCGGCGTGCCAGTCTCTGGCCCCGTGACGCCGGTGGAGCGAGTGAAGCAGAGCGAACTGCCCGCCGCCAAGGTCGCGCGCACGATTTACACCGGCCCCTATGAAGGTCTGGGCGATGCCTGGGGTGATTTCATCGACCTGATCGAAGCCCAGGGGTTGAAGCGTGCGCCCAATCTGTGGGAGTGCTACCTGACAGATCCTACCACGACGCCGAGTACCAAACGGAACTGAATCATCCGATCCTTTAATTCATTCCCACCATGCCACCTCCCGCCCCCATCGAATCCCCGCTCGCCGAACGCGAACTGGTGCTTGTGCGTGAAACCGACGTGCCTGCGGCCAAACTCTACGCTGGCTGCCAGCGGCGGTTTTAATGACGACATTGAATGACGAATGACGAATGCAGAATGACGAATGAATTCCGAAGCTCGAAACGATCTCTACCACCTAGCACATTTTTCATTCGTCATTGATTCGCTTCGCTCCCCTTCGGGCTTCTTCCATTCGTCATTCGTCATTCAATGTCGTTAAGTTAAGCAAAATAGACCGCGAAGGTGTATTGTTCACAACGCGAATGAGCACGAATAGCCGCGAATTTTTCACGAATTTCAGAGTTCAGAATTCCTCTGCATTCGCGGTCAT
>CAINGK010000029.1 GCA_903848465.1 uncultured Verrucomicrobiota bacterium
CGCGAGGCTTGACACCTCCATTGCGACAAAACAAATGTCGCCGCGCGGTTTTCGACCCAAGCAGCCTTCCGAAATCCAAAACAACAATTCCGTGCGAAAAAAGTGTATAAAGACCAGGGCTGTCGCCACACCCATCCCACTTTGGAGCATGGCACTTGAGTGCTGGAGAAGAAAGAATGCGTGGCGACGTGCGGCGGCGGCTTGAGGACAAGCCGCCCTACCTGCGGTGGGCAGGCGCGGGCTTTATAGGCAAGAGTAGCCGCACTATTTCAGCTTCGCGGCAATCTCCCGGAAGACCTTGGACGAAGCGGACTTCTCCGCATCTTCGAGGGCGATGGGGTGGCCTTCGTCGCCGCATTCGCGGACGTGCATCTCGATGGGGATCTGACCGAGGAGCGGGACGCCGAGGCGTTTGGCTTCGTGCTCGCCGCCGCCTTTGCCGAAGATGTGGTACACCTGGCCGTCGCTGGGGCAGAGGAAGTAGCTCATGTTTTCGATGATGCCGAGGATGGGCACATTGACCTTCTGAAACATGCCCACGGCTTTGCGCGCATCAATCAAGGCGACTTCCTGCGGCGTGGTGACGATGACTGCGCCGTCGAGCGAGACGGTCTGCACGATGGTGAGCTGGATGTCGCCGGTACCGGGTGGGAGATCGAGGACGAGCACGTCGAGATTGTCCCAGGCGACTTGCCGCAGGAACTGCTGCGTGTAGCGGGTGGCGATGGGGCCGCGCACGATGACGGGAGAGCCGTCTTCGAGCAGGAAGCCCATGGAAATGAGCTGCACGCCGTACTTTTCAATGGGCACGATTTGCTGCTCGTCATTCTGATAGGGGCGCTCGTCGGTGCCAAACATGTGCGGAATGCTGGGGCCGTACAAATCGCAGTCACACAGGCCCACGCGCAGGCCGCTTTGGCTGAGCGCGATGGCGAGATTGGAGGCGACGGTGCTTTTGCCCACGCCGCCTTTGCCGGAGGCCACGGCGATGACTTTTTTGACGCCGGGGATGCTGGATTTGCCGAGCTTTTCAGAGGCGGTCACGCCTGCTCCGGGCGGGTCTTTGATGTCGAAATTGAGCTTCACCTCGCCGATGCCAGCGACCTTATTGAGCACGTCCATGGCCTGCTCATGGATGAGGCGCGGGATATTTGGATCACGCGTGGCGACGGAGATGTCGATGGTGACATTCTTGCCTTCGATCTGGATGCCTTTGACGAGGCCAAACGAGATGATGTCGCGGCTAAAGCCTGGGTAGCGGACGTTGCCAAGGGCGGTGCGGATGTCTTGTTCGGTGGGCATGGGTGGTGGGATACGCCTGACGTAGCGCGAGAAGTCAAAAGTGAAACGAGTTTTATCCGCCTCTTACTCAATCGCCGCCCCTGCCGCAATCCTTATGGAAAAGAGGTGTCCACGATTGGAAAGGATTTTCTCATGCGATGAGACTGAGCCTGATGGGCAGCGTGACTGGGATCATCGAACGATCTCCCGCGCCCCTTCAGGCCGCGACCTTCGGTGAGAAGGGAGCCGTCATGCATACCCAGGGCTTGCTGCGCTGCGCCCTGGGCTGAGTCCGGCGGCCCTTCAGGCCGCGATTCCAGGCGGTGTCTTCCCAAATAGAAGACGGCACTCTGGAGGAAAGGCGCGGGGGGTGGTGGTGAGGGAGGGCGTTTTGAAAGGAGGGTGAGTGAACGGGACAACAGCCTGCGCTGGGACGAAGGATTCCAGGGACGCGCACAACGCGTCCGTGATTTCGGGTCTGTCGCGTCGCAGGTGCTCAAAAAGCAGCGCCGTCCTTGATGCGGTGAATAGAACGTTTTTCCCTCGGCGGCATGGAACTCCTTTGATTTGCAAAGACACCGCCCCGAACCTCCCGGGAAGAGGAGCCTTCTTCGCTGAAGCTTCGAAGCCCGAGGTAGGAGGAGGAAAAAATATGAGGGCACAAAAAAACGCCGCCTGTTTCCAGGCGGCGCTTCGTGGATAGATTTCTTTCTGCAGCAGATCAAGGCTTCGGCACTTCGCCGATGGTCTTGAGCACGCGGCTGGAGATCGCGTAGGGGTCTCCTTGGCTGTTCGGACGACGGTCTTCGAGGTAGCCCTTCCAACCGTTTTTCTTGAAGCTGTGCGGGACGCGGATGGACGCGCCACGGTCAGCAATGCCCCAGGAGAACTGGTCGATGGACTGGGTCTCATGCAGGCCGGTCAGGCGCAGATGATTGTCAGGGCCATAGACGGCGATGTGCTCAGCGCAGTTCTTCTCGAACTGGGCCATGAGGGCGAGGAAGTAGGCTTCGCCGCCGGTTTCACGCATGTACTTCGTGGAGAAGTTGCAGTGCATGCCGGAGCCGTTCCAGTCGGTGTCACCGAGGGGTTTGCAATGGTACTCGACGTCCAAGCAATACTTTTCACACAGACGGTTAAGGAAGTAACGAGCCACCCACATTTCGTCAGCGGCCTTCTTGGAGCCTTTACCGAAGATCTGGAATTCCCACTGGCCTTTGGCCACTTCGGCGTTGATGCCTTCGTGGTTGATGCCTGCGTCAAGACAGATGTCGAGATGCTCTTCGACGATCTGACGGGCGATGTCGCCGACGTTTTTGTAGCCGACACCCGTGTAGTAAGGGCCCTGGGGAGCAGGAAAGCCGTTCTCAGGGAAGCCAAGCGGGCGGCCGTCCTGATACAGGAAGTACTCCTGCTCATAACCGAACCATGTGTCTGGATCGTCAAGGATCGTGGCACGATCATTGGACTCATGCGCTGTGCCGTCGGCCTTATAAACTTCGCACATGACGACGACGCCATTCTTGCGAGTGCTGTCCGGGTACACGGCCACAGGCTTCAGTACGCAGTCGGAACTGCCACCAGGAGCCTGACGTGTCGAGGAGCCGTCAAAGCCCCAATCTGGAAGCTCTTCAAGCTTGGGGAAACTGGCGAACTCCTTGATTTGAGTTTTGCCACGAAGGTTGCGGACGGGCTGATAACCGTCCAGCCAGAGGTATTCGAGTTTGTATTTGGCCATGGTTGAATGTGTGGATTGAGTCTTGCCTAAGGCTTTCGGAAACCTTTCCTCCAGCGGCAGCGAGGATGAAGTGAGCATGTTCTATGCCACACGCGAGATGTTTTTTGATTTATTTACTCCCACTCAAGGACTCAAGACGTCCGTAAGGTTAAGCAATCTTCACCAAGTCTCCCCGCTCGTTTATTGCCCTCCTGCCCAGCTCAGTCGCGCCTTGCGCATCACAGCCAAAAGCAGGAAGGTGCCACCGCAAAAAACACCATGAAAGAAGCCAAAAACACCGCCCGCGCCATCGTGCATATCGGCTATGACGGCAAGGTGTACAAGCAGTTCAAAGGTCACAATGCCCAGGGCCGCTTCGAAAACGAAGTGCGCGTGCTCAAGCTGCTGGAAGAACGCGGCTGTAACTACGTCCCCCGCCTCCTCGACTCTGACCCCGCAGAGCTTAAAATCGTCACCTCCAACTGCGGCTCCATCGTCACTCACATCAGTGAGGCCCGCATCAAGGAGCTCTTTGGCGATCTGGAGCGTGACTACGGCGTCCGCCATGATGACGCCTTTGCGCGCAACATCACCTACCGCGGCACTGACGGCAGGTTCTGCCTGATTGATTTCGAGCTCGCAACCATCCTCGACGAGCCGCCGAAGCCTGCCACATGAGTGAGACCCACCCGACCCAACCTACCAACCACCTGCGCTGGTCCGGCATGACCCATCCCGGACGCGTGCGTAAGAACAACGAAGACACCTTTCTGGCGCTCAATTTCGACGCCCGTGAGGTGCGCTACCTGGGTAAAATCGGCGAGTCGAATCTCGACACCGGGGACTTCGTCTTTGCGGTGAGCGATGGCATGGGCGGGGCCAAATCGGGTGAGTTTGCCAGCAAGATCGCGGCAGAGAAAATCACCCGGCTGCTGCCCAAGAGCTTCAAGCAGTCCGCCCAGCACCTCACCGCCGGACATGGCGATGTGTTGATCGAGCTGTTTCATGCGATTCAGCAGGATCTGCTGCACCTGGGACGCCACTACGAGGAGTGCCGTGGCATGGGGGCCACGCTCAGCCTAGGCTGGTTCACGCCCGGCTGCATGCACTTCGCGCATGTGGGAGACAGCCGCATCTACTGGCTGCCCAAGGATGGCACGATGAAGCAGATTACTGAAGACCACTCGTACGTCGGCTATTTGCGCCGCAAGGGGGAGGTCAACGAGCGCCAGGCGCGCACGCACCCGCGCAAAAGCGTGCTCATGCAGGTGCTCGGCGCAGGCAGTCAGCATCTCGACCCGCAGATCGGCTCGGTGCAGTATGAAAGCGGTGATCGCTTCCTGTTCTGCACGGATGGGGTCATCGACGGCATCTGGGACCATCGGCTGGCGGATATGCTGGCCAAAGACGAAGCCAAGACTATCGTGGAATACGCTGTGGCGGAATCCGGCCGGGACAATGCGAGCGCGGTGGTGGTGGAGATGCAGTGAGCCACCGCGCAACATTTGGTCACGCATGCCCAAAGGGCGCGGAGCAGCACGCTGCTGCTGGCTGCATGTTTCATGACCTACCATGAAACGCAACGACCCCATATCCCACCTCATGTCCCGCAGCGTGATCACCGCGCACCACGGCGACGCCATTTCCAAAGTCCGTGCCCTGGTCCGCGAGCACGGTGTGCATCACATCCCGGTCGTGAATGGCGACCAGCTCATTGGCATCATCTCCTGGAGCGACATTCTGCGTGTGAGTTTTGGCGATGCTTTTCACACGGATGAACGCACCGTGGATGCCACGCTGGACCACACCCTGAGTCTGGAGCAGGTGATGCAGAAGAACCCCGTCACGCTGGCTGAAACGGGCACCGTGCGTGAAGCGGCTGAAATCCTGGCGGGCAGCAGCTTCCACGCCCTGCCCATTGTTTCCGGCAGCAAGCTGGTCGGCATCGTGACCACGACGGACCTCCTCAAGTATCTGCTGGATCAGTTCTGAGCTGCATTCTTCTTTGCCGTGCGGCGAATGCTGCGATAGGCTCTGCCAGCATGCCCACGCCTCGGAGCCTCTTTCTCACCGCCGCCATCCTCGCGTTTCCTGCCGCACTCTGCGCGGCAGGGCTGGAAGCAGCGCCCGATTATATCTCGGCGCGGCAGGCACTGGCGGATGGACTGCCCGGCGTCGCAGGGGTGAAGGCGGAGCGTCTGCTCAAGCGCAAAGGCTGGACGCGGGTGGAAACACGCCAGCTCGCCACCTTTGCCGCTGAGGCTTGGACGCGTGATGAGCAGGGTGTGCGGGTCTTGACCCTGGCGGACACTTACGACCTCGATGATGAATCCTTCTGGCGTGGTCAGGCGCTCGCCCTCACGGGGAACCTGACCGCCGCGCGCAAGGTTTTAGCGGAGGATACTGCCGCAACCCCGCAGCCGCGCACGCAACTGCTGCTGGCGCAGATCCTGGCGGCACTGGGTGAAAACGCCGAGGCACGCGCCGCCGTCTCGCCGCTGCTGACGGCCAGCGATCCGGCGCTGCAAAGCCATGCGCGACTGCTGCACAGCGAGATCGACATTAACGAAGGCAAACCTGCCAGCGGCCTTTCCACCACCGCTAGCGATGCTGCCACCCGCTTCCTGCGTGCGCGCGCGCTGCTGCAAAGCGGGCAGATCGCGCCTGCCCAGGAAATCCTCCAGTCCGTGCTGCGCTCCACGAGTGGAGGCGAACGCATGCACCAAGCCGCCAGCCTGCTGGAGGCGGAGGCGCTGCTGCGGCAACGCCACGCGGCGGAGGCGCAGGAGCATCTGGTCAAGTTTCTCGATACGACCGCAGACAGTCGGCTATGGCTGGATGCCTTTGATCTGCTCAACCGCGTGCATCAATCCCTGCCGGCACCCGGCACTCTGCCGGAAGTGGTGCTGCGCTGGATCTCCTCTGGTAACACGGCCCAGCAGCAGCCTGACCCGCCGCCCGTGCTCGCCGCAGCCACCACCGATTTTCGCGGTTACGCCATCTTCCTTACGGCGCAATGGCTGGTCGCGCAGAAGCGTGATGATGAGGCCGTCAGCATGCTGGAAGCATTGATTCAACTGCAGCCCGAACACCCACGCTGCAATGAAGCCATGCGTCTGGCGATGGAACTCTATGCAGCGCGCCACAGCGACGAGCGCGTACTGGAACTGGCAGATGCATGGCGCCAGCGGTTTAGCGCAGCCGCAGTCGCGGTCGATTTCACGGTAGGCGGCATCGAATATCGGCGTGGCAAGCCAAGGGAAGCGCTGGAGCTATTTCAAAACGCCGCCAACGTGGCCACCACACTCACGGAGCGCCGTCGGGCGCTGTTCAACGCCGCTGTGGCAGCCATCTCGGCGAGTGATTTCACGTTATACCAGAGCCTGCTCGGGCAGCTTGAGATCGTGTCCAATGCCGCCGCCGTGGGCAAAGAAAGCGAAGACTCGGCGGCCACACTGGAACTGGAAAAAGCTCTGGCCCTGGCGGCAGGGCGGAAACCCGAGGCGGAGCCAGCGCTGCGTGCCTTCATTCGCGCCTATCCCAAAAATCCGCGCTACGCAGATGCCTGCATCGCGCTGACTGAGTGGCTGCTCCTCGCCGTGCCGCAGCGCATTCAGGAAGCACGCACGGCGCTCGACAACGCCACCACGGCAGCGGCGACCCCCACTCCGGCGCAAGCGCAGCGCATCCACTACACCCGGCTCTGGCTGCTGGATGCGGCTGGAGAATTGAAGTCCCTCGTCACAGCAGGGGCCGAATTCCTCAAGGTCTGGCCGACCAGCACGCTGGTGCCCGAAGTGCGCATGAAAATCGCCAGTGCGTACTACCGGCTGGAGGATTTTGCCAACGCACGCACCGAATTCGAAATCATCGCGCGCGATTACCCCGACACCCCGCAGGCGGACACCGCGCTCTACTTTGCCGCCATGTCCGCCACCTCGGTGATGAGTGAAGAGGGGCATAAGCGTGCGAGCGCCATCTTGGAGGAGCTCGCGCAAAAGAACGGTCCGCTGGCCGTGCCCGCGCGCCGCCAGCAGGCCCTGTCCGAACGGCTGCAGGGGAACCACGCGGCGGCACTCGCCGCGCTGGACAAAGTGCTGGAGATGAAAGCGCTCGATCCTGAGCAGCGACTGGTGACGGTCTGTGAAAAAGCCGAGCTGCTGCTGCTGCTTGGCAAGACCGAACCGGCACGACTGGATGCTGCCGCCGATCTGCTGGATGCCTTCCTCGCCGACCCTGCCCTGCCCTTCATGTGGAAGGCCCGCGCTGGCTTCACGCTCGCCTCCATTCACCATGATGCGAAGCATGACACCGAGGCGCTGGAAGCCTGCTACAACGTGCTGCGTGCGGCCGACATGACGCCGCCCACGAGTCCGGCAGATTACGTGTGGTTTTCAAAGGCGGGCTTCTTCGGAGTGGATCTGCTGGAAGCCGCGCGCCAGTGGGAAGCCGCCGCGCGCCTCGCCGAACAGATCGCCCAACGCCATGGCGACCGTGCCGTCGAAGCCCGTGAACGTGCGACCAAGATCCGCCTGGAGCACTTCCTCTGGCAAGGCCCCACCCCCACCCCGCCCAAGGTGCTGAAGTTTGATGAGTCGCCCGCCGAGAAGTCCGCTGCCAGTGAGAAGGTGCAGGGGAAGAGTTTGAAGAAGAAGGTGAGGTGAGTCTGTAAAAGCCATATTGGGAATAAAGACAACAGGCTAACCAACGGTATTTATCTTCCCCCCGGCTTGGGATGGCTAAACTTGTGGATGGCCTGGCGCTCCTGCTCTTTGAGTTTTGTCTTTCCCCCCGGCTTGGGATGGCTAAACTAAGTATATCGTGGTTCATAATTCCAAATAAGTTTTGTCTTTCCCCCCGGCTTGGGATGGCTAAACTTTGCCTGAAGTGTCAGAGACTGGTGAACTGGTTTTGTCTTTCCCCCCGGCTTGGGATGGCTAAACTAGTGCCATCTGAGCCATTCGGGGCTTGGAAGTTTTGTCTTTCCCCCCGGCTTGGGATGGCTAAACTGCTGAATCCGCTAAGCTCGCGAAAGAGGAGGTTTTGTCTTTCCCCCCGGCTTGGGATGGCTAAACTCTCAGCTTTCACCTTCGCTTTCTCAGCCTCGTTTTGTCTTTCCCCCCGGCTTGGGATGGCTAAACTGCAACGGCTTTGACGCTGGCAGGGCTTTTAGTTTTGTCTTTCCCCCCGGCTTGGGATGGCTAAACTCCCGATCTGATAGTTGCCATTCCCTGCGATGTTTTGTCTTTCCCCCCGGCTTGGGATGGCTAAACTTTGTGCAAACGGCGGGCACTTGGCGACACGGTTTTGTCTTTCCCCCCGGCTTGGGATGGCTAAACTGAGGAGCACGCAGGTATGAATGTGACCCTCGTTTTGTCTTTCCCCCCGGCTTGGGATGGCTAAACTTGGCACCACGCGCATCCCGCTCGCTGGTTGGTTTTGTCTTTCCCCCCGGCTTGGGATGGCTAAACTTGGCACCACGCGCATCCCGCTCGCTGGTTGGTTTTGTCTTTCCCCCCGGCTTGGGATGGCTAAACTCAACCAGACCAAACGTGCAGACTCGCTAGAGTTTTGTCTTTCCCCCCGGCTTGGGATGGCTAAACTCATTCACCGGCCCACGATCCAGGCAGTTCGGTTTTGTCTTTCCCCCCGGCTTGGGATGGCTAAACTCCCTTTCGGCATCTTCTTCTTCCTGCTTCTGTTTTGTCTTTCCCCCCGGCTTGGGATGGCTAAACTTGCCAAGTACTCGGCGGTTTCCTGCGGGTAGTTTTGTCTTTCCCCCCGGCTTGGGATGGCTAAACTCTCATGCACGCGTCATGTTTTCAGGGGTGAGTTTTGTCTTTCCCCCCGGCTTGGGATGGCTAAACTGGTAGCCGCGCGCGCGACAAGATTGACTGTGTTTTGTCTTTCCCCCCGGCTTGGGATGGCTAAACTGTCATGCAAGTTGGTGCCCGTGCCTCCGGCGTTTTGTCTTTCCCCCCGGCTTGGGATGGCTAAACTTCACAGCCCGACACCCGACGCGCTAATGGAGTTTTGTCTTTCCCCCCGGCTTGGGATGGCTAAACTGAGTTTGAGGAGTAGCCTTTGAGGGTTAGAGTTTTGTCTTTCCCCCCGGCTTGGGATGGCTAAACTCAACGAACGAGCGTGAACAACGAACACACTGTTTTGTCTTTCCCCCCGGCTTGGGATGGCTAAACTTAATGGGCAGGATACAACCTACTACCGGAGGTTTTGTCTTTCCCCCCGGCTTGGGATGGCTAAACTTGATTACCTGCGCATCCTCTACCGGCATAGGTTTTGTCTTTCCCCCCGGCTTGGGATGGCTAAACTTTGCCTGTGAATCATTACCCTTTCAACCCCGTTTTGTCTTTCCCCCCGGCTTGGGATGGCTAAACTATGCGACAGCGTGTTCTTTTGCGGCTCATGGTTTTGTCTTTCCCCCCGGCTTGGGATGGCTAAACTCGGATTGACAGAAAGCCCTTCATCACCAATCATTAAAGCGTTAATTTTAGCCATCCCAAGCCGGGGATCAGAAAGACTTAACTGATAACTCCCCGCCTCCGTCACTGCCTAGCACCGGAGCGCGGGGAGTTTTATTTCCTACCAAAACTCAATCTGCTGGGGCATCTCAATGCGATCTGGCGGGTGGTTGCGTTCATAGTTCCCACCACCGAGGCAGAGTCCGCGTGTCCATTGTGCATCGGTCAGAAATAGCACACGCACATTGCCAGCTTCCGGCACTATTTTCTGTAGGCGTTGGGCGTGTTTCTCCATGCGGTCCACATCTGGGCAGGCACGCGTATAGACGCTGAACTGCACCATGAAAAAACCATCCTCCAGCAGAGCATTGCGAAACTCGGTCGCAGTTCTGCGCTGTGCTTTGGTAAGCACTGGCAGGTCGAACATGACGAGCATCCAGCCCATGCGGTAAGGAGAAAGTTTTTCTTTGGGCATGCGTGGCCCTCCGGTTTGTTTTCAATTCAATGCAGGCACCCACAGTGGGTCAGGACTGAGATGGCTGTAACAATCGGTCAGCGTGGCGGCACTCTTGTCGATGGCATCCAGCAGCTTGAGAGAAAATGGTTCCTTCTCCACTCGGCGCTCCCGCAACTCGCGCCCGATCTTTTTGCACCAGGCCGACTCGGTGATCTCCGGCTCGTTCTGCATGAAGTCCGCCAGCATGCAATCCACAAAGGGGCGGTAGGGCTCCATCAAATCATAAACCAGTGGATCGGCCTTGTAGCGCGCCACATGCCCCACGCCAAGCAGCGGACTTAGGCCATGCATGATCAAGGAGCGGTGGCACAGTGCCGCCAGCACCGTATAGCCATAATTGAGCATGCGGTTCGGTGGGGTGTTCAGCTTGCGGTCCCGCCGCGTGGCGCTCCAACCAATGCTGGGGAAGTAGAGCTGCCAGTATTTCTTGGCGCAGTTGCCTTCATCCACCTGCTTGATCCTCATGGCCCTATCCAGGTGCGCACTGAACAGTTCACGCTGTTTGAGCACCGCCTGCTGATTGGCCGTCTTGCCCAGCAGCAGGCGATTCCAGAGCCGTTCATTTAAGCGCTGCGGCTGCCGGGCTTGATTGAGGTAAGCACGAGTGTCAATGATGCGTGGCAGCGGTGTCGTGACGCCTACCGGGCGGTAGCTTTCATCGCAATGCAGGATGAGTCCATCCTGCTCCAGAATGCCTGAGATGGCATTGCTGGTCAGGGTGACCCCGCGTGCGGCGATGACCACTGCCCGAATATCTTCGAGCGGCAGTTTCTTTTCCACGGCATCGGTAGCACCTTTTGGGGGGCGGCAGATGAGAAAGCCGCGCTCACGCGCCAGCAAAGCTCCGTGAGTCAGGATGTGTACGACGTGGTAGCTCATGATAACTGTTCTCCCTTCTTGAAACCCACACCCATCAAGGTCTTGATGTTAACGGGCTTATATTGATACCCAGCATTATTCGATAATTCCACCTGGCCATTCAACTTCATGGTGCGAATGACAAAACTGCCTGCTGGCAGAGGGTCCATGATCCCGGTGATCTCATGGTCCAACGTTACCACTTCATCACGGATGAAGAAGCCCACCACTCGTGAATATTTGCCCTCTTTAAGGATGCGCTGTTCCAGCTTCGATTTTGATTGGTGAACATAAACCGGCTCGATGGCATATTCGCCTTCCCTAACTTTTTTCTCACACACGAACCAGCCTTGGTTTTTGTCGCCTTTTCGCCAGGCACCGGTGCCATCCTTGGAGAAGTCAGCATACTCGGTGAGTTCATCGGACACGATGCGGCGTACGTGCGTGATGCGCGGCCCGCCTGTTTTGAGGCCGCCTTTAGCCAGACGCTCACAAAAGGCCAGCCACTCTGCCTCCTTGGGATTTTGATCTGCGAAGGTACTCACCGCAGATTGGATGTGCTTGTCAAAGATTCGCCGGGCCTGTTTGCTGAGCGTGCTGTTGGAGAATTTTGGGGTAATACCACTGTAAGCGATCTCACGCAGCACATAACGCTTCGTCGCTGCGGAAGTCATGCCCACCCGCCGCGCGCCATAGAATGACTGCTCTAGTTCGGGCCGTGCCGAGATGAGCACTTCAGGATAGAGTCCTTCCAGATAGTGGCGAAACTCTTCCTTCCAGTTCTTGCCGGGTGGCAGGCCAAAATAGAGGCTCTTACCGGGGTTTCCGGCCCAATGCGGAAGGAAGGAAAGCACCATGGCATCCAGCGCATGATGGCGGTCATCATTGCGGTCTTTCTCATTGATCGCATCCTCATTGGCAATGCGGAGACGGCGCAGGAGCCAAAGTGTAAAGTCTTTGTCCCAATGGTCAGCCCCTTTACGCTTCTTCATTTTCCACTCTTTGGGGAAGTCATCACAAAGATTGCCGAGTTCATCCTCGCTAGCTTTTTCCACATTTTTCATTGCCGCTTCGATAGCCATTTTCGCATCTGCCAACTTCTTCACACGCTCCGGCCCGCCGAGCAGTGAGTAGATGCCAAACTTTGTCGCCACCCGATTGGTCACGCTGCCTGTCACCACGACGATGCGACGCTGTTCGCCTTCAGCATCAAGCTTCCAGCCGAACTTGAGGCAGACGAGAACACGGGCCAGTTTGGCAATCCATGCCGTCTCTTGCAGGGCAGTCTTGTTCTGCACCATCTGCGCCGCTTCATCCTCGGACTTGGTGCAGAGAATCTTTTTCTTGAAGGGACGCATGCCTGCACAACCGGAGACAATGCCGACGAAAGCATCCCAGCCGAGCGGAAAGCGGTTCTGTGCAAAGGCATCCGCATGAAAGCGGTTATCCTGTGCCCGGTTGCAGCCGTCGCAAGCGAGCACCAAATTTACATAGGCCCGAGGCCCGCCTTTGGAATCGGCGACGATGTGGGAAAGGTGCCCATTCTCGAACGAGAGTTCGCCATGTGCCACGCTGCTCGTTTCAGGATTCGAGAAGTTCTTGCCACAGAACAGGCAACGTCCACCTTGCTCGGTAAGCAGTTGGTGCTTGAGCACGGCTTTCTGTGTCACCTCGCCCCCCAGCTTCATCCTCGCGGTAATGTTCTGCTCCTTGCGTTCCTTCTGAAAGTCCTCCAGTTCTTTCTTGCGCTTCGGCCCCAGCCATTCTTCACGCGCAAACTCCAGCACCACACGATCTGGCAGCCTACCATCGGCGGTGATCTCATCGAGGATGTGGTCTAGCAGCGTGAGGCGGTGCCTGATCTTGGGATTGATCTCCATGCTGATCATGCGTGTGATGGCAGCCTGACGAGCAGCCTTCTCTGCCTGCGTGAGTTCGCTGATGGCCTCCAACCGTTCGTCGCGGATGCTGATCTTGTCCCACGATGCTCCGATGTTGTCGAGGAAATCGAGGTCCGTGGCGATCATGCCGCGCATCTCCTGCGTGTTCATCTCGCTGCTATCATCACCCACTAGTTTCACCGCCTGGCGGAGTGCATCGTAAGCATGGTTGTTCAAATCTAACAAAGCAGCTTTGAACTCCGCTGGCGACAAGCCGGAGAGCAGCAGTTCCTTGACCAGACGCAGTGCCGGACGCGAGAAGCGCGCACGACCTGTGGCCTTGGGCATTTCGATGATCTCTTTGCCTTTGCCATCCTGTCCGGGCTTGGGCGTAGTCTTGGGGCCGATGCGCTCTCCCATCCAGCCACAGAGCATCTTCTTTGTCATCGCGCCGCCCTTCATGCCGGAAGCCATGCGCTGGAGAACCGTTGCGGTGAAATGGTCCGCATGGAGCTGTTTCAATTCTTGTGGACTGAAATAATCTCGCAGTCCACCGGGTTTGCTGTCGTCCTTCACCTCTGGCACAAAGCGGAAGTTCTTGAGTTGGAGCAGGAAGGAGACTTCGGCAGCTAGGGCCGAATCAGGCACAAGGGCATCTTTGTCAAAACGTAGCTCACACTTGGCGACATTGAAGCGCGGGATGAGCGCACAGGGGGCCGGGCCGCGATTATCAAAGGTAGGCGCTTTCTGCGAGAGCGCGCCCTGCCACTCCGCCGCCTTGCCGCGTACGAACTTCTCGCGCAGTTCTGGGGACAAAGCCTTGAGCGCTTCACGCCTTTGCGTTTCGATCTCCTGCTGCGCAGGGTCACGACGCGGGATGTTTGGATAGGGCAAACCCGTCGGACCGTACGCGATCTCATAAGCGCTCACCGACAAGGCAGGTAACTGCTGGGCGGCGGCCTCACACAAAGCGATGAGTTCTGCCTCCACCATCTGCCGTGGGAAGATGGCAGGCAGCAGTGAATAAGGGTCGCGCTCATTGGCGTTCTTGAACTTGTTGGCCGGGTCTTCCTGGTCCGCCCACTTGCAAGAACGCGCATTATGACTCTGGCGCGCAAGGATGACTTCCGGCTCTTTGGTATCCCATAAGCCCATTCGATAGGCCTCCCAGAAACACGGGTGCTGAAAGCGGGTGTCGGAGGAAAGCCCCTCAACAATCCCCCTCATCGTCAGCGCACGTTCGAGACTGCCTTTTTCCTCATTCCGCTCCTTCGCTTCAGCTTCTGAAAGCGCCGGTTCGCTATCAGCTTCTGTGGCCGCTTCCACCGCCTCAGCCTTCTTTCCTTTGCGACTCCTCTTGGATGCTGCATCATCACTCATGGCGGGCTTCGCCGTTGGCGTGCGCGACCAAGGCACCTTCGCATCATAGCCGCGCTTTTGAATGGCGGAGTGCAGTGCCTTGAAGATTTGCCATGGTTCCAGGGTGTGCCCCTGGGCAGCTATTTGCGCTTTTTCTCCAAGCAGCAGCAGACAGCGCAAGGCTGCACCGCTGTAGATGGTGCGTGCCCCTTGCTCGTCCGAAGGCGCTTTATCTCTCGCCTTCTTTCCTGGTTGCGGCGGGAACTCACGCTCAAGACGATAGTCTGGCGGGTTGTCTGCATCCAGAGTCCAACGCTTCTTCGTCACTTTCACACCACCGGGACCAGTCTCCTCCACAGTGATTTTCTTCAAACGCCGCCCCCACAGCACGGCATCCTTTAAGCCGCAGCGTTCAAAGACCTGACGCAACCAAGTTTCACGCTCAATGTGTGCCAAACGTGTGCGCCACATCCTGCGCCGAGTCCGCTCCTCTTTCAATTCTGCCCAATCACCTGGTAAGGTGCATGAGCGCACGATGGGAAAGGTGTATTGCTTGTTTTCTCCTTGGCCGCTGCGCTCTTGAAGTGCGATGCCGTAAGACCCGATGCCGAGATCAAGCGCAAGGATGCGCTGGACGGATGAGGGATCGGTTTCTTTGGAAATGTTGTTTTGCATAATCAATGTGAAGTAGGCATCCCATTTCAAACGGCCTCACCAATGCTGCCTTTGCCCAAGTCGAATGCCCAGATCGTGCTCATATTAACGCCAAGATTAATGGGAGGATTGGTAAAGCACAAGCGGGCAGAAATGCCTAAATCGGGCGGGTGCTGTGAGTGGTTGATTTTGAGTCGTTTCGGCGATTCATCTGGGTGGTGGGAAATTGGAACATGGCGGGGGTGGGCGGTGCGGCGGAGGTTTTTGCAGACGCTGCGGGTGGGCGCTGCGTGTGAAGGTGCGCTGGGTTTGCTTCCCAGTCGTGTTGCCGGAAACCCCGGGCGGCGCTCGCTCAGGCTCGCTTGCCCGGGGCTACCTTATGCCGCCCTTTCAGGGCTTAAAAGGGAGCGGGAAGGAGGGGCGCTAACGCAGGCGGCAGCGTTGAGTTCAGGTGCTCTGGTGCTTTCCGCGCGCCTATGGACGTGCGAAAGCGCCGGAGGACCGGCGCATTCCAAAACGCTTCGCGCTCGCGTTGGCGCAGGTCTTCCTGTCGCGAGGCTTTACCCGCTGGTGAGTTTGAGCCTGCATCGTGCAAAAGGCTTCGGCTACATCGTTACGGCTGAGTGATATTCATGCCTGCCTGCTTGTTTGGGCATGCACTTCCCTGTTTCACTCTGATTCTCACTTTTCCCGCGCCCTGCCAGAAAAACATCTTGCATGATGGCTCGGCATCCCGCACACTTCACGCCGTTCCAAGTTCTCTCAACTTGGTGAACACTTGGTGTTGTCCCCGGCAGGATTGCCGAAGTTTCCCCGGCCTTGGCGCTGATGAAACGCGACTCCGCACTCGCTGCGAAGCCGTCATTCCTACTGGAGCACACCGCGGCAAGGCCGCTTCCCCCCCTACATTTCCCCAAACCACACCGCACGGAAGGCCGCCGTCATTGTCATGGCCGCACCCGTTCGCTGCATTCCAACTGACATCGTTTTTCATTATGGCAGGCCACAATAAATGGTCCAAAATCAAGCGCGGCAAAGCCATCACGGACGCCAAGCGCGGCAACGCCTTCAGCAAGCTGGCGAAGGAAATCACCATCGCTGCGAAGCACGGCGGCGGCAGCCCTGACATGAATGCCCGGCTGCGCAGCGCTGTGCTGGCGGCACGCGCGGCGAACATGCCGAATGACAACATCGACCGCGCCATCAAAAAGGGCACGGGTGAGCTGGGCGGCGCGCAGATCGAAGAAATCCTCTATGAGGCCTACGCTCCGGGCGGGGTCGCGATGATGATTGAAATCGTCACGGACAATCGCAACCGCAGTGCCAATGACATCCGCGTGCTGCTGGGGAAGAACCAGGGCACCTTTGCGGACTCCGGCAGCGTGGCGTATATGTTTGCGCGGCGTGGCGAGATTCGTCTCGACAAAACTGCGGCGACGGAAGACCAGATCATGGAAGTCGCGCTGGATGCGGGTGCGGAAGACATCCAGGAAGACGGTGACGACTGGATCGTTTACACCGCGACGGATCAACTGTTTCAAGTGAACGGTGCCCTGCGCGAAAAGGGCCTAACTTCCACCTCGCAAAAGCTCATTTACCAGCCGCAAACCACCGTCACTATCAGTGACGTGGACACCGCCAAAGCACTGATCCGACTCTACGACATCCTCGACGGCTACGACGATGCACACCACGTCCACGCCAATTTTGAAATCGACGACGCCATTGCCGATCAGCTCGATTAATCCCCTCCCCTTTCCTGTTTATGTCTGAAGATACCACCGCCGAGCTCGAAGCTCCTAAAACCAAGCGCAAAGCCCCGGCCAAAAAAGCAGCGGTCAAAAAAGTCGCCGCCAAAGCCAAAGCGGCACCGATTGTGGAGGAAGTGGCTCCTGCTCCTGCGAAAAAAGCTCCCAAAGCCAAAGCGGCACCGGTCGTGAAACCCGTGGTGGAAATCGTGGTGGAAGAAGCCCCGCCGCCCGCGAAGACGAAGGCCAAAGTCGCCCGCAAAACGGCCAAGAAAAAAGCAGACGCTGTTGAAGCGCCTGAACTGAATTTGATTGAGGTCGAAGCTCCGGCACCCGCGCCAGCCAAACCCGCTGCTGAAGCACCCGCGCCTGTCGTTGAAATCATTGCACCTCCTGCGCCTGTGGCTGAAGCCGTGGCGGCACCGGTGGTGAATGCACCTGCCCCCGCAGCACCGAGCGCACCCGCTGCTGCTGCCGAGGGTAATGAAGATGCTGACGGCGATGACGATGCGGAAGGCGGCGGCAATGCTGGCACGGAGCCGAATGGCCTGCCGCGCTACACCGTGATCGGTGATAACGGCCAGCCACGCCCGATGACGGCCAAGGAACGCCGCAAAGCTAAGTTTGAGCGCTGGAAGCAGCGCCGTGCCGAGCGCGATGCGCAGCGCCGCTCCGGTGCCCCCTACACGCCCAACCCCAATGGCAATCGTGACCGTGACGAGCAGCGCGGCGAACGCAGTGACCGCGGTGACCGTGACGCCCCGCAGCAACATGCCCAGGGTGGCCGCAACTACGAGCCGGAGCCGGAGAAACCCCTCGGCCCGCCAGAGCCTGCCAATGGCATTCTCGAAATGTCCCCCAAGGGCTACGGCTTCCTGCGCCGCCGCGAGCTGTCCTTTGCCCAGCATCCGCTGGATGCGTTCATTGCTCCCGAGTTCATCCGTAAATACGGCCTGCGTGAAGGCATGCAAATTGTCGGCGTGCAGTGCAAAGGTGCTCGTGGCCCACAGATCACCGAAGTCTCGGAGGTCAATGGCCGCAATCCGCTGGCCATGCGCGATCTGCCGCTGTTTGAAGAACTCAAGGCGGTGAATCCGAACAAGCGCTACCAGCTTGAAACTACGAGGGATCGCCTCACGACGCGGGTCATTGATATGATGACGCCCGTGGGTCGTGGTCAGCGTGGCTTGATCGTCGCGGCACCGCGTGCGGGCAAGACGACCATCCTCCAGCACATCGCTGAGGCGGTGGTGGAAAATCATCCGGGGACGCATCTCATGATTTTGCTCGTGGATGAACGGCCCGAAGAAGTCACCGAGTTCAAGCGCATCCTGCCGCGTGCCGAAATCTACGCCAGCAACAATGACCAGGACGTGAAGAACCACACGCGCATCTCCACCTTCGCCATTGAGCGCGCCAAGCGCCTCGTGGAATGCGGTGAGCACGTCTTCATGCTGATGGACTCCATCACCCGTATGGCCCGTGCTTTCAACAACACCGTCAAAAGCGGTGCCACGATGAGCGGTGGTGTGGGCGTGGGTGCGCTGGAGATTCCACGCCGTCTGTTTGCCGCTGCGCGCAATACGCGTACCGCTGGCTCCTTGACCATCCTGGGCACCGCGCTGGTGGAAACCGGCAGCCGCATGGATGACCTCATTTTCCAGGAGTTCAAAGGCACAGGGAACATGGAACTGGTGCTGGATCGCAAGATCGCCGAGCAATTCATTTTCCCTGCGGTGAACATTTTCAAATCAGGTACTCGCCGTGAAGAACTGCTGCTGCAGACCTTCCAGCTCGACAAGATCCATATGCTGCGCCGTGGTCTGGCGGGCCACAAGCCCGTCGAAGCGATCCAGCGCGTGATCTCCCTGCTGGAGCGCTACCCTAGCAATGCGCAGATGCTCGTCGATCTGCCAAGCAAGACGTAGTTTCACACATGCGATCCATGAAAGAGAGTTGCGGTGAAGAGATTATACTCTTAGCCCGGAGCCGGAGATGACGGCCTACGGAATACGCTGAACAAACGGAAAATCAGAACCAAGCACATAACCGCTGCCTCACCTTTTGACTGACCGATGTGGAATGCTCCTTTCCGAGTATTCCGTGTATTCCGTAGGCCATCCATTCCCGTTTTTCAGCTTAGCCAAGTTCAGACTCCTTTCATGGCTCAAACTCACTCCCATTCACGATACGCCTGGCTGACGCTGTGGCTCCTGACTGCGTCCACCTACGCAGCCGAGCATCCCGGTGCCGTCATTTACAAGAAGATGTGCCAGGAGTGCCACGGGACCAAGGGTCAGGGCGTGAAGGACAAGTATGATGATCCACTCACGGGCGATCTCACGCTGGAGGCGCTGGCGCGGAAGATCGAGCGCACGATGCCGGAGGACAAGGAGGGCACCTGCGTGGGAGAGGATGCGAAGCAGGTGGCGGCGTATATTTATGAGGCTTTTTATTCGGGAGCAGCGCAGGCGCGCAGCCATCCGCCGGATCAGGATCTGAGCCGACTGACCATCGCGCAGTATCGCACTTCCGTGATGGACCTGATCGGGCGATTTCGCATGGGGCCAGGATTTGACCGGCCCATCGGTGCCGAAGCGGGCCTGAAGGGCAATTATCGCGGCACGGAACTGCCCAAGCCCGGTGAGCCGGTGGTGGACACCACGGCGAAAAAAGGCATCAAAGCCAAACGCGCCAACTACAAGTTTGATCGTGTGGATGCGCAGGTGGCATTTCACTTTGGTGCCGACAGTCCGGACAAGGAGAAGATGGAGACGGATCAGTTTCAAGACACCTGGGAAGGCAGCCTGGTGGCAGAAGAAACGGGCGTGTATGAATTCACCCTGAAAACCGAAAACGGCGCGCGACTGTGGATCAATGACACCAGTGAAAACGATGCCCTGATTGATGCCTGGGTGAGCGCAGGCCCCACGGTGCGCGAGGAGAAGAAGAGCCTCTTCCTAGTAGGTGGCCGCGCTTACCGCCTGCGGCTGGATCATTTCAAATTCAAGGAGAAGTCCGCCTCCATCGAGCTGTGGTGGAAGCCACCGCATGGCATGGCGGAGATCATCCCGCAGCATGCGCTGCGCACCGAGCGCCCCCGTGAACTCATGATCGTGAACACGAGCTTTCCTGCCGATGATCGCAGCGTGGGCTATGAGCGAGGCACTTCCATTTCCAAAGGCTGGGATCAGGCCACCACGGACGCCGCCATCTCCACCGCCGAGCATGTGGTGGAAAATCTGAACGAACTCGCTGGCACCAAGGAGGGTGCGCCGGACCGTATGGAGAAGCTCAAAAAGTTTGCCTTCACGTTTGTCGAAGCCGCCTTCTGCCGCCCCCTGACCGAGGAGCAGAATCAGCTCTTTGTGGAATCTCATTTCAAGTCCGCCAAGAGTCCAGAGCAGGCCGTGAAGCGCGTGGTGCTCTTCACCCTGAAGTCACCGCAATTCCTGTACCCTGAACTGCGTGAGGCCGAAAAGCCCGATGACTTCGCCTTTGCCTCACGCCTCGCGCTGACGCTGTGGGATTCCATCCCTGACAAGAAACTCATCCAGGCGGCTGCAGCAGGCAAATTGCGCACGCCTGAGCAGATCCGCGCTGAAGCGCAGCTCATGCTCAGCGACACCCGCACCAAGGCCAAGCTGCATGGCTTCTTCCACCACTGGCTGGAACTTGAGCGCGCCGAGGGCAACGCCAAGGACATGAAGGTCTTCCCCGGCTTTGATGACAGCGTGCAGGCCGACCTGCGCGAGTCGTTGTTCGAGTTCCTCGATCAGGTGGTGTGGAGTCAGCAGTCCGACTACCGCCAGCTCTTGCAGGCCGACTACCTGCTGCTCAATGACCGCCTCGGCAAATTCTATGGCAAGCCCGTGCAGGGCAGTGCCTTCCAGCAGGTGTCGTTTGACCCGAAGCAGCGTGCGGGTGTGGTCACGCATCCGTATCTGCTGGCTTCGCTGGCCTCCAGCCGCGCCACCTCACCGATTCATCGCGGGGTCTTCCTCACGCGCAACATCGTCGGCCTCTCGCTGCGTCCGCCGCCCATGGCGGTGACGTTTGATGAGAGCCACTTCAATCCCAAGCTGACCATGCGCGAGAAGATCACCGAACTGACGCGCAACAAGACCTGCATGTCCTGCCACTCCACGATCAACCCGCTCGGCTTCAGCCTGGAAAACTACGACGCCATCGGCCGCTGGCGCACGCAGGACAACAATAAGCCGGTGAACGCCGTCGGCGATTTTGCCGATGACGAAGGCCGCGTGGTGCATCTCACCGGGCCGCGCGACATCGTGAACTACGTGGCCAGCAGCCCCTACGGACACCGCGCCTTCATCCGCCAACTCTTCAACCACTTCGTGAAGCAACAACCCCTCGCCTACGGCCCGCAGACGCTTGAGGATCTGCAGAAGAGCTTTGCGGCATCGAATTGCAACGTGCAGAAGCTGCTCGTCGATCTGGCCCTGGTGGCGGTGGTGAGTGGCAGGGAGCTGAAGCCGGCGACGCCGTAGGGGGGGATGCGCGGCAGGGTAGAGCTGGCGGGAGCTTTGATTTTGGCAAAGGAATGAGGGGACAAAGGAATGTGCGGAGAATGTATTTTTGCCTACTGTCAGCGCGTCTGGGCTGCTATGATTAACGTCTTGGCTGCATCCTTTAATGTTCGCCTGTTCGTTACCGGTAATTTTAGAGATCGGCCTCGATGGCATCCAGCGTGCGCCACTGCCCAGCGGCGGCTTGGGCGCGGGACTCGGCCATGCGCTGAACGAATCGCTCGTCGTGCTCAAGTCGATAATCAATCCAGGCATCTTCGTCTGCAAACCCGATGATGATCGCCGCTGGGCGACCATGCCGAGTCACGAGAACCTGCTCGGTGCAGGCCCGGTTCACGAACTCTGAAAAAGAGTCCTTAACTTGGTTCAGGGGTGCTGTGATCATTGGGTATTCCGTGTTCGTCTAGCCATTCGAATGTCCGTTCTTTCGGGATGATGCCATGAATCATGACGTAATCCTCTCCGATGTCATAATAGACGCGAATCTCGTCAACCCGGAGGCGATACTGAGGCAACTTGATCAACCTCGGCATCGACGGCACCACTGCGGCCAAGACCGTTCCCAAGGCCGTCCCCATGACCTCGTCGAAAACGGTGTCAGCCCCTCGGCGCGCTCCATGGAAGCGTTGAAGAAAGAGCCGGGGAAGAAGATACTCTCCCCGCCTTATGCCCAAATCTGGCACCTCAAGCGCCTAAAGTGCGGACGATGAGGACGATTCAAGCGATTGGAAGTCAATGAGTTGAGGCACAATGTTCTACAAAATGCCTGGCAACTTTTTTTGGTTAAGAGTGTTCGTTGTGGATATTGGGGGATTCAGCGCGACTGATGCGTGGCGGAGTTCCATGTAGGCGCTGCTGGTGGGCGTGAGGTGTGGCGAAGGACGTGGATTTGCTTCCCGGTCATGTTGTCGGAAACCCCGGGCGGTGCTCGCTGAGGCTCGCTTGCCCGGGGCTACGTTATGCCGCCCATTCAGGGCTCAAGAAGACTGAGTAGAGTAGGCAGGAGAGCCGAAGCTCTCCTGCCCCTCATCAAACCGGACGTGCGGTTTTCCCGCATCCGGCTTTCCGAATCTTGTTCATCAGAGGCCATTATGTGCGCCATGCCGCTCTGAGCGGGAGTTGATAGAGCC
>CAINGK010000030.1 GCA_903848465.1 uncultured Verrucomicrobiota bacterium
CCACCCCTCGCCACCGCTCGCGGCACGCCCCATTGGGGGCTGCTGCGTTCGGCATCGCTACGCTCGCCTCACTCCGCAGCCCCCAATGGGGCGTGCATTGCAAGGCTAAAGCCTTTTACAGAACAGACTTTACACCCCCTGCAGGGGCATGTGCCGGACAATTTCTTTGTCGTGTGCGGCGACCGCCACTGGCAGTACCACTCGGTGCATCCAAGTGCAGGCGTGCAAGAGTTCAGCGTCGGGCCGGCCAGCAACTCGCATGCGAGCGGCTCTCCCGGTGAGGACAAAACCTACCACAGGTTCCACCGCGTGAAGGGCGGCTTCCTCTGCGTGGAGCTCCGTCCGAACGGTGCGGAAAGCGAGATCGCCTTTCAGCTTCGCGGTGTGGACGGGGCGGTGGGTTATGAGGCGAAGTTTAAAAGACCGGTCGCTTAAGGTTTGCGCCACTCATTGTCTGATTGCTCCACCTTGGAGTTCTCACGCACCTCAATGTCCTTCGTCTGATGATGGATGAGGCAGTGGGTCACACGGTGGGACTTTCCGGCAAAGCTGAAAGCGGCACCGAGATTGTGATGTGCTTCGCAGTTGGTGTAGGTCGTGATGCTGTCGTTCACATCGGCCACACCGCCAGCGGATGAGCCGTTCCAGGCGATCTCGGAATCCACGACATCCATCTGCACGGTTTCATGGGCGCTGATGCCTTCGTCGCCGTTGGAAAAGGCCTTCACATTTTCCAAGCGTATGCCAAGGCGGTTACCGTGAATGTTGAAGCCGTCGTTGGCAGCATGCAGCGCGGTGATGTTCTTCACCGTGAGGTAGGAGCAGGCGATGTTCACACAGCTCGCCAGTCCAGCCGGTGGCAGGTAGATTTTCGCAGAGCCGGGAGTCTTGCCGACAGGCCAACGGAAATAGAGAGAGCCGTCAGATTTGAAACCCATCTGCCCGGGTTGCAGCGCTGAGGGTGCTGCGAAGATGACCTTGCCTTTCTCGCCGGTCTTTTGTTCGGCGGCGCGATCTCGTACGATGCGGATGGGTGCCTCTTCGATGAACAGCGCGGCACGCTGGACGTCGTCAACGGCCGGATGCTTGTCGAATGGGCCGCGCGAAGTCCAGACATCGCCCTGCTTTTCCCAGTCGTGGGCAGTCACATCGATACCGAGATCAATGATCATGCCTTTGCCATCAAAGACGGCGGGCTTGTCAGGGGTGCCACCTTCTTTTAGTGTCAGGGGAGTGCGGCGGATTTCCTGGGCCTGTGTGGTGAAGGCTATGGCCAGAAAGATGAAGAGTCGATGCATGGGCTTGTTCTTTTTTATGCTTTCCAAAGGTCTTCGCCATAGCTCCAGCCATCGCGCACGGGTTCCTTGATCCAGGCATCGAACTCGGGCGCACCTTTGACTTTCATGTTGGCTGCGTCCCATTCGATGGTTTTACCGGAGCGGATGGCCATCACGCCGGTGTTCACGAGTTCGGTGAGCGGGCAGGCGTAGTCGAAGTGGGAACCTGCATGCGGAATGGTGCCACGGATCGCGGCGAAGAGCTCGCCGATGGGCTCACCTGCGACAGAGCGCGGCAGCGGCTTGCGGCGCAGGATGTCGATGAGGGGCGTCATGCGTTCACGCGGCCAGAGCTGCGGGCTCTGCACGCGCATGCCGTCGGAGAAGAGGGTTTCCTTGCTGCCCTTCATGATCATGCCGTTGTCTGGCAGGCCCTTTGCCATGCCTGGCAGAGCCTCCGGAAGCAGTCCGCCTTCATACCAATGAATCTGCACGGGCGGCAACTCACCGCGCGCGGCAAAATGGAAGATGATGTGTGACTTTGGCGCGGTGAAAGCCTTCAAGTCGCCGGGCTGCTGCTCGACGACTTCGATTTTTTCCGGCATGCCGAGCTGCAGCGTCCAAAACGATGCATCAAGACAATGGCAGCCGATATCGCCGAGTCCGCCGCAGCCATAGTTCCACCAGCCGCGCCAGAACATCGGCAGGTACTGAGCGCTGTATTCGGCCTCTGCGACGGGTCCCTGCCACAGCTTCCAATCCACCTCCTTGGGGGCGGACTCGCCAGTGGGGATCTGGGTGGGAAATTTCTGCGGGAAACCGACCTTGCTCACGGGGCGGTCGGTCCAGCAGTGGACTTCGCGCACTTCACCGAGCACGCCAGCTTCGAACCATTCCTTCACCAGGCGGATGCCTTCCCAGCAGTGGCCTTGATTGCCCATGACGGTCTGCACGCCGTATTTTTTCGCGGCCTTTTGCAGCGTGCGCACCTGCCAGATGTTGTGCGCCAGCGGCTTTTGCACAAACACATGCTTCTTGGCCTCCATGGCAGCCATCGCGGCGGCGAAATGCGTGTGATCTGGCGTGGAAATGAGGACGGCATCGATCTCGCCGCCCTTCTTGTCCAGCATCTCGCGGAAGTCGGTGAACTTCGGCACCGTCGGATGCTTCTTGGCCTGCTCAAAGGCGCTGCGGCCACCGAGATCGCGCCAGTCCACATCGCAGAACGCCACGATCTCTTCGTCATGCGAGGCCTGCACCGCGCCACCACCCATCTGACCGATGCCTACACAGGCGACACGGATTTTCTGCTTTGAGTCGGCTGCACGCAGAATGTTTGGCCCGGCGAGGGCGCTCAGGGCGGCGGTCTTGAGAAAATGGCGGCGGGGTAACGGAGACATCACATCTTAACGGTGAATTGCTGGTCAGATTTCAAGCAGTTGCCAAGCACGGCATTTGGAATGGGAGGTTGCCTCATGGCCTTGCTTGTGATCGGATGAGTTCTCCGCCTGTTCATGAAAAACTTCACTCTATTTGTTGTCACAGCGATCGTGTGTTTGCACTCCACTCGACTGAGCGCCGAAGAGCCACGGGTGCTGGGGCCGTTTGGGATTGGCAGTTGCCATATTAACAATCGATCTGCGCAGGATAATGCGCGGTGGATGCCGCAGATGGAGGCGATCGGACTCAAATACAATCGCTCTGCCCACACGGGGTGGGGGGCGGTGGAACCGGAGCAGGGGAAATGGCACTGGCAACCGCTGGACGAGCAGCTCGCCTACTATGCCGAACATCATTTTGAGACGGGAGGGATGCTTATCGGCAACCCCAAATGGAACAGGCTGGACGCACCTGGCAACCTTCCGGTGAACAACCTGGCTGGGTGGTCGGCTTATGTCACAGCGACCGTGCAGCATGCCAAAGGACAGATCAAATACTGGGAGGTGTGGAATGAGCCGCCGAACTTTACCGGACGTGAGCAGACGCCGGCGGATTACGCCAAAATCGTGGTGGCCGCCTACGATGCGGCGAAAGCGGCTGATCCCGAATGCCGCATCGGACTGGCTGCCAAGTCAGCGCATATCAACTACCTGGAGCAGGTGATCAAAGCCGGGGCGAAGGATCATTTCGACTACATCACCCTGCATCCGTATGAGATGCTGGACGGCATCGCTGACAATGCTGGGACTGAGGCTGTGTACATGCAGATCGTGCCCACATTGCGCCGGATGCTGACGGCGCAGAATCCTGCGAAAGCGCAGGTGCCAGTCTTCTTCACCGAGCTGGGATGTGACGTCAAAAAGGGAGCGGACACGCAGGCGCATGCATTGATCAAAGCGTACACGATGGGCATGGCCCAGGGCGTTTCCTGCATCCACTGGTTTGAAGGGCGGGACGGTGACAGTGGTCCGCTGGGATTGCTGGATGAGAAGGGCACGCCGCGTCCGGCTTACACCGCCATGGCGCAGTTGATCCAGCATCTGGGGCAGCATCCGGTGTATCTTGGATGGGTGATGCTGAATGAGAAGCATTACGGTTTTGTGTTTCAAGGTGCCAAGACCACGATGCTGATTTCTTGGGCGTATCGCGGGGCTTCTGATCGCGTCAGTTTTGGCCAAGCGGTGGCGTTTTGAATCCGCTCACAGGTGTTGTTAGCAAGGAGGATTGCTATGACCTCACTTCAGCTCCGGTCCTGGTCCTTGATGTTCCCGAAAAATTGCTGAAGCAGGCGAAACTTAATCAAGCGAAGCCATTGCCGTGGGGTGGTGATTTCAGCCGGGCGAAATCGGTTTCCATCACGATGGGAGATCATCCCGAGGAAAAGGGACTGCACTCGCGTTCTGGCGATGCCGTGGCGGCTGCGGTGGTGGGCTATGGGGGTTCCGCCCGTGCGGGGAATGTGCCGGGTGGCAATCTGTTCATCGTTGATCCCGGGTTCCTTTCCTACTCATCGGTTCTCATTGAAATCAGTGTTGTCGTGCGGCGCAATCCGGCGAATGACAATGCGGGCTTCAAGCTGGTCTATGAATCCACCGACGGCTTCAAGACCGCAGGCGGCTGGTACACCGTGCCTGACAACAAGGAATGGCACACGGTGCGCTGGCAGGTCAAAGATCCGCAGTTCGTGAACTACTGGGGCTACAATTTCGCGCTCGTGTCTGATGGCGAAAAGTACAACAAGTACTTCATCCAAAGCGTGACGGTGACAAAGCTGAGCGAGTGAGCATTTCAGCCAGATTTTCGGGGGCAAGTGATGCTTCCGTCACCTTCTTTCGCCTTAGCGTTTGACCACTGAACGAATGGGCGTCAACAGTCGTGCCCCCCGGCGTTTTTGAAAGCGCCATCACCCCTAAAAAAACTCGCATACTCATGGAAGCATCCCCTGCCTTTGTCTCCGTCGGCTCCACCGTGCCCGACTTTGAAATGGAAACTTATGAACCCACACTGGGAGACTTCGCCAAGGTGTCGCTGGCCGACATCCGCAGCGCAGGCCAGTGGGCCATCCTTGTGTTCTACCCTGCGGACTTCACCTTCGTCTGCCCCACCGAACTCGCCGACCTGGCCGAAGAGCACGCGCAATTGGAAAAGCTGGGCGCACGCGTGATCGCCGTGTCCACGGATACCAAATTTGCCCACATGATGTGGCGCAACACCGAAGGCCTGCTCAAGAACGTGCGCTACACGCTGGCGGCTGATACCACTGGCGCGGTGAGCCGTCTCTTTGGCGTGTATGACGCCGCCACCGGCCTCGCCCTGCGCGGCACCTTCATGATCAATCCTGAGGGCCAGCTCGTCTCCTCCGAAGTGAACTTCTACAACGTGGGCCGCAATGCTGCGGAACTCGTGCGCAAGATGGAAGCGAACGTCCATCTCGTCGCCAACCCCACCGAAGCCTGCCCAGCCAAATGGACACCGGGTGCGAAGACGCTCAAGCCCGGCAAGGACCTCGTGGGCAACGTGGCCGGCGCTCTCGCCGCTTAACCGTTCTCGCGCACTTCTCTCGCAGCCTTGTGGACGCTCGACCGCAAGGCTGTTTTTATTTCCACAGCTCCCAGTCCCGTTTCCCTTCGAGATACATCAGCCACATCGACGCAGCGGTGATGAGGTGCGCATAGCCGCCGTTGTCGGCGAATTCGTCCCATGCCACGCCCGGCAGCGCACTCTGGCAGCCGATGCCGGTGGGGATGTAACCGTGCTCTTTGAAAATGTTTTGCCAGGTGCGCAGCCCGCAGCCGAGTTCGCGTTCGAGCCAGGCCTTCACATCGCTGTGCGGACAGGGTTTGCCGGTGATCTGCTCGACGGCGGCTTTGACCTGATCCGCAATCGTCGCGAAGTCTTCGCTATGGGTCATCGCCTGCAAAGCCCAACCGCAGACGGCCATGTTTTGCGGGCCCATGCGTGAGCCGATGGGCAGCGGCTTGCCATGCGGGCCTTTGCCCTGGGACGCGTAATGCTCGGGCTTGCCGTCGATGAAATGGAGCGTGGTGAGGTCGAAGCGATTGATGCCCGGCGGCACCGGGCCGTCATCGCGATAGATCTGCCAGAGAATCGGATGTGTGAAGGCATCGAAGGCCAGCTTCAGCGCCAGGGGGCGCGGGAGGGTGCCATGCTTCGCTACGCCACCGTAGTAGAGATACATGTCATCATCCGCGAATGCGAGTGTGCTGTTCTTCTGCCCCGGTTTGAAATCACGCACCGCACGGGTGAAGTGGTTTTCGGTGCAGAGCTTGGATTCCTTTTCCCACGACTGCACCCGCTGCATCAGCTCGGTGTCGCCATTCGTCAGCGCGCAGGCGGCCATGACATCCAGAATGTTGCCCGTGCCATGGCGCACACGGCATTCCTGCAGATTCTTTGCGGCCAGCGCGCACTCGGCAGCTAGCTTTTGTTCGGCAGCATCCTTCGATGTGTGCAGCATGACCCAGGCTTGCTGCACGAGGATGGCCAGATCTTGAGCGAGATGATTGGAACTGCCATGCGACCAGCCGCTCAGGCGGAAATCCGGATTCGGTTTTCCTGCGAAGGCGTTCGTACACGGGTACCAGGGTCGCTCGGATTTTTTGCCAAGCATGTCCAGGCTGACCGCTGCGCCATCATCCCACCAGTAGGGCACGAAACCGTTTTCACGGCCTTGCAGCAGCCACTCTTTGCTGGTCTTCCACGCGTCACGCATGTCTTCGCGCACATCGAGTGTCTCGGAGGAAAACAGTTCGGCGCTGTGGTTCAGCATTTTCAAATAGAATGGCAGCAGCCACTGCACCAGCACTTCCTTGTAGTGTACGTCGCCCGTGGCGCGGTGCGTATTCACCATCGCGTTCGCGAACCATGCGCCGTCGTGCATCGTGTCGAGGGCCTCGCCTTCAATAAACTGGTCCGGTTGCCCGCGCTTTTTCCACCACAGGTATTCGTACATCATCCCGCGCTGCGGCGAGTCATCGCGCTTCATGTGATGAGTCACCGCAAAATCGCAAAGTTCACGGGCGAAAGCGCGCGTTTCATCGGCAGAGAAGGGTTTTAGATCATCGGCCGTTGCAAAGGCCGGAAGCAGAAGCAGGAGCAGCAGGGGGCGGAATGACATGATGAAGCTCATACGTGAATGAAGCGCGTGCTTTGCACACCAATCATGGCAGAAGTGCGCGCCTTGGTCCGTTGAGTGAGGCATGAAATCCGCCGTTCTTCTCGTCGCCTTGGGGTTGTCCATTGTTTCCGCCAGTGCGGACATCGTCATTGGCAGGTTTGACATGGCGGCAGTGCGTGACACTGCGACGCTGGAAACGAAAGTCATCGCCGACTGGCATCCCAATCCCAAAGATGCTTCAATTCGTCAAAAGCTCGTCGAGATCACCGTGTGCGAATGGTGGCCGGGGATGAAGGTGCGGCTGCCGGTGACGCTGCTCGCGCCTGCAAGCGGTGTCTGCACCAACCTGATCATTGAGAACACCGGACTGCAGTTGAAGCCAGCCGTTGCGACGGGCGCGAAGCTGCGCCTGCTCAAGGAGAATGGTGTTGGACTGGTTTTCATCGGCATGGTGCCGATTGATGCCATGGAGCCGGTGGGAAAACTTCATCTCATGATGGAAGAGCACTTCATCCAGACCAAGGACACGCGCTACACACCCGCCTGGATCTGGGGCATCAGCGATATGCGTGCGCTTACTGCGGCCATCGCTGAAAAGGACGTGTTTCAGCCGAAGAAGGTGCTGGCTACTGGAGGCTCGAAGCGTGGTGTGGCCACGGCAGCGGCGGGCATCGCGGATGATCGCGTGACTGCGATCATGCCGGTCGTTGCGCCGGTGATCGAAAGCCCCGGCGGAACGTATGTTGAAGGCATGCTGCCGGTGGAGATCACGAAGATGAACGAAGAGTTCATCGCTGCGATGGCCGATCCTGTAGGCCGCGAGAAGCTGTTGGTGCGGCAGAAGGCACGCTCGGACGAACGCATCACGGTGAAAATGGCGCGTGATGCTGGCTGGAGTGAAGCCGAGATGAAAACCGCGTGCAATGCCGCCTGGGAAGCCTGCCGCACGACGAACTACCTCGAAGCGCTGAAACAGCGTGGCACCGAAATCTTCTACAACCAGGGCTCCAATGACAACGTCAGCCCCGGTCTTGTCGAGCTTGGCCGTCTCTTTCCACAATTGCTTGTTCTCATCGTCCCCGGTGGACAGCATGGTGGTGCTAAGGAGGCAGGGTTTGTCAAATCCGTCGGCGGTCTGCCTGAGGTCGATGAAAATCTCCGTGCCTTTGCACTTCATCATTTCTTCGGCGCACGCCACATGGTGGCACCACCGCAGGTCACCACGATGTGGGACAAGGCAGCGCACCGGCTTGCGGTGAAGGTTGTTTTTACCGATCACACTGAGCCTCAGGAAAACACGGTTTGGTGGTCGGTGAACCGCCACCCTGACTACTCCATTGCCATGGAGTTTGATGCATGGTCTTCAGCGCCGCTGGAAAAAACCGGCGCTGACACATACCGTGGCGAAATCTCCGTCGCGGGTGACGTGAAGACACTCGATGTCATCACCGTCCACGCCCAGGAAGAAAGCGGCTCCACACTGACCGTGTCCAGCCCTGAAATCCGTCTTGAGTGAGGAACTCAGCGCATGCGGCCCTGGGCAGGTTTGGGACCTGAAACACCACCAAGTTGATTGCGGAATTCGTACACGTCGCTGCGGTAAAGTGTCTCTTCATACCAGAGGGGGACACCGCCTTCGAGAAAACCGGTGGCGATGACCAGCAGGCAGGCGGTGTTTGGCTTGATGCCAAGAGCCAAGGCCTGGGCGGGTGAAGCGTTCACAGCGCGGATGGATTCGTCCGCGCCTGAGATGGTCAGCCGGCACTTAGTCGTCCAGAAATCGTAGAGAGAGCCTTTGGCATTGCTTTTGGTCATGCCGGTGCAAAAGCGTGCCACGACATGCCTGCGCTCGTAAATGACGGGCTGCTCATCTGCGAGACGAATGCGTTCAAGGTATAACAAGGACTCATTGGGCTGCACCTTCAGAGCCTGAGATGCTGCTGCTGGTGCATCGACGGCAGACAGCTTTTGCAGGGCAATGACCTTTGTGCCGGGTTTCTTTCCCGCCGCTTTAGCCTTCTCCGTGAAGCTGACGAGATGCTGGAGGTCGTAATCCAGCACGCTCTCGCGCACGAAGGTTCCCGCCCCTTGGCGGAACTCCAGCAAGCCGGTCGAGACAAGACTGCTGAGCGCCTTGTTGGCCGTGGGGCGGCTGGTGTCGAAGCGCTCAGCGATCTCGCGTTCGGTCAAAAACTTCGCGCCGGGCACGAACTGACGGCTGCGGAGGAGTTTGCGCAGTTTTTCGATCAGTTGTTCGTGAAAGGAGGCTGTTTTGGCCACAGTGACGATTTTGCGGCCAAATCTGGCTTTGACAAGTGGCTTAGCCAATTTAGAAATTGGCTTAGCCAATTCCACAACTCATGAACTACAGCTTTTCTGACCTTGCCAAGATGATCGACCACAGCCTCCTGCATCCTACGATGACGGACGCGGAACTTGAAGCAGGGTGCAAACTCGCGGCGCAGTACCAGGTGGCTTCGGTGTGCATCAAGCCCTACGCGGTGAAGCAGGCGGTCGAATGGCTGCGCGGTTCCGGCGTGCTGGTCGGCTGCGTGATCGGTTTCCCCCACGGCAACAGCGCCACCGAATCGAAGCGCTATGAGACCGAGCTGGCCTGCAAAGACGGCGCGGTCGAGATCGACATGGTGGTCAATCTTGGCAAGGCCCTGGGCGGCGACTGGAGCTACGTCGAGGCTGATGTGAAAGCGGTCTGCGACGAAGCGCACAAACATGGCGCGAAGGTGAAGGTCATCTTTGAAAACGATTATCTGACCAACGGCGGTGCTGGCCTCAGCAGTGATGACTTCAAGCGCAACCTCTGCGAGATCTGCGAACGCGCCGGGGCCGACTGGGTGAAGACGAGCACCGGTTATGGCTTCGTGAAGCAGGCCGATGGGAGCTACAATTACAAAGGTGCTACCGAGCACGATCTGGCCCTGATGCGCGCCAGTTGCAGCCCCAAGGTGCAGGTGAAAGCCGCCGGCGGCGTGCGTGATCTGGGTGGCCTCGTCAAGGTCCGCGACCTTGGCGGATCGCGCTGCGGTGCCTCGGCGACGGCGGCCATCTTGGAGGATTATCGCAAACGTGAAGCCGCAGGCACGCTCGACGCTGTGGTCGGCAAGATCGGCGACGGCGGCTACTGACCCGCTTGTCTTTCTGTTGGCTGATCCTGCTCGCGGGTGTCTTGTAGTCAGAAACTGCCTTCTTTGGGCGTTCTCCAACCACTGCAATGATTCGCCACGCTCTCCTTTTCTGCCTCGCGCTGCCCGCCGCTGGATTCGCCATCGATTTCAATCATGACGTGAGGCCGGTGCTCGCGCAGCATTGTTTCAAGTGCCACGGCATGGACGACCAGGGGCGCAAAGGCAAGCTGCGCCTGGATCTGCGTGATTCGGCCATTGGTCAGGGGAAGTCCGGCGAACTCGCCATCGTACCGGGCAAGCCGGACGCCAGCGAAGTCATCAAACGCGTGTTCTCGGTCGATGAAGATGAGGTGATGCCACCGGCGCATACGAAGTCCGTGCTGCCGGAGAGTGCGAAGAATATTCTGAAGCTGTGGATTGCTGAAGGGGCACCGTACGAGGCGCATTGGGCCTATGTGCCGCCCAAACAGGCCCCGTTGCCCATGCCTGGCCATCCCATTGATTCATTTATTCGGGATCGGCTGAAGAAGGAGGGATTGCAGCCCTCGCCTGAGGCGGATCGCTACACGCTGGTGCGCCGTGTTTATCTCGATCTTATCGGCCTGCCGCCGACGCCAGCGGAGGCGGATGCGTTTGTGAATGACAAGTCAGATGATGCATACAACAAGCTCGTGGATTTCCTGCTGGCCTCCAAACAGTATGGTGAACGCTGGGCGCGGCGCTGGCTGGACCTCGCACGCTATGCGGACACGAACGGCTTTGAGAAAGACCGCCCGCGCCAGATCTGGCCTTACCGTGACTGGGTGGTAGGCGCGCTGAATGCCGACATGCCTTTTGATCAATTCAGCATCAAGCAGCTTGCCGGTGACATGCTGCCCAAGCCGACGCCGGAAGATCTGATCGCCACTGGGTTTCATCGCAACACGATGCTGAATGAGGAGGGCGGCATTGATCCCAACGAGTACCGCTTCTATGCCATGGTGGACCGTGTGAGCGTCACCGGCACGACATGGATGGGCCTGACGATGAACTGCTGCCAGTGCCACACGCACAAGTACGACCCCATTCTGCATACGGATTATTACCGAACGATGGCACTGCTGAACAACGCCAGCGAACCCACCTACTTCATCCCCACGCCGGAGGTCGAGGCGCAGCAAAAAGCGCAGGTGGCCAAGATTGCCAAACTCGCAGCCGAGCTGCCCGCCAAGTTCCCTGGTGGCAAGGCGGCTATGGAAAGTCGATTTGCGGGATGGATCGAGGGTGAATCCCACAAGGCCTCGGAATGGCAGGTCATCCGCCCGACCAAGATGGCAACGACCATGCCGCATCTGGAGCCGCAGCCGGATGGCTTCATTCTCGGCAGCGGCGACATTTCAAAGAGCGATGTCTATGATCTGAGCTTCAAGGCACCGATCACAGGTGTACGTGCGCTGCGCATTGAGGTGACTTCGCATCCCAGCCTGCCGAACAACGGCCCCGGGCTCACTAATTATGAAGGACCGCTGGGCGGCTTTTTCATGAGTGAACTGCAGGCCGCGCAAAACGGTCAGCGCGTCAAAATCGCCCGGGCTGAGGACACCAATGACGACGAGGATGACCGCATCAGTGACTCAACTGCCGGCGCTCCGAAGGCGAAGGCCAAAGCGGCAGCCAAACCGAAGAAAAAGAACAATGCGGCCGCCACGCTGGATGGCGAAATGTCCAGCGGCTGGCAGGTGCTGGGCGGTGATGGCGTGCAGCACGCTGCCGTATTTCACTTCGACCAGCCGGTTGATCTCACGAACGGCTTTGATTTGAAGATGCTGTTTGAAAAGCACTTTGCCTGCCCGCTCGGCCACTTCCGGATTTCGGTGACTACCAGTGATCATGCAGAGGCGACAGGGCTTCCGGCGGAAGTCGAGGAGGCGCTGGCCACCGGAGACAAATCCAAACATGATGTGCTGTTGCGGTGCTTCCTTGAAACAGCGGACGAAATGAAACAGGCTGCCGCGCCTCTGCTCGCCGCTCGGAAGAATCCGCCGCGCGGCCAGGCCACGCTGGTGATGGATGAACGCCCCGCGAACAATCCGCGCATCACGCATCGCTATCACCGTGGCGAATACCTGCAGCCGAAGGAGGAGGTCACACCCGGCGTTCCTGCGTTCCTGCCCGCGTTGCCCAAGAGTGCGCCTGCGAACCGGCTTACCTTTGCGAAGTGGCTGTTTGCACCTGAGAATCCGCTCACCGCACGCGTGACGGTGAACCGCCAGTGGCAGGCGTTCTTTGGTCGGGGCATCGTGAAGTCGCTTGAGGACTTCGGGTATCAGAGCGACCCGCCGTCCCACCCCGAACTGCTTGATTGGCTGGCGGTCGAATTCGTGAAGCAAGGCTGGTCGATGAAGAAACTGCATCGGCTCATCGTGACGAGTGCGACCTACAAGCAGAGCAGCCGAATCACGCCTGAGCAGGCGCAGAAAGATCCAGAGAACTTACTGCTCGCACGCGGTGCGCGGTTCCGCCTGGATGCTGAAGTCATTCGTGATTCAGCGCTGAAAGCTGCCGGGGTGCTTTCGCCGAAGATGGGCGGCCCAGGTGTTTATCCGCCGCAGCCAGCCAGCGTCACCTCTGAAGGCACCTACGGCAAAGTGGAGTGGAAGACCAGCGAGGGAGAGGACCACTACCGCCGCAGCCTCTACACTTTCACGAAACGCACCGCACCGTTTGCGATGGCCACGACCTTTGATGCGCCCACGGGTGAATCCTGCCTGGCCAAACGCGAGGTGTCGAACAGCCCGCTGCAAGCCCTCACGCTGCTCAATGACCAGATGTTCATGGAAGCGGCGCAGGCGATGGCGAAGCAAGTGATCACTGAATCGCAGAGTGATGATGAGCGCCTGCAAAACATCTTCCGCCGCGTCGCGACACGACCTGCTGCGCCAGACGAACTGGCCATGCTCAAAGCCTTCCTGCAAAAGCAGCGGGACAAGAAAGTCGAAGGCGAGGCCCTGTGGTCCGATGTGAGCCGCGCTGCACTGAACCTCGACGAAGCCATCACGCATCCATGAACACTTCCAACATCACACGTCGTCATTTCTTCCAGGACTGCGCTGTCGGTACGGGCAAGATTGCCCTGGCATCGTTGCTGGCAGAGTCAGCTTATGGTGTGACGCAGAGTCCGAATGTTGCTGCGCCGACGCATTTCCCGCCGAAGGCGAAAGCGGTCATCCATATGTTCATGGCGGGTGCGCCATCGCAGCTTGAGCTGTTCGACAACAAACCCATGCTGACAAAGTATGAAGGCAAGCCGCTGCCGCCTTCGATCATCGGGGGGCAGCGTTATGCGTTCATCCGGCCAGACGCGGCGGTGCTGGGGCCACGCTACAAATTTGCGAAGCATGGGCAGTGCGGAGCGGAGCTTTCTGAGATGCTGCCACATCTGGCTTCGGTGGTGGACGACATCGCCATTGTGAAATCCTGCCGCACGACGCAGTTCAACCACGCGCCAGCGCAGATTTACATGAACACGGGTTTCTCCCAGCCGGGGCGGCCCAGCATGGGTTCGTGGATCACTTATGGTCTGGGGGCCGAGACGCGGGATCTGCCGTCGTTTGTGGTGATGAGCACCGGCAGTGGCATCAGCGGTGGTGCGGCGTGCTGGAGCAGCGGCTTTCTGCCCAGCGTGTATTCCGGCACGCGCTTTCGCAACACGGGCGATCCCATCTTGAATGTGAGCACGCCGCAGGGCATCGAGGCCGGCACGCAGCGCGACACGATTGAACTCATCAACGCGATGAACCAGCGGCGCCTCAAACTGGATGGCGACAGCGAAACGGGAACGCGCATTGCGAATTATGAGATGGCCTACCGTCTGCAAAGCTCCGCGCCGGAACTGATGGATCTTAGCAAGGAGGACGAGGCGACGCTGAAAATGTACGGCTGCGATCCGAAGGTGCCGTCATTCGCCCGCGCCTGCCTGCTGGCGCGGCGGATGGTCGAGCGTGGCGTGCGTTTCATCAACATCTACAATGAAGGCTGGGACGCGCACAGCGATGTGGCGGGCAATGTGAAAAAGAACTGCGGCATCACGGATCAGGCCAGCGCGGCGCTGATCAAAGACCTCAAACAACGCGGACTGCTCGACAGCACGCTGGTTGTGTGGGGCGGTGAATTCGGACGAACGCCGATGGTCGAGGCGAGTGTCTCACTGGGGCGCAGCCTGGGGCGCGACCATCATCCGCAGGCATTTACGATGTGGATGGCTGGTGGTGGCATCAAAGGTGGAGTCACCCTGGGAGCGACGGATGAGATGGGTTTCAACATCATTGAGGACGAGACGCACGTGGCTGATTTGCAGGCGACGATTCTTCATTGCCTAGGCATTGACCACGAACGTCTCACCTTCAGCAAGGCGGGGCTCGATTTTAAACTGACAGGCGTGGAGCCGTGTCATGTGATCAAACAAATTTTGGCATGATCCCCGCCACCATTGTTCATGGCCATCGCGTGGCCTCCGGCTTGAATGGCAATCCGCGTTTTCCTGGCGGTACGCTGCGCATGCAGTTGCCGTTCTTTGCAGAACTCGGACTTGATCTGAGCGCGTTTTATCCTGGCACATTGAATGTGAGCATCGCGCCGCTGAGTTATCGTGTGGTGCAGCCCCGGCACACGTTTCGTGCTCTCAAGTGGCATCCCGAAGATCCGGCGGAGGATTTTTCGTTCTTCGATGTCACCGTGCATCGCGATGGAGCTGTGCCGGTTCGCGGGTGGATTTATCACCCGCATCCCGACACGAAGCCGGTGCATTTTCAGAAGCCGGACGTGCTGGAACTGCTGCTGCCGTGGTCGGAGGGGCTGAGCTATGGCACGAAAATCAAACTGGAAGTACCTGCGGAGCAGATGATGATCGAGCCATGATGAAGTTTATTTGTTCTCTGATACTACTCACCACTGCGGCACTGGCGGACACCCAGGCGGACATTGAATATGCCAAGGTGGGAGAAGTTTCGCTCAAGCTGGATCTGCATCGGCCGCAGGGGGAGAATCCGCCGTTGATCGTGTATGTGCATGGCGGTGGTTGGCGCGCTGGATCCAAGAAGGATATGCCGATTGTTGACCTGTACGACAAGGGCTTTGCCATCGCGAGCGTGGATTACCGGCTGTCCCCGCAGGCGGCGTTTCCCGCACAGGTGCATGACATCAAGGCAGCCATTCGTTTTCTACGGGCCAATGCGGGGTTGTTTCACATCAATGCCAGCAAGATCGCCATCATCGGCTCCTCGGCTGGCGGGCATCTGGCGGCTCTGGTTGGGGTGAGCAATGGGAACCAAGAGCTCGAAGGCAAAGTCGGGGAGCATCTGGATCAAAGCAGTGATGTGCAGGTCATCGTGAGTTTTTACGGTGCTTCGAATCTGGAAACCATTCTCTCCCAGAGTACGCCCAAGGGCCTGGAGTACCGTATTCCCGCGCTGAAACTGCTGCTGGGTGATACGCCGGACAAAAAGCCCGAACTGGCAAAGCTGGCGAGCCCGGTGGCACACCTCGACAAGAATGATCCGCCGCTGCTGCTCATCCATGGCGATGCCGATCCGCAGATGCCGCCGCAGCAGTCACAGGAACTGGCGAAAGCTTATGAGGCCCTTGGGTTGCCGGTGACCTTAATCATGCTGCCCGGCAGCAAGCATGGCGGTGCGGAGTTTTATAATGAGGAACGCACAGCCATCGTTGCCAAGTTTCTCGACAAGGTGCTGCGTTGAGTCAGAGTGACGGTTCATGCCCAAACCACTCATTGCCATCACCATGGGCGACCCTGCGGGGGTCGGTCCTGAAATCTGCCTGCAACTGCTCGCCAATGAGGCGGTGTGCGAGTTGGTCACGCCGGTAGTGTTTGGCGATGCACGGCTGCTCTCGCGCTGTGCACGGCAGACCGGACTGCTGGCTCCGAAGCGCATCATCAGCGAAATTGGATGGGCGGAAAAATGTGGGAGCCTAGACGAGCCGGCGGTGCTGGATGTTTATGGATTTGATGCGGAGGATTTCACGCCGGGCACGGTCAGCGCCAAGACGGGTGCGGCGGGTTATCGCTACGTGGAAAAGAGCATTGAGGCCGCCTTGGCAAAACAAGTCGCCGCAGTGGCGACGGCACCGCTGAATAAGGAGGCGCTGCATGCTGCTGGTATCAAGTATCCCGGTCACACGGAGATGTTTGCCGAGAAGATGGCGGCGGAGCGCTCCTGCATGTCCTTTTTCTCCGAAGAAATGATCTGCAGCCTGGTGACGGTTCACATTGGTTACCAGGATGTGGTGCCCGCGTTGACGACCCAGCGCATTCTGGATGTCATCGAGTTGACCGCCGAGGCCGTGCAGCGTGTGCGTGGCAAGAAGCCGCGCATCGCGGTCTGCGGGCTCAATCCACACGCGGGTGAGCATGGTTTGTTTGGTCGCGGCGAGGAGGAATCGATCATTGTACCTGCCATTGAAGCGGCGCGTGCGAAGGGGCACACAATCGAAGGACCGCTGCCACCTGATACCGCATTTATCGCACCGAAGCGCCGCACGGTGGACGCCTATATTTGTCTCTATCACGATCAGGCGCTCATTCCGCTCAAGGCACTGGCGTTTGATACCGCCGTGAACACCACGCTGGGCCTGCCGGTACCGCGTACGAGTGTGGATCACGGCACTGCATGCGACATCGCGTGGCAGGGCAAAGCCAACGGGCGCAGCCTCGTGGAGGCTGTGCTGCTGGCGGCTAAGATGGCAGGCTGAGGTGAATTATTTGCGATCAGCCACCCAGCGTGGCACGCAGCCTTGATGGGCCTGGGTCACGGTGGCGGCAAAGTCGGCGAGGTACCCGAACTGGTGGCTGACAGGCAAGATCGTGCGCGGACGAGCATCGAGATCTGCGAGGACGTGAATGGTGCCTGCAAGGAGATCGAATTCGATTTCATCGCCATCTTCCACCACGGAAATCGGCCCGCCCACGGCGGCTTCCGGGCTGCAGTGAACTCCCACGGCACCGCTGGAAACACCGGAGACGCGGGTGTCTGAAATCAGGGCGACCTTGCCATAAAGCTCCGGTACTGCGAGCGCAGCGCTGGCCACGTGCATTTCAGGCATGCCCGATGCCACAGGACCGCAGCCACGAATGACGACGATGTGGCCGGGCTGGATGCGACCTGCGGCGGCGGCATCGGAAACCCCCTTGGAATCATGGAAGCAGATGGCTTTGCCACGGAATTTGGGCTCCTCCATGGAGGAGACTTTGAAGACGATGCCGTCGGGCGCGAGGTTGCCAAAGCAGATCTGGATGTCGGCGAACTCTTTGAACGGCGCGTCGATGGGCGCGACGAGCTCATTGGGGAAGGGCACTTCGGCGGCGTTGGCGAGATTTTCCGCCAGTGTCTGACCGGTGACGGTGATGCAGGAGCCATCCAGCAACCCGGTTTTCATGATGTGCTTCAGCAGCATGGTGGTACCGCCGAGACGATGGAGATCGACCATGGTGCCACGGCCACGCGGTGCGAAATTGCACAGGACGGGCGTGCGGCGGACGATGGCCTGCACGTCACGCAGGGTGAAATCGACTCCTGCTTCACGGGCAACGGCGAGGATGTGCAGCACGCCATTGGTAGAGCCACCGATGGCGGCGATGGCGGTCATGGCATTGGTGATGGAGGCCTTGGTGATGATGTCCCGCGGACGGAGATTCATTTCCAGCAGGCGTCGCACGGCTTTGCCGACGCGCAGACATTCTTCACGTTTGCCTGCTTCGATGGCGGGCATGGAGGAGGTGTCCGGCAGGCTGAGGCCCATGGCTTCAAGTGCGATGCCCCAGGTGTTGAAGGAAGCGGCGATGCCGCAGCCACCTGCGCCGGGGCAGGCGGTGCGGATGATCTGCTCGGATTCCTCGTAGCTCATCGTCCCCTGCTTTTCCTTCGCTGCCGCATCATAGACGTCGAGGATGGAGGTGGAGTGTCCTTTGTGGCAGCCGGGCATGATGCTGCCGCCATTGACGATGAGGCCGGGGTAGTTGGTTCGCGCGAGGGCCATGGCGAAGGCCGGACCGTTTTTGTCGCAATGATGCAGGCCGATCAGTGCATCGTAGCAGTGCGAAGTACAGATCATCTCTGCTCCGTTCGCCATGAGATTGCGTGAGCAAAGGGAGGCTGCGCCGCCGACATTTCCCTGCGTGATATTGTCACTTACCGGTGAGACGCCGAAGGGGAAGCCGATGAGTCCCGCTTCTTTGCAGCCTTGGGCGATGAGTTGGGCCAACTCGTGCGCGTGGACGTTGCAGATGTTGCCGTCGAGCAGCGGTGTGCCGATGCCGATCTGCGCTTTGTCGAAATCTTCGGGCTTAAAACCTAGTCCCCAGAAGAACGCGGTGACGCCGCGCTGCCAGCCATGGGTGAGGTTATTTGAGTTCCAATTGAGCTTATGTTCAGTCATGCAGAGCAGATGCTAGACGGGAAGACGTGCCGCGCCAAAACAAAAGCTCCCGATCAGCGAACTGATCGGGAACCCCAACTTTATAATCAGATGTGTTTCAGCAGAGCATCAAGCCCCACGAATTAGAACGAGAAGCTGAGCTTGGTGCCCCAGTAGATTTCGTTCGCCTGGGCGTTCACGTTCTTACGCAGGGTGCCGGACTCATTCAGAGCTACGTAGCTCGTCAGGGTGACAGACTTCGTCAGTTTGATCGGCACAGCGATGGTGTAGAGCCAGTGGGTGAAACCGGTTTTGGCAGTGATCGGCTGGCCGTTGTGTGTCAACAGAGATGAGGAACCCACGCCGGTGTAGTAGTCGATGCCATAGCCAGTGTTAACGGACGGCACAATGCTGATCCAATCGGTGATGGCGTAGGTGTAATCAACTCCAAGCGCAAAGTACTGACCATTGATTCGGAAGTCATAGTAGTAGCCAGCATAGATGTTGAAGGCCTTGATCGGGATCGCCGCTGTCCAGCCAAGTTCACCAGCTCCTTTGAGGGCATACTCAGGGTCGTTGATACGATTGCCACCAACCTGAGCGGATGCATTTGGCACGCCATTGAATTGGCCACCGTAGTTATCTGGATAGAAGTAGTATTGGTACTGCATTCCGAACTTGGCCCATCCAGCGTTGTAGTTAAGGCTGGTGATGGCGTCCACTTCGGAGTATTGATAACCACCTGCACTCTTGCCACCGGTATTGGCACCACCGGCAGTAGTAGCTCCGTATGGAGTGCCAGCGGAGTTGATGTAGGCACCACCGACGCCCCAGGACAGCTTCTCCGTGATTGGGATGCTGATGTTGAGGGCGCTCCACATGATGTTGTCAGCGAACCAAAGTCCGCGGAAGTAGTAGCGGCTGTCGTAACCGGCATCGAAGGTAGCTCCGATGGAGTCGAACAGGGATCCTCCTGGTGCGGCTGGCTCAGCAACGGGATTTTTCGTTGCTGGGTTTTTCGTGGCTGGGCCTTGGGCGGCAGGCGTGTCGGCGGAGACGTTCAGCGCTGCACAGGCAGCAAGAACGTACACCGACTGGGCAATGAATGATTTCATGCTTTTGGGCTTCATGTGTTGGTCGAGTTTAGTTATTGTTGGTGTTGAGGCGCTGTCCGTCCGGGGAGGAAGTGCAGCTGGTGAACAATGGTTAAGCAGGTGCCGTGCCATGTTACTGAGGTGATCGTAGATTTATTTATTCCATTGCAAAAATAAAAAATCAATAAAACCATAAATTTAATAGCTCCCCTTCCCAATTTGATTGCCGAATGGAGGGAATAATAGCCCCCGAGCTGTTTGCGTGCTGCGCTCCTGGATTCAGACCATGACAAAGACGGCGGACCTATTTCAGCTCCTGCGCCGTGACAGAGCCGACGCAGCGCTTCTCTACCAGCCGCAGCGCGCAGGGTTGGTGGGGGCGCGCTAATCCTTCGTTCCAGCGCGCGCAGCTAACTCACGCCCCCTTTTTTCCATCCGCTTCCGTCTCCGATTCGTGCCATACTACTTTGCATCCGCCATTTGCAAATGCAGCCCTCGCAAAATGAAAGTTAGTGATGCACAACAGTCTAAACGGGAAGCTATGGGCACTTGGGATTGGCAGTGTCCGCGCCGCCTGCCACAGACTTCCGGCATCAGGTTACCCTGCGACGGCGTAAGTGGGAGAAATTTGAGCGCGAACATGACGCTTGTGCTGGCATCGATACGCGATGCGTTTCAGGAGAGGGGGATGCGGGATGCAGACGAGGGGGTGTCGCTAAGCATTTCTACAGGCTGAGAGGCTCCGCAATCTGTGAAATGCGTTCATTCTCGAACCCTGAATGGGCGAGCGAATCAAGCTGGCGCAGAAGTGCAAGGTCGAGTCCAGTGGTGTTGCCAGCCAGGAATGGCGGTTCAGCAGAGTTCACTTCGCATACAAACAAAAAACCTCCCGGCTTGCGCCGGGAGGTTAACCTTGAAGGGTTGAACCGTTCAGAGAACGATTAGAAGCGGACGCTGAGGGTCACGCCGAAGTAGATCAGGTTGGTGAAGGCGTTCTGAGGGCCGCCGTAGCCGCCGTAGCTGCTTGCGTTGCTTGCAAAGGTACGGAGACCGGCCATTGGCAGGTTCGCTGCAACGTAGGGGGTCAGGGTGGCACGGCTGTTGAGCTTGATAGGGAAATCAAGGCCAAGGTTAACAGCGGTGAAGCCGGTAAGGCCGAACTGCTGACGGTTGGCGATACCACCAAGGGTGCCGCCACCGATGAGGTTGCGGGAAGCTTGGGTGAAGCCAGCGTTGTAGTTGATGCCATAACCAATGTTCGCATGTGGAACGATGCTGATGGAATCGGTCACAGCGATGGTGGAACGAGCGGTCACGTCGAAGTACCAGCCACCATTGAACAGATCATAGTTGGCGCTTGATGCCAGATTGATCGGGCCAAGGTTGGTCTGGGCACCCAGCGTAAGCTGCTGGATGTCGTTCATGCCGTAGCCACTAAGACCAGCAACCTGATTCAGACCACCGCCATTGGCAAGGGAACCCATGTTGTGGATGAAGCTATAGCCGAAGCTCACGCTTGCAGGACCGAAGTCATGCGAGATGGCACCGCCCAGATTAAGGCGGGAGAAGGAGTTGGTGTTTTTAATACCAGCAGCATTGCCGCCTTCGCTGCCGCCTGCTCTCTGGATGTTAGGGGAGAAGCTGTCCTGATCGCCAGCGAGGGAGCCGTAGTTCACGTCCCAGAGGAGGGAGGTGCTGCCAGCGCCGTCTTCAGCGGCACCACCCACGAGGAGGAGTGCGCCATTGAGGCCGGCACGGACCCAATGCTGTCCGTAGTTGATGCCACGCCAGACGTAGTTGGAGTCATAACCGATGGAGGCGGTGATGCCCAGGTCATCGTTCACCGGAGCGGGAGCGATTGGGTTTTTAGGAGCGGGAGCGGTTGTTCCGGCCACAACGGGAGTGGCGGCCAGTGCCAAGAACCCCAGCGTTTTCAGCAATGCGTTCAATTTCATAGTCTGATTAGTTTGGTATTAGGTTGGTTGGGTTGAGGTCGGACACTCGCATGAAATGGCTCAAAACAGATGTTTTGAGCCAAAGTACGTGAGCCGTTCAGTCCTCAAATTAGCAGGAGCTGTAACCGCTGGAAAGCATTTTTTTTCAATTTCAGAGCATTTTTTTGCGCCCGCAATTGATGCCTTGTTTTGTAAAGGCGAATTTCTGATTTAGCAGCCACCATGCCAAAACCGCTCTAATTTTGTGGGTTGTAATGGATGGTAGAAGGTGATTAACCCATTTCATGGTTCGTTTACTATCGTTCATGTTGCTGCTGTTGGGGGCGCTACCCGTGTGTGCTGATGAGCCGTTTTCCCTCATCACTTTGAGAGTCCGGGCGCATCTGGTGCGGTCGGTGGCGCATCCAAGGCTGCAAACGACGCTTACAGATAAGGAGGTGCGCGTCATTTTTGATGAGGTGAACGCTATTTGGTCCCCGGCGGCCGTTCGCTTTGAATTGGAGGCGATTGATACCCTGCAAGCGCTGGAGATCGCGCCCAAAAGGTGGTTCATCAAGGATCGCGACTGGGTCAAAGCGGCGATTCCGACGCAGCAACTCAGTGCCACCGCGATTGACGTGTGTTTTGTGAAGGACATGGGCCCCAACGGCTTTTTTTACGGGGAGCCGGTGGTGGTCTGCCAAAATCCCGAGTTTCACAAGGTCTCCGGCGGCACGGCCAACATCGTTGCGCGGGTGACGGCGCATGAACTCGGTCATGTTTTATTCCTGCAGCATCGTCAGGAACGCACCAATCTGATGGCCTCGGGCAAGAACGGAGTGGCGCTGAACCTGCGGGAGATCACAGCCGCGAGAAAACGGGCGCTGGAGATCGTGGCCAAGCACTGAGGCTCAAAGGGCATCCTGCAGGGCACTGCCCAGTGCATCAATCTGGGCGGCGGAATGCACGGCGCTGAGGGTGATCCGCAGTCGGGCGCTGCCACGGGCGACCGTCGGGTAGCGGATGCAGGGGATGAGGAATCCGGCATCACGCAGACGGGCGCTGACCGCCATGGCCCGTGCGGCTTCGCCCAAAATCACCGGCAAGATGGCACCTGGGATAGGTGGTGATGTGATGCCGATGGCGGTCAGCAGGCTGTGGGTTTGCTGTGCATGGCTGCGGACCTGGCTCCGCAAGGCATCGCCGCGTTCACTGCGAATCAGCTCCAACATAATACCCAGCGCGTGTGCCAGATGAACAGGGGGAGCGGTGGAGTAGATGAAGCTGCGCGCGCGGTTGATCAGCAGGTCGATGACCTGGCGCGAGGCTACCAGATAGCCGCCGCTGAGGCCGAAGGCCTTGCTCAGGGTGCCGAGATGCAGATCCACCTGCTGATCCACACCAAGTGCGGCGGCAAGTCCGCGCCCCTGCGGGCCAAGAACGCCGACGGCATGCGCTTCATCCACCAGCAACCAAGCGCCGTGCTTGGCCTTGAGTTCGACAATCTCGCGCAGCGGGGCGGCATCACCATCCATGCTGAAAATGGACTCCGTGACGACGAGCACGCGCCCTTTGGCGGTTTGCAGCAGGCGTTCGAGCTTTTCGAGGTGGTTGTGTGGGAAGACACGGATCGTCGCTCCGCTCAATCGCGCGGCATCGACCAGGCTGGCATGGCAGAGCTTGTCGAGGATGATGGTGTCGTTTGGACCCATCAGTGCGGGGATAGTGCCCAGTGCTACAGCAAAGCCGCTGCTGAAGGTCAGAGCCGCCGCCGTGCCCTTGAACTCTGCCAAGGCTTCTTCTAAGTCGGTATTGACGCGATGCGAGCCGCACACCAGACGCGAGGCCCCCGCTCCGCCGCCGTATTTGGCGATGCCTGCGGCAAGTGCGCTCTGCATCTCAATGGAATGCGCCAGGCCAAGGTAGTCGTTGGAGGAAAAATTGATCCACTCGCGGTCTGCGGCGCGCACGATCACGCCTTCCACTTCATCCAGGGGGCGCAGCTCACGCCACAGCCCCTGCTCACGCAGTTCATCCAACTGCGTGGCGATGTTCCATGTGTTCGTGGGTTCCTGCATGCGTCACTCCTGCAGGCGGCGTTCCACCACGTCGTCTTTTGCCACGCCAAGCGCCAGCGCCTTCTGGTAGTGCCTCCGGGCCAGCTCGATGGCAGGTGGGCGGCGCTCCAAGAGCATGAGCGCCATATTGAAGTGCGCGATGCCGTAATCCGGTTTCAGCTCAATGGCCCGCTGCAGTTCCGCCTCGGCGGCATCCGTCCAGCCGAGTCCTTTGGCGGCGATGGCCAGGTAGTTGTGAGCGCGTGCATCTTCCGGCTCTTCATGGATGGCGCGGGCGAAGCAGGAAATCGCCCGGTAGGTGTCGCCCTTTTTTTGCAGCATCAGACCCAGGGCCGTCCAGGTTTGCGCGAGTTGCGGGTTGATCTGCACGGATTTTTCAAAGCATTCGAGGGCGCGCTTCTCGTCTCCTGATTGTTGCTCCACCGCGCCCAAATTGGCCCAGATGAGCGCATTGCCGTCGTCGAGTTCCAGCATCTCCAGGTAGGCCTTGCGGGCTGTCGGCCAGTCTTGCTTGCCAAAGGCCGCTGCGGCACGTTCGCCCAGCACCTTGGTGAAAGGCGGCAGCATGCCGGTTTTATCCACTTTGGCCGGATTGATGGGTGCCACATCCTGCGCGCGGCAGATCACTGCCAGCAGCAACAGCGCGGAGATTTTCAGGGGATTGGAAAACAACATGGACGTGACTATGCGCTGAAACCGGCTCAGGAAAACATCTTGCGTAAAGGGCATGAGAGGGAATGTTCGCCCGAACAGCCCTTATTCCTCATGCTTACCGACACTGACACCCAACTCACGGCCCGCCAGCAGGAACTTCTTGAGTACCTGCGCAGCTACCAGCGCACCAACGGTGTCATGCCTTCCACGCGTGACATCCAGCGGCACTTCGGTTTCTCCAGCCAGACGGCGGCTATGAGCCATCTCCGTGCGCTGGAGAAAAAAGGTGTCATCCAGCGCCATGCGCACAAAGCGCGTGCCGTGGTCTTCCCCGCAGACCTTGACCGTGCGGAAATCATCGACATTCCAGTTTTCGGTCAGATCCCCGCTGGCATGGCTGTGGCCGACATGGTGCAGCATGCTGACCGGTGCATCTCTGTGGATGTGAACACTCTGGGCATTCCGCGCTCGGCGAAAAGCTTCGCTCTGAAAGTGCGTGGCGAGTCCATGATCGGCGCGCTCATTGGTGATGGCGACCTCGTCATTCTCGAAATCCGTGAGCCGCGTCCGAAAGATATCGTCGCCGCTCTCATCGACGGCGAGAGCACCTTAAAACGCTACCTCATCAAAGATTCCCAGCCTTTCCTCAAAGCTGAGAACCCCGAGTTTCCCGATCTGCTCCCCGCGCGTGAGCTTCTCATCCAGGGCGTCATGATCGGGCTGATCCGGCATGTGCGCTAGGGCTGGCCAGCTCAGCCGACGTAGCGCTCGCGCAGGTGTTTGATGTGCCATTTGGCATGCGTTGGTTTGCCCGTCGCCTGCGTGATGATCTCTTGGGGAAGCAGCGCAGCTCCCTTACTGTGAACGTTTTCACGCAGCCACTGCAACAGCGGAGCGTAGTCGCATTTCTCCAGAGCCGTTGCGATCTTGCGCTGCTTCTTCGCCGTCGCGAAAAGCTGGGCGGCATTGAGATTTCCTAGCGTGTAGGTCGCGAAATAACCCAGGCCGCCCATGCTCCAGTGAATGTCCTGTAGGCAGCCACGGCGGTCGTCTGGCGGTGTCATGCCAAACAGTTCGCGATACTCTTCATTCCACACTTTTGGCACATCCTGCACGGAGAGTTCGCCCTTCACGAGACGGCGCTCGATGCCGAAACGCAGGAGGATGTGCAGATCATACGTCGCCTCATCGGCTTCGACGCGGATGAAGCTGAATTCGCTGCGCAGCATTTCTGCCATGAAGGCGTCCAGCTTCACTTTGCGCAAGTGCGGGAAAAGCTCCTGGGCGCGGGGCAGCCACTTCGCCCAGAAGGTGGGGCTGCGGCCCACATGATTTTCCCACAGTCGGCTCTGTGACTCATGGATTCCCAGGGAGGCTGCGCTGCCGCTCGGCAGGCCGTAATCCAACCCTGGTAGCCCTTGCTCATACAAGCCGTGACCCGCTTCGTGCATCACGCCGAAGAGCGAGGACAGGAAGTCTTTCTCGTCATAGCGAGTGGTCAGCCGCACGTCACCGGGGCCAAGGGTGGTGCAAAAGGGATGCGCTGTCGTGTCGATGCGGCCTGCCTCGAAATCAAATCCCAGGCTCTCTGCGATTTCGCGGTTCAAAATTTGCTGCTTCTCAACCGGATAGCGGCCTTTCAGGGCACCCGGCTTCACCTTCGCAGACTTGGCCACGGCCTCGCGGGCGATTTCGGCCAGTTGTGGGCGCAGCTTGGCAAACAGCGCGGCCACTTCGCGTGTCTTTGCGCCGCGTTCGTAGAGATCCAGCAGCGCGTCGTACGGCTCGTCCTCGAAGCCAAACAGTTCCGCTTTCTTGCGGGCGATGCCCAGCACCTTCTCCAGATGCGGGGCAAACATGGCGAAGTCCGATTTTCCCCGCGCCTCTGCCCACGCCGCCTTGGCATGCGCGCAGACCTCGCTTTCTTCCTCCACGAGCTTTTGCGGCAGCTTTGTTGCGCGGTCGATGTCGCGGCGCAGACCGCGCACATTGGCAGCGTAGGTCGGATTTTCCGGTGCCTCAGCTTCAGCGCGCTCCAGCAGCTTCAGCGTTTTCTTCGAGGTCAGCAGCCCGTGCGCCTTCCCAGTCAGATACGACAACTGCCGCGCCCGGTGCTCCAGCGCATGCGCCGGCATATACGTTTCCTGATCCCAGCCCAGCACCGCTTCGGTGGAGGTGATGAGGGCGATTTCAGAAACAACTTCGCAGAGGGATTGGTAGGCGGTCATGTATGAATGAACTGCCAGTGACCGAAGTCCTCTTCAAGTAGGATTCACGAGTTCCTGTGGTGCAGTTCAGCGCGAATCCACGTCGGTTTTCGGCGCAGATCGAGAACCGCAAACACCTGCGTCTCATCAACAGTTTCACGGTAGTAGATGCCAAAAGGAAACCTCTCCGAGAGCATCCGATGAAAACCAAAGTGCAGTCCATGAATGCCGCTGAGTGACGTGAGGTGTTCAATGTCTTCCGCCGCTTCCTCCAGAACAATGACTTTTTTCATGAACGGGGCATGCCGAGCCGTCCTTTGAGTTCCTCCAGCGTGAGAAACTTCCCCTGACCTGCCTCGACCTTGGCCAGACGTTCGGACAAAATCTGCCCATGCCATGCCGGTGACGAAATTTCCTCGGGCGACTTAAGCAACGATCCCCAAATCACTTCCATGGCTTGGAAGCGTTCTGCCACGGTCATGTGCTCAATATAGGATTCGACGAACATGATCTGAAAGTTATCATTTTTCTCTTTTGCCGCAAGCCTCTCTTCAAGCACCCACTGGATACCACGCGGTCGCTGACATTGATAGAATCTGTACTCGCAGAATCTCCGGCCCGCGTATTTTCCTACACCATGAGCAACATGATTCCCCAAGTTTATGATACGCCGATTTTTCGCATGGCCTGCCAGCAGTTTGATTTGGTGGCCGACTTTTTAGAGATCCCCGAGAGTTCCCGCGACCGCTTGAAGATGCCCAAGCGCGCTGTGACTGTGGCCATGCCCGTGCGGCGGGATGATGGCACCACCACCGTTTTCATGGGCTACCGCGTGCAGCATCACCTCACACTTGGGCCCACGAAGGGCGGCGTGCGCTTTCATCCGGATGTGACGCTCGGGGAAGTGGGAGCTCTTGCCATGTGGATGAGCTGGAAGTGCGCGCTGACGGGTCTGCCGTATGGCGGTGCCAAGGGCGGTGTGACCTGCGACCCGCGGGAATGAACTGGAGCGTGTGACACGGCGCTACACGCAGGAGCTGATTCCATTCATCGGCCCGCAGATTGACATCCCGGCACCGGACATGGGCACGAATGAGCAGACCATGGCCTGGATGATGGACACGTATTCCCTGCAAAGCGGCCACTGCGTGCCGGCAGTGGTGACGGGCAAGCCGGTGAGCCTGGGCGGCTCGCTTGGCCGTCGGGAATCGACCGGTCGCGGCGTGGCCTATTTGATTTCGCGTGCGATGGACACCGTGGGCATCACTGCCCAGGGAGCGACGGCGGTGGTGCAGGGCTACGGCAACGTGGGTGCCGTGGCGGCAGCGTCGTTGTCCCGCATGGGGCTCAAAGTGATCGCTGTGAGCGATGCGTTTGGCGGTTTGCACAATGCGAACGGAATTGATCTGGTGAAGCTCGACGAGCATGTGGCCAAAACGAAGAGCATTGTCGGGTTTGACGGCGCGGACGCGATCAGCAACGAAGAGCTGCTGATCACCCCTTGCGATGTGCTGGTTCCTGCCGCGATGGAGCGTCAGATCACCGGTGACAATGCTGCGAAAATCCAATGCCGCATTCTCGCCGAAGGAGCGAACGGTCCGACGACGCCCGAGGCGGATGCCATCATCGCCCAGCGTCCTGAGATTTTCGTGATCCCCGACATTCTGTGCAATGCGGGTGGCGTCATCGTTTCCTACTTCGAATGGGTGCAGGATTTGCAAAGCTTCTTCTGGGACGAGGGCGAGGTGATGAGCAAACTCTACCGCATCCTTGAACAGGCCTTTGTGCAGGCCCTTAACGTCAGCCGTAAACGCAACGTCAGCATGCGCTTCGCCGCGCTGAGCCTGGGCATCCAGCGGGTGCATGAGGCGAAGCAGATGCGCGGGCTGTTCCCGTGAGGTGGTTGTCGAATGGGTGTGGCGACAGCCCGCCCGTTTGCGAGCGTATGGCAAACATGACGGCATGCGAACGCCCCCAGAGTCGGGCGGTTTGGCGGAGTGGTGTTCGGGTGATTGAGAAATTACTTCCCGCCAAACACACCCAACGTACGTCAAGACTACTGCATGATCTCTGTCGGGCACTCCGGCAGAGAGGACAGGAATGCGCGCCCGTAGGGCTTGGTGAGGATGCGGTTGTCGAGGATGGCGCAGATGCCTTTGTCGGTGGCGGTGCGGATGAGACGGCCGACGCCTTGGCGGAGTTTGAGGATGGCCTCGGGTACGCTGTATTCGGTGAACGCATTGAGGCCTTGTGCTTCGAGGTGCTCGATGCGTGAGGCAGTCAGCGGATGATCGGGTACTGCAAAGGGCAGGCGCGTGATGATGACGTTGCTCAAGGCTTCTCCGGGCACATCGACTCCAGTCCAGAAGCTGTCGGTGCCGCAGAGCACGCTGTGGGTGTCGCTCTTGAACTCGGCGAGCATTTGATGGCGTGGCATGCCGCGACCTTGTACGAGCAGCCGCCAGCCGCGCCTTTCGCAGTGCGCTTCGAGGTTGTCGGCCAGTGAGGACATCTGGCTGTAACTGGTAAACAGGATGAAGGCGCGGCCGCTGCTCAGGTCGATGAAATGGGTGATCCAGTGCTCCAGCCTGTCCAGATAGCCGGGCTCCGAGGGCTGCGGCATCTTTTTGAGCAGATAGAGCTTCATCTGCTTTTTGAAATTGAAGGGGCTTTCGATGCAGGCGGCGCGCGCGTCTTCCGCGCCGACGCGGTTGCGGAAGTAGTTCAACTCCGTGTCATCGCCGATACCGAGCGTGGCACTGGTAAAGACGCAGGCCTTGTGGCTGGCGAAAAAGATCTGCCGCAGGCGTGGTGCGACATCGACGGGCGCGGTGTGGAAGGAGACGATGCGGTTGTCGGTGTTGGTGCGCTCGATCCAATGGACGTGATCTTCGTTTTCCTGATCAAGGAAGGCTTTGATGCCGACACGAACGGCGGTGAGACGTTTGGCGAGATCGAGAAGTTCGAGCTTGGTGCCTTCGCGATCGACAGCATCGCCTGCCTTTTGAGCGCGCAGAGAGAGGCGTTGCAGTGGCAGGCTGAGGGTGTCTTCAATGAGGCCCGCTTGGCGTACGCGGAATTCGCGGCCCATGGCGTTGAATTTGCACGCGGATTCGGCGGCGCGGAAAAAGGTGTCCACGCTTTCCAGTGTCTGCAAAACCTCGCGCACGCCGTCTTTGTCGCCCACGAGTTGGAAGAAACCCTTGCGGCTCTTCGGGTTGTGCAGGCGGCCGAGTTCGAATTTGATGTTCGATTCACTGATATGAAGGCCGAAGGCGCGTGCAGCCACGTTTTCGATGGTGTGGGCCTCGTCGAGGATGACGAAGTCACGCGGGAAGAGGAAATTGCAGTCCTCGGTACTGGTTTCATCGGCGGAGGCCAGCAGCGTGAAAAACAGCGTGTGATTCAGCACGATAACGTCCGCTTGCTCCATGCGCCGGCGTACATCCTGATACCAGCAGCGGCTGCCGGGCGGGCAGCGGCGCGGGGTGCAAGCATGCGGCTCACTGCACACCAGCGACCAAACGCGTGCGCTCGGTGTGAAGTCGAGATCGCTGAGCGTGCCGTCCTCGGTTTCGGCCACCCAGTCGAGCAGGAGCTTCAGTTCGGAGGCTTCGGAGGTGGAAAAGAGATCGCCGGATTCATTGAGAGCACGCTTGAGGCGCGTGGGGCAGATGTAGTTGCCACGGCCTTTGAGAATCTCCGCGTGGAAATCGCCCACGAGCTGCTTGACGATGGGGATGTCCTTGGTGATGAGCTGCTCCTGCAGATTGATCGTGTGGGTGCAGATGATGGCCTTACGCTTCTGCTCAAGAGCAAATGTCACAGCGGGCACGAGGTAGGCGAGCGACTTGCCGACGCCCGTCGCGGCTTCGCACACGAGTGCCTGATTGCCATCCAGCGCCGCACCGACCAGCTCCGCCATGTGCTGCTGCTGCGGGCGGTATTCGAACTGAGGAGACTCGGCCATCTTGCCCTGATTCGAGAAAGCGTAGTGCATGCGCGGTGCCAACGGCGGCCGCGAGATGCGGCCTGTCATTCCTTCTTCGTGATCTTCGGCGACGTGAAACATGCAGTGGAGATGATAGCAGAGAGCGGAGCAGTCAGGGCAACGTGGATTTTAAGCCAGGGGTTATTTTTCGCGCTCGAACCACACGACGTGCAGGCCGAGTTTCTCAGCCAGCCGCCGTCCTGCATCTGGACCCAGAACCAGCAATGCCGTGGCGAAACCGTCGGCCTGAGCTGCACTGGGGTGAATGACGCTGACGGAGGCGAGTTTGTGCTCGATGGGCCGACCCGTGCGCGGATCAAGGATGTGAGCGTATTCTTTCCCTGCCACGGAGAAATGCTGACGATAGACACCGCTGGTGGCGATGGACTGATCTTTGAGCAGGAGCGTTTGTGCAGATTCACCCGGAGGGGCCGCAGGTGATTGAACGCCCACCCGCCATTCACCACGCGCGAGTACCTCACCGCCGATTTCCAGGAGAAAGCGGGTGATGCCGTTGGACTCCAGATGCTGTGCGAGGCGTTCCAAAGCCCAGCCTTCCGCGACGGCGCTGACATTGATGCGCAGGCCCGGGAGGTCTTTGCGCAGGGCAGGGGGGGCATGGCGTGTGTGCAGGTGCTGCCAGCCGCATTGGGCTTTGGCACTGGCGATCTCGGCATCCGTGGGTGGCGAGTCGCGCCTGCCAGTGGCCCCGAAACCCCAGAGGTCAATGAGCGGAGCGATGGTGATGTCGAGCGCATGATCGGTGTCGCCGCCGATTTGCTGCGCAAGTTCGACGACTTCGACGAGTTCAACCGGGACGGCGATCCAGTCCGTTTTGGTGGAGTCATTGAAGCGTGAAACGGCGGAGTCGGGCCGCCAGTGACTGATGATGGATTCCCAGGCATCGAGCTGCTGCTGGAGGTCGTTTTGACGGATCGATTTGGCTCCAGCGGGCATACGCAGGCTCCAAGTGGTGCCCATGGTGTGACCGCCGAAAGTGATGGGTTGGTCATCACGAGAGCAGCCGCTGAGAAACAGGAGCAAAAAGGCAAAACGCATGGGTGAGAGAAAGTGACGAGGCTTGTCGTTTCAGCCAGCACGATGAATTCCGCCCCCCTCTCCCGCCGCCGTGCCATTCAAACGCTGTTTTGCTCCTCTGCCGCGCTGGCATTGAATGTGCGGCCAGACCGGGCTGCGGCAGAGATCTCCAAGGAGGCGTTGCACCTCCTCATGATTGGTGACTATGGGACTGGCGGGGCAGACCAGATCAAGGTGGCAGGAGCCATGCAGAAGTTCGTGGCCGACAGCGGTGTGAAGCCAGACGGGCTGCTGATGCTAGGAGATAATTTTTACGGCCCCGTGAAGGAGGGGTTCATGGTGGACTCCCCACGCTGGCAGAAGGACATCGAGGCGATGTATCCCGCGAGCGTTTTTCCGGGACCGATGTGGAGCGTACTGGGAAATCATGACTACCATGACAACGCGGGTGGCGAGAAGGTGCAGGTGGCCTACGCGGCGCAGCCGGGAGTGCGCTGGAAAATGCCGACGAAGTGGTATCGCTTTGAGCTGGGACAAGCAGGCAAGCCGCTGGTGACATTCATCTGTCTGGACACCAATCTGCCTGCCGTTTCGGGCGGCATGGACAAGAAGACGAAGAAGGAGCGCGGCTCACTGACGGCTGCGGAAGAAAAGGAACAGCTTGCTTGGCTCAAGGCAGAACTGGCGAAGCCGCGCGCGCCGTTCACTATCGTGGTAGGGCACAACCCGCTGTATTCAAATGGCGATCATGGCGACACGAAGGAGCTGATTGCGCAGTGGGAGCCGCTGTTTCAGCGGCACCAAGTTCATGCGTATCTTTGCGGCCACGATCATGACTTGCAGCACCTGGAGATGAAAGGACTTTTCACCACGCACCTGCTCTCTGGCGGCGGCGGCGCAAAGACGCGCAAGCTCGAAGGCAAGCACGAAGTGCCGTTTGGCAAGGACGTGCATGGCTTCACTCATCTACAGATCACGGAAAAAGCGCTGACCTTCTGCCATCATTCGGCGGACGGCGGCGTCCTGCACACCGTGACGAAGCTGCCAGACGGGAGCTTCAAAATCGGCTGATCACTTGTAGCCGGTGACCATCGAGCAGGGCACTTCCTTGCGCTTGCCCTTTTCCGTTTGGTGGATGGCGATCATGTACATGCCGGTTTTCTTGGGCTTGTAAAAGAGCACAAAGCCCCAGCCGTCGAGCACGGGCAGGATTTCGCCGGCAGGTTTGCCTTCGAGGTCGAGCACCGCACCGGTGATGTGTACACCGGCCTGTTTTGGCACCGCGACGCAGAAACAGTGCTCGTTGCCCTTGAAAAGCTGCATGCGAGTGGCCTTGCCGAGCTTCGGTTCGAGATCGTAGGTCCTGACTTCGGCGCGGATGTTGTAGCCTTCTGCCTCTTGATCATAGGCCAGAGCGCTGGCGGCTTTCTCGGCATCTTCTTTGTCGCCCGCATGCAGCCAAACTACAGGCGTCAGCAGCATCAAAGTGCAAAGTGCGAGGAAAACAAAGGGCGATGGGGCGGTTGGGGTGCGCATGACACAGATGGCGAGAAATTCACTCTCACATGCGAACATAGCCGTTGCATCAGGAAAATCCCAAGTTTCTGTGCTAGGGTTCGTGTCTGACACGGATTTACGAACATTCACCCCCTCTCATCCCCCCGCATTCATGGCCTCGGTTGTCTTTTATATGGAGGACGGCAATACGCTCGTTCACAAGCTAGAAAGCGAAGTTACCGCCGTCGGCAGGCACCCTGATAACGATGTCGTGCTGACCTGCCCGTCCTCTTCGGGACGGCATGCGGTCATCAAAGCGGACGAAAAAGGTGTTTTTGTTCAGGACTTGAACTCCAGCAACGGCACGCGTGTCAACGGTGCAGAGATCGAAGAGGCGCTGCTCAAAGATGGTGATCGGGTGGGCTTTGGGGATGTGCAAGCCGTGTTCTATACCGGCAATGCGCCCTCAGTGCTGGAAGAAAAGCCGGTGGCCGCACCGCGTTTTGCCCCGCCAGTGCCGACAGCAGCTAGCGCTGAACCTTCGCCCCCGGCTTCAAAGCCTGCGCCTGCTGGGCGTGCCCTAAGTCCGGTGCGGCGTGCGTATAGCAAGCCTGCCCCCGGCAGTTACCCAGACACCACCGAAAGCGGCTGCATGACTGGGATCATCGTCACGGGCCTGTTTGTCATCGCCTTTTGCGTGGGCTTAGCCATGCGCCACTCGAAGGAGATGAACGGCAACATCATCACCGACACCATCGACAAGGTTTTCGGTTCCATGCCGAAAATTAAAATCGAGCGCAAAGAGTGATGACGGGGCGTTAAAGTGACCGCTTGTAGCTGTCACACCGGTTGTGCCAGCCAGCCAGCCAACGCTGCTCTTTGCGTTCAGGTGGGGCATTGCCTACCCGACGGCTGAGTACGCGTTTGGCGGCTTCGGCGAATTCTCCGGGCAACTGCCACACTGTTTTTGACTTCGGCATGTCTTCCAACACCTGGAGCAACCCCCAGCCCTGGCCTTTGTAACGTTCCGTTGGTCTGGTCCCCTCACCTTTGAAGTTCACATAGTCGATCAGGCAGAAGCTGCCTTCTGGAGTTTGTTTCAGTCCATCGAAGGCCCATTGCACACCGGCAGGATTCTTTGATTGTGCCAGCATCTTCGGCAGCGCAGCTTCCATACGCGCCATAATGAATTCCGTCTGCTGCCTGACCGTGCTGCTCAGCAACGCCCGCAGTTCCTGCTGGCGATCACCGTTCCGGTCTGCCTCGAAGGCGGCCTTGCTCGGCCAAGGGCAGGCACCGCGCGCCCATGCGGGTGCAGGGATGCCGCGCGCCGCCAGAAAAGCCAGCAGCGGTGGGAAGCTTTCTGCAAACGGACCGCTGCGCCCCTGCGGATACCAGATAAAGTGTCCGATGCCCAGAGAGGCGAAATCCTCCCCCCCGTTCCAACTGGTCAGCCCCGCCACGGTGCCAGCGCATTCGTTTTGCCAGATCCGCCTGCCGACACGGTCCATTTGGGCCGAAGATAGACGTGTCCCGGTGCCGCCGTTGGGGGTGGGAACGTCCGCACAACCATTCAAACTGCTCGTAACCAGCGTCAAAAGGCTAAAAAATTTGAACAATCGCAAGGCTTTCATATTTTAGAAATCTTAAATGATGCTGTGCAATCGAAGTGGTTTTTGTAACAATAGGTTCTTCAGCCATCTTCCCTATCGACTGGTTTCATTAAGTGTGATTCACTGATTTTCCACCCTTATTCTTTCCACCCTTTAGTCTCTTCTGCGCGTCCGGCATGCCGTATCTGGCCTTCAACCTTAATGATGGAAATGAGTTCGTCTTCGACATCCTCGAAGAACGGCTATCCATAGGCCGTGAAGCCAGCAATCACATTGTCATCGACAACACCTTCATTTCCAGCTTTCACGCGGAGTTCATCCGCCAGCCGGATGGTGGGTACGAAATCGTCGATCTCAAGTCTTCCAACGGCACCTTCGTCAACGGCAAGCGGATTGAGCGTCTGCGGGTCAAAGGCGGGGACCGCATCATGTTTGGCCAGTTGGAAAGCCGCTTTCGTGAGCGGGCACCCAAGGGGCTGGCTGGTGACGGCGGTTCCAAATCCGTCGCCGCTGCCAAGGGGCAGCCCAGCCGGGAGGATGGAAAAAAAGGCGACACCGAAACCATTCCGGCGCGGGACAAGGATGAGCCACTCAAGTCCACCCCCGAAACCGGCAAAATCGAGGTCACCAAGCCCGTCGTGCAACGTGCTGCGTTCGATGCCCAGCGGCCGCCAGGCGGCAGTACGCCACCAGCTTCACTGATTCCCAAGCCTTCACCCGTCTCGCCGCCTCTCCCGGCCCCCGATTCTGCGGCTTCCAAACAGAATGCCGAACTGCGGGAGGAGACTGAAAAACTTCGCCAGCAGCGTGATGCCCTGCGGGCCGAAAATGACGTGGAGCAGAAGCGGCGTGATGAAATTCGCTCGTTGGATGTCACGCTCGATGTCCGCCGCAAAGAACTCGGCCAGACGCAGACCGAGATCGCCGGATTCAAGAGTGAGATCGAACAATTGCGCAGTCAGGTGCAGAACGCGCGGGCTGAGCTGGAAAATGCGAAGACGGACGTCGGTAAGCTCGATGTCAAACGGCGCGATCTGGGCAACCTTGAGAACAAGCTCGAATCCACCCGTACCCTTGTTACCAAAGCGGAGGCGGATCTGGGAATTGCGCAGCAGGGCTTACAGAACCTGCATGCAGAGGCTGACAAGCAGCGCAAGGACCGTGAAGCCGCGATTGCGGTGCTCGTGGCCGCAGAAGTGGCCGCGAAGGAAAAGGCGGCATCCATCAACCAGATGCTTGCCACGGCGCAAAAGTCTGAGGCGGAACTCAAATCGCAGCGCAGCGCCGAACTACAGAGCCTAGAGGCGGATCTCGCCTCCAAACGCGGCACCTTGGACCAAATCACGGCATCCCTCGCTAAAGCAAGCGAGGAGGCTACGGCGAAAGAGGCCGCAGCGGCCAAAGCTGCGGCTGAACTGGCCAGCACGAATGAGAAATTCAGTCTGCTGCAAAGCCAACTGGCCACCGTTGAGGCCAAGCTCAAGGAAGCCACGCAACTGCAAAGCGAGGCGCAAAAATCTGAAGCCGAACTCAAAGCAAAACGCAGCAATGAACTTCAGGCGCTTGATAGCCAGCATGCGGCCAAAACGACCGAACTGGCAAAGTCTCAAGCTGATCTGACGAAAGTGCTGGTCGATCTCGCGGCACAGCAGGCTGTTCTTGGCAAAACCACGGAAGAGGCCAAATCTCACGAAAGCACCTTGGCCAAACTGGTCTCTGATGAAACGACCACTGCGCAGAAATTGGCCGCCTTGCAGCAGCAGGTGGTGGCAGCGGAAGCCGAGGTGAAGCGTCTCTCCACATTGCAGGCCGAGGCACAGAAGTCTGAAGCTGAACAGCGCACGAAACGCAGTGCGGAGCTGCTGGAACTCGACAAGCAGCTCGACGGGCGTCGTGCCGATCTGAACAAGACGCAGGCGGATCTGGCGAAGGCCCAGAGCGATTTCACTACGCAGACGGATTTACTGAAAAAGGCTTCAGCGGAGGCCTTGGCTCGTGAGGCCGTTGTCGCCAAGCTCACCGCAGACGAAACCGCCACCACGCAGAAACTGGCGGAGTTGCAGAAGCAGATCAGCGACGCCGATGCAGAAGTGAAGCGCCTGAACGCGTTGCGGGCCGAAGCGCAGAAGTCCGAAGCCGAGCAGCGCACGAAACGCAGTGCAGAACTGCAAGATCTCGACAAGCAGCTCGACACGCGTCGTGCTGATCTGAGCAAGACGCAGGCGGATCTGGCGAAGGCACAGAGCGATTTCACCACGCAGAGTGCTTTGCTGAAGAAGGCCACAGAAGAGGCCACAACGCGTGAGGTCGTCGTCGCCAAGCTTACCGCAGACGAAACCGCCACCACGCAGAAACTGGCGGAGTTGCAGAAGCAGATCAGCGACGCCGATGCAGAAGTGAAGCGCCTGAACGCGTTGCAGGCCGAAGCGCAGAAGTCCGAAGCCGAGCAGCGC
>CAINGK010000031.1 GCA_903848465.1 uncultured Verrucomicrobiota bacterium
CGTTCGGCATCGCTACGCTCGCCTCACTCCGCAGCCCCCAATGGGGCGTGCATTGCAAGGCTAAAGCCTTTTACAGAACAGACTTTACACCCCCTGTAAAATACTAATGGGAAAGCCGCTTCGTTTACATGCCTAACATTTGCAGAAGTGCAACTGGCGTCTCTGCGTTCATCTGGTATCACCAGCCAGTAGGGTGATTCGACCAGATTGCTATCTTAGAAGACGTCCACACTGGCAGCACACATGTTGACACGGCATTGGTTGGCAGCTTTAAAGTCGATGGAGCCGATGTTCATGTTTCTGACCTAGTGAACTTGGTGAGGCCGATGGCACAGGCGTGCTGCGGGTTCTCGAGCGAGCCGGGTACCACGCCAAGGATGCCATGCAACTGTGCGAGCCGTGCTGGAATGCCGAAGACTTCCTGAGCCAGTACGTCGATGCCTGGCAGGTGCGAACAACCGCCGGTGAGATGCACGCCGGTGCCAAGAGCAGCGAGCTGTATGCCACGTGCCGCGAGATGCTCCTTCACAAATCTCAACATTCTGTGTACATCATAGCACACGATCTCGTTGAGCGTTTTGCGTTCGACTTCCTGGCAACTGACTCCGAGTTCGTGTGCTTCCTTGAGCAAGATGCGCCCGCCAGACATGGACTGGGCTGGCTGCAAACTGGCGTGCTCAATCAGCAACTTCTCCGCACCTTCGTTGGTGATACACAGATCGTGCGCGAGATCGTCCAAGATGTTTTCGCCACCACTGTCGATGCAATCGCCATGGATAAGGACACCTTCTGCATAGACGGCGCAGTCGGTCGTGCCTGCTCCCATATCGATGACAAGCGCACCGTGTTCCCGCTGATGCGCAGTGAGCACGGCGGCGGCGCTCGCTGCCGGGGAGAAGACGAGGCGTTCGATTTCAATTTTGTGGGCCTTGAGACAGTGGCGGCTGTTTTCGATCCATGATCCAGCACCAGACACGATCTGGCCATTCTTCATGCGTCTGCAATCCGCCAGGGTGACTCTGCGCAGCAGACCATCGGACCGGGTGGTATAGCAGCTTTCCTCCCATTCAAAGATGTCATCCCAAGTCGGACCTGATGGGAAGGGGGCGATATTCATCCCGTTCACCGCCAGCACCACCCGACGAATTTTCACGCCGCTTTGCGTCTCCGCATTCATCAACGCCTCATGCACACATGCATTCACGGAGTCGTCAATCCTGATGCTGTATTTTGTCACTCCCCACGAAGGTGCCTGACCGATGCCGAGAACCTTGATGATGCCGTCAGGCAGCCGCTCGCCGACAGTGACGCAAATTTTCGCCACACCGAATTCCAGACCGACGACGATGTCGTTGGCCGGCGGCATGCCGACAGCAGGGCACACAGCACCTGCGGCGCAGAGTTGGATGAAATCGCGGCGTGTCAGCTTCGATGAACGGGTGCTCATGGTTTGATTGGATTTTTGGATTTATGCGGTGAAGCCGATGCGAGGCCGGGTGATGGATGACGAGGCATAGTCGGCGAAAATCTCTGCCAGTGAGTAGTCGCTGGCAGTGGGCAATGTTCGTCCCAAGCTCTCAGCGAGAAGCGATGCTTGTGCGTACTCCAGTCTGCGAAAGACCCGATGGCAGAGGAGGCGGCCGGGGCGGAGGAGGGCTTGGTCGATGTCGGCGGCTTTGCAGTTGATGGTGCAGATGATCTGGAGGCGGAGGAAGTCGGCGAGCATGCCGTCGGAGAGATTGAGGATGGCGCTGACTTGCTCGCGGTTGTCGGCACCACGCGTCATGAGGGCGGCGTCGGAATCCTCCAGGATGACGACAAACTGCCGGTCGGCATAACGGCGGCGCTGCTCGGCCCAGAAGCCGATGAAGTCGGGGTTGGACAGCACGCCCATGGTGGCGGTGGGAATGAAATAGAATCGGTGCGTGTCTTTGAGCAAGCCCATGAGGTGGCGCAGGTAGGAGGTTTTGCCGGTGCCGGGCGAACCTTCAAAGATGGAGAGGCCGTGGCTACTGTTGCGAAGTTTGGCGATGAAATCTTCGTGCCATTCCCAGCTTCCCTGGCCGTAGTGGAGGCGGAAGACTTCATCGCCGAGGATGGTTTCAGTGCCGAGTTGCACAAGCTCGCGGCTGATTTCACGGCCGGTCCGGATGAGATAAAAGGAACCGCCTCGGGGGAGGGGTGGTTTTTTGTAACTCTCGCTAAATTTTGACGCCAAGCGCTCGGCCTCTTGTGAGGTTTCCGCATAGCCGAGCACCCTGGTTTCGTCGGCGTAGAGAAAGGATCGCGGGCCGAATTGAAAGGTGAGGTCATCCCATGTGCTCAGGCTGTCGTCTGCATCGAGCTTGCGAACGGAACGAAAGAGCGTTGTTAAGTTTTCCGCGAGAGCACGGTCCAAATCGAAAAATCCGTGCATCCGGCATTCATGCAACCGGCCTCCTCCAAATGCGACCACCACCGGAACATGCATCCCCTTGTATCCTGGTGAAAAGGCTTCGCATTCAGCCAGATTACAAACAACCTGTGCCGATAAAAATGTCCTGTTGCTTTCAGCAGGAAGCATCTGTTTCTCGGCCAGTGATGCAGGTTCGCTGTCGGTGAGTTTGGATGAGGGAAGCATGACGGCCCAAGCGATAAGGCCGCAGCCGCAATGGAGACAGGGAACTGAATGTCCCCAAAGCGTGTCCTGAATGGCACTCGGTTGAGGGCTGTGATCGTGGTATGGGAGCGCTGTGTGATTGCGGTGCCAATGCGAGGCGGAGCTCATTGCAGACGCTGCTGGTAGGCATGGTGTGTGGCGGGGTGCTGGGTTTGCTTCCCGATGACTGCCGTGCTGACCCAGGGTAGCCTCGCCTAGGCTCGGCAACCCTGGGCTGTATTACGCAGCTCCGTTGGAGCTGGTGTGTGGCGGTGCTAAGTGGTGGTAGATACCGTCAGTCTGACAAGGAAGGTCAGGGCGCAGCGACGATGCGCCGAAAGGTGTCAAAACGCACGAGACACCCCCTTAATTGAAGGCCGCTCAAGGGGGCTTACTTTTTGAATTCGGCGCGGAGCCTGCTGAGGCGCTTGGTGCTCGTCTCAGGCACCCAGCCGAGTCCTTGGCAAAGGAAGGCGTGTTTCTTCTCGCCTTTCAATTTAAGACGCAGAACCTCCTGATCGAGTCGCCGCAATTTTTTGGCGAGTTTCATTCGCTCCGCCTGTCCCTCGGCGAGCGCAGCGCCCTGGCGACCAGGAACACGAACGCGATGAAGGCTTGCGATGGCGTCCCAGCGGATGTCACGCTTGGGATCAAAGGACCAGTAAGAGGGAATGTGGATCATCGTGCCATACGGCGTGATGTTGACGGCAAGCTTGAGCAGCAGCGGCTCATCGTGTTGCATGCCATAGAGATGCCAGCGCAGGCAAAAAGCGTCGAACGCTGCACGAAAGGCGTCCGCGCGGCTGTGCAGGTTCACGGAAAAGGACGGGCGCAGATTGCGCTCTGTGTCCATGGTGCGGCGGATCACGCCTTTGTAGTCGGCGTACGCTGGGACTTTGAACGTGGCTTTGATGCGCGCCCATTGACGCTGCAGTTCAGGGTCGTTTTGTAGTGTGAGTTCGGCCTGGGCGAACTTGGCCTGCGTTGTAACGTGGTTCTCGTAGCTGCCGGTCTGGACACGGCGTTCATGCTCGGCCACCGCTGCACAGATGGCTTCGTCGGGTGGTGCAGGCAGCAGGTCGATGATGAGGCACTGCTGACGGCTCAAGCGTTTGCCTTGTTCCAGAGCGGCAAGCAGGTCATTCAGCATCTCATGAATGTTGAACGGCCACAGCGTCAGCGGAACGAACATCCAGTCATAGAGTACGCGCAGCCGCGCCGCTGCTGCATCCGGCAAATTGGGAATCGCGGCGTGGTAGTGGCGCAGAGTGTCCTCGGCCCACTCCGCGAAATGGTAAGCGCGGGATTCGAGTTTTTTCAGGTCGCGCTCCAAGGCTTTTGTCATCGGGCGGTGAAACTGGCGTCTATCGAAGCCGTGTTCAACCTGTCGATGAAGCTTGGAAGTTTACACTTCCGGCTTGCATCGCACACGGAAATCCGGCATGCCCATGGCATGAAGCCCAGCCTGCTCCTCCTCTTTCCTTTTCTCCTGACCCAGTGTGGTGATGAGCCCAAGAAATCTGCGGAGGTGCCGAAGGTGGTGGTGGAAAAAGTGGTGGCTGCGCCGGTGGCTCCGGCTCCTGCCCCAGCCAAGGAGGCACCGAAGAAGGTTTATTGGACGCAGGAAATGCTGCACACGGAGATCAAGTACCACAATCCGGGGTACACGGGTGACGGGCAGTTTAACATTGAAGGCGGGAACGTGATCGCGCTGAGTCTGCGGGGGGCGAAGATTGAGAACGTGAAGTTTCTTGAACACATCGAGCCGATGGCGCTGGATCTGAGCGAGACGCCGATCACCGACTTGCGGCCGATGCAGGGCAAGAAGCTGGTGGAGCTGTATCTCGAAGACACCAAGGTGCGCGACCTTTCACCGTTGCGTGGCATGCCGTTGCAAAAGCTGTATCTGAGCCGCACGCCGGTGGAGAATCTGGCGGCGCTGGAAAACATGCCGCTGGTGGAGCTGAATGCGGTGGGTTGCCCGATTGGCGACATCTCGGGCATCGCCAAATGTCCGATCCAGATGCTCTGGCTCACGGACTGTCCGGTGGCAGACATCAGCGCGCTGAAGACGGTGCCGCTGGTCAGCGTGACGCTGCACCGCACGAAGGTGAAGGACCTCTCGCCGCTGACGGGCACCGCCTTGCAGCGCCTGCACATTGCCGAGACTCCGGTGACGGATTTGTCACCGCTCAAGGGCATGCGGCTCACGCGTCTGGTCTTCACGCCGGCGAACATCACGGCGGGCATTGAGGTGGCCAAAGCGCTGCCCTTGCAGGAAATCGGCACACGGTTTGACGACGGTGGCAAGGACCTGATGCCGCCCGCCAGCTTCTGGCCCGCCTATGACGCGGCGGTGAAGAGTGCTACAAAATGAACAAAATTTGTCTTGTCCCCACGGCCATCCACCTGACACAATCGTTGCGAATACCATGAAAGAGTTTGCTTACATCCATGACGAGAAGCACAACCCGTCGCCTTTGCGTGCGGTGCCTGCTCTCGCCAGCTTTAGCGATGACCAACTTGATGATGTCTTGAACTCCAGCAGCTTGCTCCAGTGCGAGCCTGGGGATCACATCATTGAAGAGGGCAGCATCGACTCCCGCATCTACGTCCTGCTCAGCGGTGAGTTGGAAGTGCGGGTCGGCAGCAAGAAAGTCGCTGCCATCACCCGCATCGGGGAAGTTTTCGGCGAGCTCGCGCTCGTGAACCACGACAAACGGCTCGCGTCTGTCATCGCCTCCACGAAGGCCGTGTGCCTGGCGGTGGACCAGAAATTCCTCCAGGACATCCATCCGCGCGAGGAAGACCCGGACTTCCACGCCGCGCTTTACGAATTCGTCGCCCGCCTCGTCGTGCGCAAGCTGGAGGCTACTTCGCGCCGCCTGGCCGAGGTCGAAAAAGAGCTGCGTGATCTGCGTGAGGCGAAGGCTGCTGAGAAACCGGCTGCCGTCAAACCCGCTGCTGTTAAATCGGCGTCGGTGACCAAGCTCAAGCGTCCGGTGAAACGTGCTGCCGCTGTGGTGGTGAGGAAGCCAGCGCGGGCGCGGTAGCTTGGGAGAGTGGGCTGGCCTACGGAACACGCGGAAGACACGGAACAAGGATAGCAGCTATGCTCTCGAATGAGGGGCAATGGGCCGCCTGTGCTGGCATCGCTACGCGATGCGGGTGCATTTCGTGCGTGTGGTGCGTCTTTACGAGGGGTGTCGCTACGCACAACCCCTCGCTACAGGCTGGGATGGCTCCGCCATCTATCCGAACGCGCGAGCGCACCTCCAAGCACGATGGGCACTCCTGACCGTTGCTCAGCGTGGCCTTTTTTCCCCAACCTTCAAGGACCACGGATGGAACGGATCAGAAACGTCGCACAGCGCGCCTTGGGCGCTCCAGAGCCTCACTCCGCACCGCCGCCGATCGTGATGCGTTTGGCGGGAATCGGGGATTCGATGATGCCGAGTTCGGTTTCCTGTTTCAGCCGGAGCTGACCGCAGGCGGCGGCGATGTCGTGGCCTTTTTCGCGGCGCAGCGTGGCGGTGACGCCGGCGTTGGTGAGTACGGCGAGGAAGGCGTCCTGGGTGGCTTCACTGGGACGCACCCAGTCGAGGCCATCGACGGTGTTGTAGGGGATCAGATTGACCTTGGCGTTGGCACTGCGGGCGCGCTTGGCCAGGGCGTGGGCCTGCTGGAGGCTGTCGTTCACGTCGGCAATGAGGATGAACTCGAAGGTGAGGAACTGCTTCCGCTTCTGGTTCCAGTAGTCGAGCGCTTCAAACAGCTCGCCGAGGTTGTGCTTGCGGTTCACTGGCATGATTTTTTCACGCACTTCATCGGTGGCACCATGCAGTGAGATGGCGAGGCGGATTTGCAGCGGGAAATCGGCGAGTTTTTTGATCTGCGGGGCCAGCCCGCTGGTGCTGACGGTCATGTGCCGCGCGCCGATGCCGATGCCCCATTCGGCGTTCAAGATCTCGATGGCCTTGGTGACGTTGGAGTAATTCGCGAGCGGCTCGCCCATGCCCATGAAGACGAGATTGTCCACGCGCTCTCCGGCGTAGGCCTCGACCTGCACGATTTGCTCGACGATTTCCGCCGCCGTCAGATTGCGCGCGAAGCCCGCGAGACCGCTGGCGCAGAATTTGCAGTCATACGCACAGCCGACCTGGCTGGAGACGCACAGGGTGCGGCGGTCCGAGCTGCCGCCGTAGAGGGCGGGATTGGCCGGGATGAGCACGGTTTCCACGTAGCGGCCGTCGTAGAGTTTGAGGAGAAATTTGCGCGTCGTGTCGCTGGAGCCAGCCACTTTGGCGATGGTCATCGTGCGCGTGACGAAACGGGTGGCGAGGGCTTCGCGTGTCGCTTTGGGCAGGTTCGTCATCGCTTCAAACGTGGCGGCGCGTTTGGCGAAGACCCACTCGACGAGTTGTTTGGCACGAAAGGCAGGCTGGCCCAGCTCTGCGAACACGGCAGCAATCTCCTCCGGCTTCATGCCGAGGAGGCCCTGGGGTGCAGTGATCGTGCTCATGCCGTTCACAGTGGCGATGAAATGAACATTTGAAATTCGAGATTTGGGTTTGATGCTGCTTCGACAGTAGTCATCTCGCTCCGCGAGAGGAACCCATGCCTTGCGATGCTGGCCATGCCTTTCAAAGATTTGAAAGTGATCTTCCCCTGAGACGCGTCGAGTTCTTCTCGCGGAGCGAGAAGGGTACTTTACGACTGCTTCTCCTGCTCACGAAACTGCGTGGGCGTGAGCTTGGTCATTTTCTTGAAGTCCTTGGAAAAGAAGAACTGATCGTGGTAGCCCACTTGGCGGGCGATTTCTTTGACGGGGTCGTCGGATTCGATGAGGCGGCGCTTCGCCTGATTGATGCGCTCACGCCGCAGCCAGTCGATGGGGCTGGTGCCGATGGCGGCTTTGAACTGGCGGCTGAAGTGGCTCTCGCTCATGCCGCTGAGCTGGGCGAGCTCGATCACGCGCATCGGCAGGTGGAAGTAAAGGCGCATGCGCTCCAGCGCCTTGGAGACGGCGGAGGGCAGCTCGGGTTGCACCAGGCCCGGCTCGGAGAGGCGCACATGGAATGCTTGGCCGATGATGGCCGCGACGGCAGCGCTGGCGAGCGCGGCATCGCTAGGGCGGGTGCCGCTCATGTACTGAAAAGCGCGCGTAAACTCCTGCGCCACGGCTTGCTCATTGATGCCTTCGAGCACCGGCTGCGAGCGCACCTGCAGGAGTTCGGCGATGCGGTCCAGTGATCTCCCCTCGATGCGCATCCAATACAGTTCCCAGGGATCTTTTTTCGTGGCACCGTAGATATGGGGGTGGTGGCAGTTCAGCCACAGCAGCGCTCCGGGCCCAACTTCATGCCGTTTGCCTGCCACCTGGACCCAGCCGTGGCCTTTGAGGCAGAGAATCAACTCGTGCCCAGGGTACGTTTCGCGCTCGATGCGGTGCTCGTGGCCTGCTTTCAAATGGCCTGCACGCACCACGGAATAAAACAAATCGCGCTGCCAGTCCGCAGGAGTGGCGTAAAGATTCGTCATGAAAACGGTTTCTTGGAGCAACGCAGCCATGGCCGGATAATACATCCGCTATCGGGCGGGTGTCGAGCAATGATTACGCTCAGAGCGCAGGCCGGGGGAAAATCCTTTTGCAGCAGAGGGTGCCAAGCGGCATACTCCGCCCCTGCTGCGCTCTTCTGCAACCCCGCGCAGTTCTTTTCCCACACCACCATGCCCACTTACGAATACGAATGCCAGACGTGCGGCCATCCCTTTGAGGCCAAACAGTCGATGAAAGATCCCCATCTTACGGACTGCCCAGTCGAGGGCTGCCCCGGCCCCGTGAAGCGCAAGATCGGCCTTGGCGCGGGCTTCATCTTCAAAGGCAACGGCTTTTACATCACCGACTACCGCAGCGACTCCTACAAAGCGGCGGCGAAGAAGGACTCTGAAAGCGCCGCTGCCTCCACGAGTGCTCCCGCCGCCGCCAGCCCGGCCCCCAGTGCGCCAGCACCCGCCAAGACAACGGGTGCCTAGCCCCGCGTCAGCCTTCATCCCTCACCCCTGCCGCCGTGATTCGCCCCCTGCTCCAGACCTTACGGCTGCTTGGGGTCAGCATGCTGGCAGGAGCCTCCTGGGTGGCGTTTCGCCCTGCGGACCTGCCCAAAGCTGCCGCACCTAGCACCGCTAAAGCCGACGATCTGCTCGACCTCCTGCGCCAGACGGCCATCAAACGCTCGGCCGTGATCGAGGTCAGCGAGGCAGACATCAATCGCCACCTATGCGCGACGCTCTCTGGAAAAATTCCGGGCATGCTCGGCGGATGGGTCGCCTTTGATGGCGCGCGTGTGGATCTGGAGTCCGACAACGCACGCCTGTTCCTCATCTGGAATGTCAAAGGCTTCATTCGTACGGCCAGCGTTGATTTCACCATCAGCCGTGCCGACAAGGAATTCCACGTCGAGGTGCTGCGCGGGGCTTACGGCCACCTGCAAATGCCACGCGGCATGATGCGCCTGCTCCACCCTGCGCTGGAGGCACTGGCCAAGGCGCTTGATCCTGAAATCCGCGCCTTGTTCCAGATGAATCAAATCACCATCGCTCAGGGCAAGCTCGTGCTTGATCCCCGTTTCCCTCACGAATGAACCGCCGTCTCTCATCCGCCCTGGTGGGCGTGCTTGCTTTGATTTGCACCACGCTGCTTGCCGTGGCGCAGGCCCCCGCGCCGCCGGTCCCCCCGCTGACCGCAGCCCAAAAGGCCGCCGCTGCTGCCATCGAAGCACCGAAGCCACTCGCCTCGCCTCCTGCGCCAGGCCAGTTGCAGAGCGGCGTCCCGGCCAAGCCCGCTGCGCCCGCTAGCGCTGCGCCACCCGCCATTCCTGCTGCCCCTGGGGTTCCCTCGCCAAGCTCTGCCAGCAAAATGCAGGTGCTGGAAGCCGTCACCCGCAAGTCCGATGTCAAGGAGGCTCCGCGTGTGGCCGCGCCTTCGGATAAAATCCCCGTCACCAGTTCCACCAGCACCAGTCGGCAGTTCATCGTGCATGGGAAAGTGTTTGAGACGCGCAGCGCCATGTCCACGCGCTGTGAGGAGATTTCCCAGGATCTGCGCAAGGTGCTCAATGACAAGGAACCGTGGGTGCTGCCCATCGTGGTGGTGTTGAACCAGGGCGAGGACGCCGCCAAATCGAAAGCCCCGCCCATTTCCACCACCATCTCGGAGCTTAACTTCGGCGGCTTCCATCTCCAGGTTACGGTCAACGAAGGCCCCGGCCTTACGGAGACGGATCTGCGCCGCGAGGTCGTGCGAGCACTCCTCGCCGAGCGCATCCTGCGCAATCACCAGAAGATCGAGACGCCGAAAGGACGGCTGCTGCTGCCGGACTGGATTATGACCGGCGTGCTGCATGGCATGGACTACCGTGCCAGTCCCACTCCCAGCGCCGTGTTTGCCAAGCTCTTCCGCAGTGGCAAAATTTATGGCATCGAGGAAATCATCGAAGCCTCTCCGGTCGAAATGGACGGGCTCTCTCGCACCATCTACGAGACCTCCTGCTGCGCTCTGGTGCTGGCGCTCGTGGATCAGCCGAGCGGCCCGCAGAACCTGAACAAATTCCTCAACGCACTCGCCAGTGATCCGCGCTCTGAGCGCGAACTGCTCGGTGCCGCCTTTCCCAATTTTGCCGCCTCCGCTTCCAGCCTGAACAAATGGTGGTCGCTCCAGCTCGCCACGCTGGCCAGACCCGGCGTTGGCGAACCGCTCACGCCCGCCGAGAGCATCAAGGCCATCGAGGACGCCATCACCCTCCACTACGAAGTGCTGCCTGCCGCAGTGCCGAAGAACGTGAAGCTGCACCCGTTTGTCCTCCCGGCACCGCTGCCAGTCGTTGCTGCAAACGAAGCCCCCGAAGCGTCACACACCGCTGAAGTGCATAGCAAGACCAAGACGAAAGACGCGGTCAAGGACGGACCACCAGGGGAAGACGCGAAGCCGAAGCGCAGCCTCCTCCGCCGCCTGCTCTTTCTGGGCGATGCCAGCGAAAAAGACGACAAATCCAAGCCTGCGGACAAACCCGCAGAGACTGCCGCCGCTGCTACCGAGAAGGAGAAGATGGCCGAAGAGGAAAAGAAGCCCAGCTTCATGGGCCGTCTGTTTGGTGCTGGCAATGAAGAGAAGAAGACGCCAGCGGAGCCTACTGCCAAAGACAGCAAGCCCAAGCCTGCGGATAAACCCGCTGAGACCACCGCTGCTGCCGAGAAAGAGAAGAAGGTCGAGGGTGAAAGAACAGTCGGACTGATGGACCGATTTTTTGGTGCCAGCAGCGACGAGAAGAAGACGCCCGTGGAACCAGTCGCCAAAGAGAGCAAGGCCAAGCCTGCGGACAAATCCGCTGAAACCGCCACCGTTGCCGCCGAGAAGGGGAAGAAAGTCGAGGAGGAAAAGAAGCCTGGCTTCATGGGCCGCTTGTTCGGTGCTGGTACTGAAGAAAAGAAGCCTGCTGAAAAATCGGCAGCCAAAGACAAAAAGGTGCCCGAGAAAGAGAAGGAAAAAGCGGCGGCCATCGAAAAGCCCAAGGTCACCGTCAAAAAGGAACCGGAAGCCAAATCCGAGAACCCAGAGGAAAAGAAGCCCACCAAACTCAATCCCATGAACTGGTTTCGTGGCGACAAGAAACCTGCCGAAAAAAAACCTGAGGACAAACCCGCCAAGGAGAAGCAGACCTTTCTCACTCCGCCTGATACCTTGGACGTCGCTCGGCTGATCTCGCCCATGCTGGCGGACGCTTGGCAGTTGCTCGCTCCCGCAGGCCCACGGCAGACTGCGGAACCGCTGTTTGGTTTCCGCAAACGCAAACCCAAGGCAGACGAAGAAGAAAAGACCGAGCCGAAGAACGAAGAGCCTGCCAAGAAAAGTGCCAAGAAGCCTGAGGGGGAAGACAAGCCTGCCGCCAAGAAAAGCGACAAGCCGCACACGACCAATCCCAATTCCAAACCGGCATCCAAGGCAGCCGCCAAAGCTGCGGACAAACCGCGCACCACCAATCCGAGTGCCAAACCAGCCACGCCCGAACAAGTCAAAGCCAACGCCGCCGCTGCTGAAACCGCCCTCGTGCAGGTGGACTTGCCGCTGGAGGAGTACCAGCACATCCTCAACCACCCGGACAAGGCCAAAATTCTCAGCTTCAACATCGCCTCGCTGCGCGCGTTGGAACTGCGGGTCAGCGTCCTGTTCCGCCCGGTCATCAAAGGCTACCTCGCTGCCGTGCTCGACATCGAAGCGGGCAAGACCAAGGACATGGACAAGCGCCTCGCCGCGCTGCACGAATTTGCCCTCATTGCCTATCAAAAGTCCATCGCCGTGCGCGACTACCTCGACTGGTTTGAAGCCAGCGAAAGCGGTCGCCTATCGGGTAAGTTCGACAGCTACCTCAATCTGCCCACCACCATCCAAAAAGAAATCCCGCCCCGCCCCGACCCGATCTCGAAGTACCTCGACGCGATCGACAAGGAGTTCTCCAAGTAACCCCTTGGTGTTGTTTGGTTTGGAAGGCGCGGTTGGCAGCGGCCCATTGTTTGATGTCGTCCGCCCAGTCCCCGTGCTTGGAGTGGCGCAGGGAGTAGGTCATGAGCCCGTCGTGTGCTCCCTTTGTCGTAGCGGCAGCGGGCGAAGAATTTTAGAGCCTCCGGTTTGACCCCAAAACGAGGGAAATTCCGAACTCCCCAGCCCCGACTTCCTTCGGCTAAAGAAAAATAACGGGGGGCACGAACTGCTGGCGCGGGCGGTGTGGGGCGGTATCGTACCGTCCTGCCATGATGGCAGGCCCCTTTTTACCCCCTTTATCTTCTCATGTGCGGAATCGTTGGATACATCGGCAATCGTCAGGCTAGCTCCATCCTGTTGGACGGGTTGCGCCGCCTGGAATATCGCGGCTATGACTCGGCTGGCATGGCCCTCAATGGCGGCGGCGAGAGCTTGCGGATCGTGAAACGCGCCGGGCGCATCGACAATCTGCGCCAAGCTGTCACAGAGGCCAATCCGCTGGGCACCATGGGCATCTCCCACACCCGCTGGGCCACCCACGGCCCGGCCACGGACGTGAACGCCCACCCGCACCCGGACCAGTCCGGTAAGCTGGTGCTCGTCCACAACGGGGTGATCGAAAACTACCAGACGCTGCGGGATCAACTGATCGCCAAAGGCCACTCCTTTCAGTCGCAAACCGACACGGAGGTGCTTTCCCACCTGGTGGGCACCTACTTTGACGAATCCACGGAGCCAGACGGCACGCTGCGGCTGGTGAATGCGGTGAAAGCCGCCCTGGCTCGCGTGAAGGGCACCTATGGCATCGCCGTGATGCATGGGGACCTCCCCGGTGTCATCGTCGGTGCGCGCTTGGGCAGCCCGCTGATCGTCGGCCTCGGCAAGCAGGAGCACTTCCTGGCCAGCGATGTCTCGGCAGTCGTGGCTCACACGCGGGACGTCGTCTATCTGAACGACTACGACATCGTCACCATCACCAAAGATCACTACGACGTGCAGTCCCACCAGGGCGTGCCCGCTGAGGTGAAGGTCAGCCGCGTGGAGTTCAATGCCGATGACGCGGAGAAGGGCGAATTCCCGCACTTCATGCTCAAGGAGATCTACGAGCAGCCGAATTCCCTGCGCAATGCGATGCGCGGCCGCCTTTCCCGCGATGAATGCACCGCCATCCTCGGCGGGCTGAACATGAGTCCCAAGGAGCTGGTGCAGATCGACCGCATCATCCTCGCAGGCTGCGGTACGGCTTACCATGCCGCCATGGTAGGCGAGTACTTGATCGAATCCCTCGCCCGCGTGCCGACGGAAGTCGAGATCGCCAGTGAGTTCCGCTACCGCAATGTGCCCACCAACCGGAACACGTTGCAGTTCGTCATGAGTCAGAGTGGCGAGACCATCGACACCCTCGCGGCCATGCGCGAAGGCCAGCGCAAAGGCATCCGCTGCCTCGGCATCGTGAATACCGTGGGCAGCACCATCGCCCGCGAGAGCGACGGCGGCGTGTACATCCATGCCGGGCCGGAGATCGGTGTGGCCGCCACCAAGACCTTCACCTCACAGGTCACCATACTGACGCTGCTGAGCCTGCTGCTCGGCCGCATTCATCACCTTTCCAGCGTCGATGGCCTGGAAATGATCGACGAACTCGAAGCGATGCCGGACAAGATCGCGCAGATCCTCAAGCAGGCGGACAAGATCAAGGCCATCGCTGAGAAGCACTGCAATGCCGAGGGCATGCTCTTCATGGGTCGCCAGATGAACTACCCCGTGGCGCTGGAAGGCGCGCTGAAGATGAAGGAAATCAGCTACATCTACGCCAGCGGCCACCCGAGCGCCGAGCTGAAGCACGGTGTCATCGCCCTGGTGAAGCCGGACATGCCCTCCGTCTTCATCGCCCCTGGAGATGCCGTTTTCGACAAAAACGTCAGCAACATCGAGGAAGTGCGTGCCCGCAAAGGCCCCGTGATCGCCGTGACCACCGAAGGCCGCACGGAGCTGGAGCGCATCACCGATGACGTGATCTACGTGCCCGACTGCCCTTCCTACCTCACGCCCATCCTGAACGTGGTGCCGCTGCAGCTTTTGTCCTACTACACCGCTGTCGCGCGCGGCTGTGATGTCGATAAACCAAGAAATCTGGCGAAAAGTGTTACGGTGGAGTAAAGTATGCCGTCTGCTCCCGCTCATGTCCGCACTCCCACCCCGTCCCCGCCGTACGCTTTGCTTCGTCGCGCTGGGGTTGTGCCTGGGTGGGATGTCTGTCTGGGCGGCTGATCTGAGCACCGACACTGCGCCACCCGCCACCACGGCTGCCGTCGCGGACCAGACACCGGCGGATTTTCTCGATTCCATCGGCCTGCGCACCAAGGCGCGCTGGCGGCTGCAGTTTCGCCCGCCACCCCCCACGCCGCCCACGGACCGTGGTCGTGCCGCGCTGATTCTCGGTGGTTTGATGGCCGACAGCTTCCTCGTCTGGCAGGCGGGGGATGCCCAGCAGTTCCGCAACAACAATCAGGAAGTCCTCAGCTACTGCCGCATGCTCGGTCTGGGTGAGAAACTCCTGCCCCGCCTCATGGCCCAGGGCAAGATGGCCGAAAGCAGCGCCTGGAAGGAACTGCGCAGCGAGCTGGTGGACAGCCACCAGGTGCTCATCCGCATGCTGCGGGATCAGATGGACAACGACCTCGCCGTCCTCATCGATCTAGGGCTGTGGCTGCGCCTGCTGGACATTGTTTCCAGCGTGGTGGTGGAAAACGCCACCGCCGAAACGCGCCCCCTCTGCATCGGCTCCCCGCTGGTGCTGCAAGAGATCCGCGATGACTTCAACCGCCTCGGCCTGCCCAAGCATGAAGAGCCCATGATCAAGCACATCGGCACCGCCCTGGAAGAAATCAGCGGCCTCTGGAGAGGCCGCGGCCAAGCCGCGCCCACGGAAGAGCAGGTCACCAAGACGCATGAGAAGCTCAAGGAGATCATGCAGGCGATGGTGGAAAAGTAGATTTGGTCCGGTGGAATGGGGGGCCTTGTGGCTCTGCTACGGAGCTGTGGAAGCAGCGGGAGTTTTGATTTTTGGCAGAGGAATGTTGGCGCAAAGGAATGGGGAGAGAACGCATGCCTTGGCGGTGCTTCGTGCGTCCGTGATGTCTTCGGGCGCTATGGACCGTTATTGGTCAGCGTCAGCCGCAGGAACATCTGGGTGTTGCTGCCAATGGGGACGCTGAAGATGTGCTGGGTGCCGGCCCCTGTGTCGGTAATGGGCTGCCAGTTGGCGGGAGTGAGTGAGGGGGTGTACTGAGCGCCGTAGGTGATGTTGGTGACGCCTGCGGGCTCGGTGAAGCTGTACACAAAATTGCCGCCGGAGTTCTGCGGTTGCGGGAGCATTGAGGCAGTCACAGTGGCCGGGTTCTGATTGGGGCCGAGCAGGGCGAAGGAGACGAGGTTGGGCACGCCGGTGTGGTAGGGGTCGGCGGTGTCGGCGGCAGTGCCGGAGTTGCTCGTGGTGCTGAACCATTGCTGCCGCCAGGAGGTTGGCGTGAAGGCGGTGGTGAAGGTCAGGTCGCTGCCATGGGCGGTTCCTTGGCTGCTGGTGCCATTGACGCGGAAGTGGTAGGTGGTGCCGGGAGTTAGTCCGGTGATTGCCGCTCTCACGCTGGTGGCGCTGCTGCCTGTGACGGGCGTGGGTGTGCCGGCGACGTTGTGTTGTCGTCAATCCTGAGCGAGTTCATCGAAATGGGTGCCGCAGAGGCCCATCTCGGGTCCGGTTGTTTTGCCACCGTGGTCGGCGAACGGCCCAAGGCCAGCGCTTGGGCTCTTTATCAGCAAAAACTTGGCGGTGGAGTCACCACGCTGCGCCATCACACGGTTCACATCCGCGATCCCTTTGGTCTATGGCTCCTTGGCCAGCTCGATGGCACCCAGACGCCTGAAGAAATCGCCCACAAACTCGCCCAGACCGTCAAACCCGACGCTGCAGGTCACCTTGACTTCGACAAGGAACTCGATGAAGCCCGGAAACTGGTTGTGGAGGGGCTTCAAAAGTTTTTGCACCTGGGACTTTTCCGTCCGAATTGAACACCAGCACAGCCGCGTGGAGCCATCCATCCCCCCACACTTATAGACATCAAAACCACCGAGCCAGGCAACGACGTTGTTCATTGCTCGAGGAGACGAGCATCCAATGGACCCCAGACCAGTAAAAGTGCCATCACCACAATGACGTTGAAACCTGTGAGTGGCCAAGGTGGATTTTATTCCGAATTCACAGAGCGGCCCTATTCCCTCAATTCTCCTTCGCAAGTGCCGGAGACAGGACTCGAACCTGCACTAGTTTCCCAACCAGATCCTAAGTCTGGCGCGTCTACCAATTCCGCCACTCCGGCATGGAGTTGCATGCGGGTATGATTCCGTCTGGATGTTCAGGCTGCAAATGAATTATCGCGCTCGTAGCAGACGGGCGGCAAGCCAGCCGGTGAGTAGGACGGTGCCTAGGGGCATGAGTCCGACTTTGAGATTGGCTCCGATCCAGGGCAGCCAATGCCCCGAGTAGGTGGTGAGGGCGCTGAAGTATTTCAGGCCAAAGACCCAGCCACTATGCAGGCCGATGCCGGCCCACAAGGCCCCGGTTTGCACCCGCATTTGGGCGAGCACCCAGCCGACGGCGAAGAGCGTGGCGAATTCCGCGAGGAGAAAGTCCACGTCGCCAAAGCCGACGGCGATTTGTTGGAGCACGAGGAAGCCACTGCTCCAGGTGACAGCGGCATCCGTGATCTGCCAGCCTTCCGGGGGTTTGAGGAAATGGATCAGGGCGAAGACAAAGGTGAGTGCGAGCAATGCCCTTTTTTCCGTCATGGTGCGCAGCAGCAGGCCCAGGAGGAGACCACGGAAGAAAAACTCCTCCACGATGCCGGCACCCAGAGCGGCGGTGATGGGTTCTCCCAGTTTCCACCAGCGCGGGTCGGGGCGCAGTTGATACGCGCCGATTTGGAGGAAGATGAACCCGAGGGCGAGCAGCAGACCTGCAGCGAGCACGAAGCTGATGGCTCCCTGTTTGAGGCCTGCCATGAAGGGACGCCAGGCGGGCAGCAGCGTGCGTTCCAGCCGCACCCAGCGCATGAAGGGCCAGATGAAGACGATGGCGCAGACGAGCACGGCGCGATTGAAGTAGCGTGTGAACTGCGCCCGCTCGATCTCGGCGAGGAGCCACTTCACCAGACCGGTGTCATGCAGGGATGAGGTAGAGAGCCAGCCATGGGCGGCTTTGCCGCCGTGAAACAGCGGCACAGACAGCAGCGCCCCACCGAGCATGACGGCAAGAAGGTAGAGCAGGAGTTTCGGCAGGGCAGGAGAACTGCCGGGGCTGGCGGCTTGCATGGGCGCGATACTAGCGCATCCTGCGCGCTCTCAATGACCAAAAACCAAATCCACGAATGGCACGAACGTCTCGAAGACGGCCGCAAACAGTATATTCGCGCTTATTGGAACTCACGTGAGTGGCTGTTTCGGTATGCACATCCAGATGGGGAGGAGTGGATGCCGCTGGAAAATCCGCCACCTGAGCGCTGGCTGGAGCTGCGTGATCTGCTCTTCCGCAAGTATCAGCGGAAAAAGCTACCCTGGAAGTACGTCGTCGATCTCGACAAGAGGCTGGAGGACATGGGGATCAAAGTGGAAGGCGAGGAACCCGCCGCAGATGACGACTGACGCCCGGTCATTGGGCACCGGCATTCGTTTTGATCTCAGCGCTCACTCCACCGCCGTAGGGTGCGCCAAATCGCAGGCCTACCTGCACTTCTGGAAATAGAAAGCGCAGGTCCGCACGGGCAGTGCGCTGCCGTGATAGAAAGCCGAACAAGGCGGCAATGAGGGCACCTGCGGTGAGCATGACGGGAACGGCCAGGGCAAACGGCTTATCTCGGCGCTGAATCCAGAGCGACTGCCGCAGCCGCACGCTTTCCATGCTGCGCAGCCGGTCAATCCACGAACGAGTGGCATGGGCGAGTCGTTCATCGAGCGAGAGCTTGGGGTCGCTGAGGATGCGGCGTGTCTCCTGCATGATCTCAACGAGTTCGGCAGCGGGGTAGCGCTCCCAGAAAACGGGAGCAAAGGACACCGCACTGCTGTTGCTGGAACGGTCATAGGCCATGAGCACGGCAGGCCGTGTTGAGCTCAAGTCACGTCGGACGGTCTGGGCCTCTCTGCGGATGGTGCTCCCGGTGGCCGTGAAGCTGGTGGCTCTGATCCACGCATCACATTTCAAGTCCTGGCGAAACTGGCTGAGTTCCGCCGCAATCTGACGGCGGGTTTCAGGGGTGAGCGCGCGCGTTTCGTCCAGAATACCGTCTGCGGGAGGTGCCGGCTGGGCTAGGCCCCAACCGCCCATGGCCAGCCACACCACGGCAAATGCCGGGAAAAGCAGGCGTGGGTGAGGGTGGGGAGTGTTTCGCATGGCCTGGAACAGTCTGCCCCAGACCATGCCTGAGGGCAACTTCTGGCACGGTGGCCAGCTTACGTGTCCCCTTCGCAGGGGAAAATGGGAGCCGAAAGGGGTGGTTTGGGGGCGGGAGTGCGGGCGCTTGTGAAATTTTTCACAAAATCGCCTTGCCGCTCTTTGGGCAGCGTAGATAGATACTCCTCACGCCCGATACCAGACCCCTGCTTTTCATGCCCACTGTCACCCGAGAATACGAGGCCCCGGATACCGCCGCCAAAGCGGCCCGGCAGCTCGAAGCCGTGGAAGAAGCCACGACGGACATCGTCGGAGAGAAACTGGTGCTCAACATGGGTCCCAGTCATCCCGCCACCCATGGTGTGCTGCGGCTCATCCTGGAACTGGACGGCGAAATCATCACCAAGTGCGACCCCGATGTCGGTTTCCTGCACCGTGGCGATGAAAAAATCGCCGAGAACATGCACTACAACCAGTTCGTGCCTTACACGGACCGGCTGGACTACTTGGCACCACTGGCCAACAACGTGGCTTATGCCTTGGCAGTTGAAAAGCTCATGGGCTGGGAAGTGCCGGAGCGTGGTCGGGCGATCCGCGTGATCTGCTGCGAGCTGGCCCGCATCTCCGCCCACATGCTGGGAGTCGGGGTGTTTGCCATGGATGTCGGCGCGATGACCGTGTTCCTCTACACCTTCACCGAGCGCGAAAAGATCTACAATCTGTGTGAGCAGCTCACCGGTGCGCGCTTCACCACCAGCTACACTCGTGTGGGTGGACAGATCCGCGATCTGCCGAATGGTTTTGTCGGTGCGGTGAAAGCCTTCCTCGATCAGTTGGAGCCTGTGATTGACGAGATCGACAAGCTGCTCTCGCGCAATCGCATTTTCATCGACCGGACACAGGACATCGGGGTGATTTCCAAAGAGGACGCCATCGCCTACGGCCTCACCGGGCCGAACCTGCGCGGTTCGGGTGTCGAACATGACCTGCGCAAAGCGCACCCCTATCTCGATTACGACAAGTACGAGTTCGATGTGCCCATCGGCACCAAGGGTGACTGCTATGATCGTTATCTCGTGCGCATGGAAGAAATGCGCCAGAGCGTCCGCATCCTCCGTCAGGTGTTTGCCACCCTGCCCGAAGGTCCGATCAATGTCGCAGACGCCAAAGGGTTGCTGCCCAAGAAAGAAAAAGTGCTGATGAAGATGGAGGAGCTGATCCACCATTTCATCATCTCCACTCAGGGTATTGATGCTCCTGCGGGAGAAGTTTATTTTGCGGCTGAGAATCCCAAGGGTGAACTCGGCTTCTACATCAACAGCACCGGCGGCGGCGTCCCCCACCGTCTGAAAATCCGCGCGCCCTCCTTCCTCAACCTCAGCATCATCTCCAAACTGATCCCCGGGCACATGCTCAGCGACATCCCGGCGGTGCTTGGTAGCCTTGACTTCGTCATGGGCGAATGTGACCGCTGATTCATCTCCAACCATTTCATCCGAGACACCCCCGCATGGCCTTTGAAGTTCCAACCGAATTGGAAAAACGCATGGACGAGGCGATCTCGCACTATCCCGTTTCAAAACGCAGTGCCGTGCTGCCGCTGCTGCACCTGGTGCAGGAACACTTTCGCTTCATCAGTGATGAGGCGGTGAACTGGGTGGCTGCCAAGCTTTCCCTGGAGCCGATTCAAGTGCTCGAAGTGGTCACCTTTTATCCTGGCTTCCGTCAAAGCGCGCCCGGCAAATTTCATATCCGGGTATGCCGCACGCTGTCATGTGCCATGGCGGGCAGCTACGAGCTGATGGATGCGCTTTGCAAAGCTGGCAACATCGACCGTTCACACACGGATCACCATCATCCCATCGCCGTGAGTGCCGATGGCAAATACAGCATTGAGTTTGCCGAGTGCCTGGCGAGCTGTGGTTTTGGCCCGGTCTGCATGATCGAGGACGACTTCTATGAGAAAGTCGATCCCGCCAAGGCCGGTGAATTGCTCGCGCAGCGGGCCTGATCACGCTACAAAAAAGCGCAGCGGCAAAAACCGCTGCGCCCCTGAGTCAGACTGAAATCTAGGTCTTATTTGCTGCGCCAGGAGACGACGTCATCCTTGGTCATTGCCTGCAAGTCCTGGCCCCAGCTGTAAATGGCGATCTCTACAGGGAGCATCTGCGGCGGTGGGCTGATGGGATTGGATGAGATTTTGGGATCGGAGTTCTTCAAATCAGGATTCATCACCTGCTTGTCGCCATTGGTATCAAGCAGGACATAATAAACCGTGCCCCAGAGATCGACCAGTTTGTAGGGGGGCTGGGGGTTGACCAGGCCATACTTGCCGTTCTTGGCGATGGGCAGATCGATGAATTTGATGTCCTTGGGGTTCAGGTTGCTGGTCGCGCCACCACCACCACCGCCATTGGTCGTACTAGTGATGCTCGTCAAAGCAGTGATAATGCCAGTGGTCTCATTCGTCGGCAACGCCTGGGCGTCCTGACCTCCGGATGCGGAACTGAGCATGGAGGGATTCACTGGATAGCGGTTGTATTCGACCTGATAGCTCGTGATGGCCACACGCAGATCCTTGATGACGGTCTGCACCTGCAGCTTTCGGCCATCAGCAATCAACCGGTTGGCCTGGGACATGACCAAGCCTGCAAGAATGGCGATGATGGTGATCACCACGAGCAATTCGATGAGCGTAAAGCCCGGTCGGGTGAGAAAGTTGGAACGAGGTTTGATTTTCATGATCTTCGGTGGGTTTGGTATTGGGCAGGTGCCGGGAACGAAAGGTTCAATAAAACTGTGGTCCTTTCTGTGAACCATTAAATCGTTTTTGCTTTGCCACGTCAATACTTGTCATGAGCAAGCATCAACTTCAACGGCAGGGGCCATGATGAGCCATGATCGCCGCAGTCATGGCTGCGGCGCAGACACCGGGAGCGTTTGATTGTCAACTAATGCTTGCATCATATACTGCAAGGATTTAAATCCGCGTTTCAAACCTCACAAAATACACAACAACCACGGATCGCATCAGACGATCTGCATTCATATATGGCTAAGACAGCATCCAAGGTCAACGCAGACAAAACGAAGTACGTCTATTTTTTCGGACCAGGAAAATCAGACGGTGATGGCTCCATGAAAGCCTTGCTAGGCGGCAAGGGTGCCAATCTCGCGGAGATGAGCCGCATCGGCCTGCCAGTGCCTCCCGGGTTCACCATCAGCACTGAGGTCTGCACCTACTTTTACGCCAACAAGAGGACCTATCCTGCCTCCTTGCAGTCGCAGATGGAAGCTGCCGTCAAAGGCATGGAAAAAATCATGGGCTACAAGTTCGGTGACGCCAAAGGCTTCCCGCTGCTTGTTGCCGTTCGTTCCGGCGCGCGTGACTCCATGCCCGGCATGATGGACACCATCCTCAACCTCGGCCTGAATGATCAGACCGTTCTCTCGCTGTCCGCTGCCACGAACAACGAACGCTTCGCCTGGGACTGCTACCGCCGTTTCGTCCAGATGTATGGTGACGTCGTCCTCGGCGTGCAAAAGCTCGAAGGTGAAGACCATGAGCCGTTTGAAGTCATCATCGAAACCTTCAAGCATGAAGTCTATCACAAGGACATCGTGGACAGCGATTTGACCGCTGACGACCAGAAAGAACTGGTGAAGCGCTTCAAGCAGCTCGTCAAAGACCGCACCGGCAAAACTTTCCCGAGCGATCCATGGGATCAGCTTCGTGGTGCCGCCGGCGCTGTGTTCGGCTCATGGATGAATGACCGCGCGATCGTGTATCGCCGCAAGTACAACATCCCTGCCGAGTGGGGCACTGCCGTCAACGTGCAGGCCATGGTCTTCGGCAACACCGGCCCTACCTCCGGTTCCGGCGTGGCTTTCACCCGCAATCCTGCCAACGGTGCCAATGAATTCTACGGTGAGTTCCTCATCAATGCTCAGGGCGAAGACGTCGTCGCTGGCGTGCGCACTCCTGAGCCTGTGATTGAGCTCAAGAAGCAGATGCCGAAGTCCTATGCAGAACTGCTCGTGGTCCGTCAGAAGCTTGAGAAGCATTTCAAGGATGTGCAGGACATCGAGTTCACCATTCAGGAAGGCAAGCTGTTCATGCTGCAGACCCGCAATGGCAAGCGCACCGCCGCCGCCGCTCTGAAATTCTCCATCGACATGGTGAAGGAAAAGCTCATCGACTGGGAAACCGCCGTGCTGCGCAATCCTGCCGATCAGCTCGAGCAGCTCCTCGCTCCGATCTTCGACCTCGCAGACGTCAAGAAGGCCAAGGCCATCGCCACCGGCCTTCCAGCCGGCCCAGGCGCTGCCTCCGGTAAGATCTACCTCAATGCAGACCGCGCAGTTCTCGCTGAAGCGAGAGGTGAGAAGGTTCTGCTCGTCCGCAATGAAACCAGCCCCGAAGATCTTCGCGGCATGATCGCTGCAGAAGGCATCCTTACCGCGCGTGGTGGTGTTTCATCCCATGCCGCTCTCGTCGCCCGTCAGATGGGCAAGGTTTGCATTTGCGGCGCCGCCGCTCTCCTGATCGACTACGATAAGAAAACCGTTTCCGTGGCAGGCCAGACCTTCAGCGAAGGTGACTTCCTCTCCATCGACGGTACCAGCGGCATTGTTTACGGTGGCGAGCTGAAGACTGCTCCTTCCGAAATCATCACCGGCATGATCAGTGGTGACAAGGCCGCTCAGGCCACCGAAAAATTCAAGAGCTTCCAGCAGCTCATGATCTGGTGCGGCAAGGCCACGCGCATGCAGGTTCGCACCAACGCCGACAATCCGGAGCAGACGCAGAACGCGATTGCTTTCGGTGCCCAGGGCATCGGCCTCACCCGCACAGAACACATGTTCTTTGAAGGTGACCGCATTGATGCAGTGCGTGAAATGATTCTGGCTGACAACGTGGCCGACCGCAAAAAAGCGCTCGCCAAACTTCTGCCTTATCAGCGTGAAGACTTCACCGGCATCTTCAAGGAGCTCAAAGGACTTCCTGCCACCATCCGTCTGCTTGATCCTCCGCTTCACGAATTCGTGCCGCATGAAGAAAAAGCTCAGGCTGAACTCGCCAAGAAAATGGGCGTGTCGGTCGAGAAGGTCACAGCACGTGTGGCTGCACTGCATGAGTTCAATCCGATGCTCGGACATCGCGGCTGCCGTCTTGGCATCGCCTATCCTGAGATCACTGAGATGCAGGCTCGCGCCATCTTTGAAGCTGCCGCAGACGTGGCCAAGCTGAAGATCAAGGTGAAGCCTGAAGTGATGATTCCTCTTGTCGGCTTCAAGAAAGAACTCGACCTTCAGGTGGAAATCGTGCATAAGGTTGCAAAAGAAGTGATGGCTGAGAAAAAAATTAAGCTCGACTATCTTGTCGGCACCATGATTGAGGTGCCGCGTGGAGCTCTCACGGCAGATGAAATCGCCGAAACAGCCCAGTTCTTCAGCTTCGGCACCAATGACCTGACGCAGACTGCGCTCGGTATCAGCCGTGATGACATGGGCAGCTTCCTTATGCCTTACACGGAGAACGAAATCTTCAAGAAGAACCCCTTTGCCACGTTGGATCAAACCGGCGTCGGTCAGCTCATCAATATCGCCATCGAAAAAGGCCGCAAGACCAAGCCCGACATCAAGCTGGGCATCTGCGGTGAACACGGTGGTGATCCTGAGAGCGTCAAATTCTGCCATCGTGCAGGCCTCACTTATGTGAGTTGCAGTCCTTTCCGAGTCCCAGTCGCACGCCTTGCCGCAGCGCAGGCCGCGATCGAAGAAAAGCGTGCCGCCGTTCCGGCCGCCGCAGGAAAAAATGTCCGTGGAGGTGCCAAAAGCGCGTCCTCGGCAAAACAAAACAACAACGCAACCAACAACAAACAGAGGATAAACACCATGGCTAAGAAAGCTGCAAAGAAAGCCGCCAAAAAGGCTGCACCCGCCAAGAAAGTCGCCAAGAAAGCCGCTAAAAAGGCTGCGAAGAAGAAGTAACGCATTGACCTCCTAGGGGGGTCAATGTGGCGGAGCAATCCGCCGCCAAAAGCCCTGTGGGGATCACTCCTCACAGGGCTTTCTCGTGTTAAAAAAGCGCTACTGACGGTGCCTGCCAGCGGTGTCGAGGAGGATTGGGTCAAATCCTCACAGCTCGTCCCTTCAACTTCACTGCCCCGGCCGACTAGCGACCGCCAAAGCCGCCATAGCTGCCGCCAAAGCCCCCACCTGCGCCGCCGCCACGGTATCCGCCCAAGGTGGCGTTGTTACCATATTGGCGATTGTAACCGCCGTTGTAGGAGGAGTTGCCATAGCCATAGGGCGCATTGCATGAGCTAAGCGCGCTAAGAGTGAGGATGGCAGCAAAGAGAACGAGAAGTTTTGTTTTCATAGATGCAGGGGTTTTGACGCAGCTCTCCCGGGTCTATTCAAACCACTGATCCGCCATCGGTTGCTGGCGAAGCACGGGACAGCGGACCCGAGTCAACATGCCCATAAAACACAACGTCCAGGGAATCTCCCTGGACGCTGCGTGTTGAAGGTTCAGAGCCAGCGCGTTTCGCCAGCCCGCTGCGACTTTTTAGCGGTGATGACCGGCAAAGCCGCCGCCATGGAAGCCACCACCGCCAAAGCCGCCTGTATGAGCAAAGCCGCCATGATAACCGCCAAAGCCGCCGGGGCGATAGCCCGTGAAGCCTGGACGGCCATTGTATGGCCCGCGGTAGCCACCATAAGCGTAGCCGGGACGGGCGTAGTAGTTGTTGTAGATGCCGTAGCCGCCAAAGCCGCCGTACCACGGGCGGTAGTAGTTGTTGTATCCGTAGCCGCCACCATAGGGTACGACACAGGAACTGAGCGATCCAAGGGTGATGACCGCTGTGAGAAGGAGGGGCGGCGCAAATTTTATTCTGTAAAAGTGGCGATCAGGTTTGGGATGGTTCAGCGGAGTTCATGTTGAGGTAAATTTTGCCGGTGCTCCACTCATCGCTTTGCTCGCAGAGCAGGGCGGAGACGAGGCGCAGGAG
>CAINGK010000032.1 GCA_903848465.1 uncultured Verrucomicrobiota bacterium
AAAATGACGATTCCAAGCCTCCTGGAACATCTTTGGATGTGGTTGAACGTGTTCTTACTTTCGTTCTTACTTTTCCAACTCCACTTCATAAACCATTGATTTTCAATGTGGAGGCGAGGGCGGGAATTGAACCCGCGCATAGGTTCACGCCTCTTGACGGGGCTGGACGCCTTGATTTTACAGGGATGGGCACACCTTGACACAGAGGGGCACGTTGTTACTTTCGTTGTTACCAAACCCGTTCCTTCATGGCCTCCCTCCGCAAACGATCCAAAAGTCCTTTTTTCGTGGCCTGCTATTACGATGCCACGGGTCAGCGCACGCAACGCAGCACCGCCACCACCAAACGAGCGGAGGCCATGCGCATAGCGCTGGAATGGGAGCAGGCAGCGCGTGAAGGCCGTGCCGGGACGTTCACGGTGGACCGTGCTAGGCGCGTGCTGAATGAAATTCTAGGCGTCACTGGGCAGGGCATCGATAAGGAGAGCGTGGCTGTCTTTGCGAAGCGCTGGCTTGCCACGAAATTAAGTACACGGGCCAAGGGCACGTCCAAGACCTACGGTCCCATGATTCAGGGATTTTTGACCGCCCTTGGCAAAAAGGCAGACGTGCCGCTTTCCGCCATCACACCAGCAGACGTGGAGGCACACCGCGACGCGCTGACAAATGCAGGGCGCAAGCCTTCCACCATCCGGCAGCATTTGAAGGTTGTCGGCGCGATGTTCGCAGGAGCACAGCGGCAGGGCATGATTCAGACGAACCCGGTTAAATCGGTGGAGGTTGACGACGTGAAGCAGGAGACGCGGGAACCCTTCACGCATAAGGAACTTGCCGCCCTGCTCAGTGAAGCCAAGGGGGATTGGAGAACCGCCATCCTGTTGGGCGCATTTGCTGGCCTGCGCATCGGTGACGTGATGGCGCTGCGCTGGGATTCCATTGACCTTGCAGAGGGCACCGTCACATTCACGCCACAAAAGACCTCTCGCATGGGTCGCACACTTAAACTGCCACTACATCCATCCTTGGTCGAACATTTGATGAACATCGCTGGCGACGATGCGCACGGCTTTCTTTGCCCTTCACTCGCAGGCCGAAGCACCGGCGGCAAGACGGGCATTTCCCGCCAGTTTCTCGCGCTCATGGCACAGGCAGGCGTGGACAACCTACCACGCGCCACAGCACGCGGGAAGGGCCGCACGCAGAGCGCAAAGAGCTTTCACAGCCTGCGCCATTACTTCAACTCTGCGCTGCTATCCGCCGGCGTCGATGAAAAACTGCGCATGGCTCTGTCCGCTCACACCAGCACTCAAGTGAACCGCAGATACTCACACGCCGCCACCGCTTCACTTCGTGATGCCGTCGCCAAACTTCCCGCACTATGATCATCGAAAATACCCTCGCCAAGGCTCTGGGTTTAGAAATCTGGGAGTATCGTCTTATGCGGGTCATGGAGAACCTGAAACACGCCATTGATCGCGACGAAGTTGGGTGGGGACAGGCGGAGGACGTTTCGGATAAGGAAAACTACATCCAAACGGTAGCCAAGGCACAAATGCCTTCGAGCAAATCAGAGGCATTCTGGATGGCGGAGCAAAAAAATTGCGCAGACAAGCTGAGCCAATTCATCGCGGAAGAACTGCTACGGAAAAATTATCAGGTTCTTCGCATCGCCGCAGACGGATGGAATAATTTAAGTAGTGGCAAGCCATTCAAAAATAAATCCGGGAAAACAAGCAACCGAATCTGTGTTTACCATGAGTGGGTTAACCTTGTGACGCGCGGAAATATGCGACCGTCAGCGGAGGAAATTCTTGAGCGACTAGCCAGTCGACAACCTCCGATCAAAATGGGAAAAGAAAGACTGAGCAAATTAATTCAAGAACTTGGGATGGAGGGACTGCTCAGAGATAGCAGGCTTGCAGAAAATCGTGACAAAGAAAGATATAAATTTCGCCCACCGTGGTCCATTTCGCGCTGACCTAACGCGACATCTGGCTTGGCCTTGCGCTTCGGCTCCTTGACGAATCCTGGGTTGTTTTTGACGAGTGCCCGCCACGACTCATGCCAGAAAAATTGCGTATAAGAGGCGTGGATTGCCCTCGTTCTTCCTGAAACTCATCTTCCAACGTTGGATGAAATACTCATAGAATTAGCCAGTCAGAATCCTCCGTTTAGAATGGCAAAAAGCCGACTGAGCCAAGTGATGGATGAACTCGAATTGAAAGAGAGCTTCCGAGAGAATCGACGCGCAGAGAACCGCCTCAAAAAGGCGAAGTGACGACTTGTTGTCATTTGAGCAAATTGATTCGATAACATGCTGGAGGGAGTGGCCTAGCCTGATTAGACCTGGGCCGTTATGACAAATCCCACACCCGACAAGGCTCCTATTACTTACACCGAAGATCTCATCGAGATGCCAGCGAAAACGCTGGTGCATCGCGGCGTGAAGTTCTCCCGTTCATCACTTCACCGCCTTGGCAAGGCTGGCGAGATCAAGACCGCCGCTATCCGTTTCACCGGAAGCACACAGCGCCGCCGCGTGATTTTGCGCGAGACGCTGGACGCATTCATTGATCGTCAGATCACCGAATCAATCTCCTAATCTTCAAAAGCAAAACCCACTTCCGACGAAGGAAAACGGGCTGCTGGATAAGGCGTTCGACACCCTTATTCGTAGTCTAAGTCTAACTTCGTGGCAAGCGCACTACGCTCACCATGAGAGATTCAAACGACACCGATGTGCTCAAACCGGGCTTGCCCACCTCCCGCCGAATCATCACGGGGGGGACGCAGATGCGCGGAAACGGCGAAAGACTGGCCTGCAGCAGCCAAGGCCACGAGGACGAACATGCATCGTTCAGTGCCAGGGCCCAGGACAATCCTACAGCCTCACATTGTCCTGCGCCAAGCTTGGGCTTGACGCCGACGACTGCCGAGTTCGCCAGGTTCGATGCGCCGTGCCTTCCAGATGTCCAAATCGGCTACTTCGAAGATATTCATAAGCCAAGCGGCTGCAACGCGTGGCTGCAGGAGTGCTTGGGCGCAATTAAGTCTGGGTATTGGGCAGTTCAAATTGCGCAACTCCGGAAATTGCCGGCGGGGGCTGAGGAGCGCAATCAGTTCAAGAAAAATTTGCCAGCTTTTATGTTTTCGGGCACTACCACGAATGGCCGCCATAAGGTTGCCGACGTGGGTAAACATAGCGGGTTGCTACAAATCGACTTCGACAAGTTGGAGTCCCCGGCAGCTTTGCGTGACCTGATCGGGAAGGATCGGTACATTTTTGCCACGTGGATATCACCATCCGGCGACGGCGTTAAGGCACTCATGCGTATCCCTCCCGACCTGGAGCGACACAAAGATGCGTTTGCAGCGGCAAAGGCTTACATTTTTACGACCTACCCGACCTACTCCTCGGCCTTTGATAGCTCGACCTCAGACTTGTGCCGGTTGTGCTTTGTAAGCCACGACCCAGGCTTGGTGATGAACCCCGGCGCCGTGCCGCTGGATGTGCCACTGGAGGTGCCTAGATTGGCCCCCGTTCCACCACAAGGTGCCGGCACCTGTGCTGCCATCTTGGAACGTGCGCGTGTTCGTTTGGCGACGGTGAAACCAGCGGTGGCTGGCCACTCTGGCCACACTGTCACCTTCAAGGCAGCCTTAGATCTCGTCCAGGGCTACGAGCTTATTGAGGATGAGGCGTACCCGTTGCTGGAAGAGTGGAATCAGCACTGTGACCCACCGTGGAGTGAAAGGGATCTGCGCCGCAAGATCTCCGAAGCTGCCAATAAATCGCACATCCCGCGTGGCTACTTGTTGAATGGGCGCCAGCCCGCAGCACCGAGTGTATTGCCGCAGATCCGCTCAATTCAAGAATTGACCGCCATGCCCCCCGATCTCGACGCCACCTTGCTTGGCGAGCGTCTGCTTTGCCGTGGCGGTGCCATGCTTATGGTAGGCCCGTCTGGCGTGGGAAAATCGACCATGAGCATGCATCAGGACCTTTGCTGGGCAGTGGGCCGCGAGGCATTCGGCATCAAACCAGACCGACCGCTGCGCATCCTGACAATCCAGGCCGAGAACGATGATGGCGACTTGTATGAAATGATCAGGGGCGTATGCGTCGGCCTTCGCTTCACTCGGGAGGAGTGGCAAATAGCCACAGTCAACCTACACTATGTCACCGAGATCGCCAGAAGTGGCGCGGCGTTTCTAGACATGCTTGACCGCCTGCTCAGTGAGCACCCTTGCGACATCGTGCGCATCGACCCCCTCTTCGCGTTCTTCGGTGCCAAGATCGAAGAATCGGAGAAGTTGAGCGCATTCCTACGCGGAGGAATCAACCCGATTCTGCACAAGCACAACGTTGGCCTTATTCTGGCACATCACACGCCAAAGACGAACTACCGTGACACATCGCGTTGGACCCACACCGATTACTCCTACTCGGGCGCAGGCGGCGCAGAATTGACCAACTGGGCGCGTGCTATGTTGGTTCTTGATGCCACCCACACCCCGGGCACCTTCAAGCTGGTTGCCGCCAAACGAGGCGCGCGCATAGGCTGGCGTGATTCATCTGACGCGCGTGAGTTCATCCGTTATTTTCGGCACAGCCGGCAAGAGGGCATCATTTTTTGGGAGGAAGGCGACGAGGATGAGGTTGCGTGCGATGAAGCAAAGAAGAAGGCCAGTACGAGGTCCCCCAAAGCCATCGACCCCATGCCCTTAATTGAGCAATTGGTTCCGCCCTCAATGCCAATCGAAAAGGGTGAATTGCTGGATGCGGTGAACAAAAATGGGGCTGGCCAAAAAGCAACCATGGAGGCACTCCGACGTCTTCTTGACTCTGAAAACCCTCTCTTCTATGAGCATAGGGAAAAACGAAAGCCAGGACGAGACCGCATTCTCATTGCCCGTTACAAGCAGTCAGAGGAGGGCCACGAATGAGTTATCAGCAAGCGTTATCGGCAGTGCCGCTAACGGGGTGCCAACATTGCCAACAACGGTGGGTTTGTGGCGAGCGTTAGCAGCACGCTCCCCTTTAGGGGAGCGTGCTGCTAACGCCGCCTAACCACATAACTCGAGAGCTAACTCACTGCCGATAACGGTTTGCCACCGTCGCTCAACATCACTGTCAATATGCCCCCCTGGCTGCCGCCGGTACGAGCACTTTCAAGGAAGAGGAAATCGACAAGGACTTGCCTGCCAAGTTGTGTGCTGAACTGCCCGGCATTCTCAACTGGGCCATCGCGGGGCTGCAACAGTGGCAGACTACCGGGTTGGCCAACCCAAACCGCTAAGGTTTGCTCACGGTGGAATTTGGACGCCAGCAGCCGCATGAGCTGGCACATACTGGGTGGCTTTATCGGTTCACCTCTGCTGATGTGCCTGATGTGTCTTCTGTGCAGCACCCTTATCAGGGAGGCGTTCAAGTGCATCTCGTGGCCCATGTCTGAACAGTGCATGTACAAGGAATGTTGTTTTCATTGCTGGCCCACAGACTCATGCGAATAGAACCATCGCATTTGGTATTTCAGTAGAGGATCTTCAAACGCGTGCTCCTCTTTTGGTGACGGCAACGAGCGCGCCGCTGCGCACGTCCGCCTCGAATTAGTCCCCCGCCACGGCGGAGCAGACGCTCGACAAGCCCCCTTGCCGCGTCGATGGATTCAAGCACCACGAACACCTTCAACTGCCGGTGAAGCTCACCATCGCTGGGATTAAGCAGCGCGTCCAACCCTTGCCCTTGCCCTGCATCACGCAGGCTGACCTGCGCACCCCGGCAGCGAGATCGCCAATGCAGCCGCTGTAACGGCCCGGGCAATCCCTCCTCCATAAGCATACCGGTTTGCCCCTGCTCTCTGGCTGAACTGTCCAAACCATTGCTGCGCCGCCAATATACACCACTCCGTCTCGGTCGCTCTGTACGCCGCATGCGCAGTCCTTCCAGTCAGCTGATGCACACCGAATCCATGCCGATCATCAGATCATCATTGTGCCACAATTGGACGCACTTGCGCTTTTGCACCACTCAGTCGCACTGCATACACTCCCGCTCTGTAACACCGTCATTTTGGACGCCCCCTGCGCCGTACAATTGCTACCCCCTAGCACATCCCCCACGACGACCCGATTTGTCCTGCAGCCCGCCACCAACTCCACAAGCGCCTCCTCAGCGCCGGCCTGGTCGGTCCCGCCGATCAGGTGGCGCGCTCGCTATACAATATCGAGATCTCACGCAGCGACCGCACCGTGATCTACGAGACCCCGGAGGGCTACGGCCTGCGCCGGGGTGGCAATCCCATGGAGATGCTAAGCAACTTCGTGGTCCGCATTCTCGGCAATGTCGCGTTCGGGGACGGCTCGGCGCTGCACCACTCCGCCGCGGTTCTCGTGGGTGGCGGCCAGCACGAGACGGTGCTGCCC
>CAINGK010000033.1 GCA_903848465.1 uncultured Verrucomicrobiota bacterium
GAGGAGTGTGGTCATGGGGTGTGCTTGAGGAGGATGGCGGTGAAGGAGAGGGCGCAGAGGCAGAGGAACCAGAAGGCGGTGTCGGGTCCGTTCATGGCTTGCGGCGGGGTCCGGCTTTGCGGTGGACTTTGTTGATGAAGGCCTGAAAGCCGGAGAGCTCAGGCGGGAGCATCAGGACACCGGCGGGCTTGGCCAGCGGGCGCGCTGCAGCCGCCGTGGTGGCGAGCCGGGCGCGCAGACGGGAAGTGAAGTTGGGGCGGAGTTTCATGCGGGGGAGTTGACGGTGGTTGACGGTGGTTGACGGTGGTTGACCGTTGTTGACGGTGGTTGGTTTCAGGCGGGAATGGGGTCGCGCAGCTCACGCTCCCATTTGGAGAGCCAGGCCTGGGCGCGGGTCAGGCAGCGGGCGGACTCGGCATGCCAGGCACCCACGTTGTGGGCGTGGCGGGCGGTTTCCGAGAGCACCAGGGCCGTGGCCGCGAGGTGGAAGTTTTCGATGGCGCGCAGCAGGCACCACAGGGCGGAGAAGAGCGGGATTTTCATGAGCGTTGAGCGGTGGTTTGATTGAGCAGGGCGGAAAAGGTGAGCTGGCAGGCCTCGGCAGTGCGCAGCGCATCAGCGGCGCGGGTGGCGGCGTTCCAGGCCTGTGCGAGCCGGAACTCGGCTGGGGCATTCGCCAGGAGCGTGGCGGCGGCGTCGTAGAGGTCTGCCCGGCGATTGGCGGGCAGGTTCTCAGCACCAGCCAGGGCGAGCTTCATGAGCTCTAGAATGGACTCACGCATGGAGAGCCCCCTCAATCAGGGTGAGTACCTTGGGGAAACGGTCGCTGCCATTGATGACACCGCTCACGGCCTGGCGTGATTTACCGATCTTCACCGCCAGTTTGGTGGTGGAGAGTCCGCTCTTCAAAAGGGCGATCTTGAACTCTGTGGGAGTTTTCTTGTTGGCAGAATGGCTACTCATGGTAACTTGGTTGTCGATTGTCCACTTTGTGTCACTGTTAGACAGTCGTCAATCCAAAAAGTTTCATTATGACCACTTTTTTGCAAAAATTAGCCCGCTACAAGGAACTCAGTGGCATGTCTCGTGAGGAGATCGGCCAAAAATTAGGCGTCACAGGCCGCTACATCGGCATGATCGAACGTGGGGAAAAGACCGTGGATGAGTCATCTGCCATCTCCCTACTGCTAGATTTGCGCATCAGCGATGCCAGTCGGAACATTGTGTCAAAATCTCCGGCAGAGTACATCACCGGCGCACGCGCCCTGCTGAAACGACTCCGCGAGAAAAAAGGTCTGAGCGTGTCAGAGCTTGCAACGGCGGTCGGTTATTCAGTGCCGGTGTACCGTGAGATTGAAGAGGGGCGCTCTAACATGTCGCGCAAAATGGCGGAGCGTGTGGCTAAAGAGCTGGGCTGTGACGTGACCGAACTGCTGGACGGCAGTGACCAGCCGCCTAGCAATGGGACACATTTTGGCACGTTTGGTGAGACACCGCCGGTGAACGTCCCGCCGGGCATGAAGGTGAAGTACGTGCCACTGCTGAGCATGGCGCAGTGTGGCATGATGGGTGCGTATGATGACAGCGCGTACACCCATGATGGCTTCATCGCTTTCAATTCTGAAGACGCTAAGGCCTTCGCAGTCAAGCTCGCTGGTGACTCCATGACGCCCGTGTTTTCACCGGGTGACGTAGCAGTTATCTACCCCAGCAAGCCGCCGAAAAATGGCGGCGTGGTGATTGCCAAACTCAATGAAGACAATGGCTCTGATGTGATGGTGAAGCTCTACCAGGCCAGCGGCAACAACGTCATCCTCAGCAGCTACAATCCTGCCTTTCCTGCAATCACGCACCCCAAGACGGCGTTTGCCTGGATCTACCCCGTCAAGAGCGTTACAAAAGTACTCGAATAAACCCAACCATATTATGGACTTCAATATCTTTGCAGCAGCATTAACCCTCGCAGCCATCCTTGTCCTTGTGGTGGTCGTACAGCTTGTCCTGATCGGAGCGCGCATGCGAGCGATGCACCAAGAGATGATCGACATGCACGAGACGCTGAAAAACAAACGTCCATGAAAACGATCCTCGCTCTAATCTGCCCGCCTTTGGCAGTGGTACTCACGGGCAGGCCACTCACAGCGGTGCTGACACTGGCACTCACACTGTTATTTTGGGTTCCTGGAATGATTCATGCGATGCTCATTGTCTCGCACGATTTCAAGGAGGAGCGTGATGGGGCTGTGCTGCCGCTACGCAAGCCGGAATCCAATGGCATGGCACTACTCGCGCTCGTGGGACTGCTCAGCGTCATTGCGGCAGGCGGTCTGGCTTGGCCTGCGTTCAAGGGGCGTTACATTGATGCTGCACCTTTAGAGCCTGACTTCGTTCCCCACGCGTACCGATGAAACGAGACCTGGTCAATCCCTTTCCAGCCATACCGTCCAGAAAACGCGCCACACAAGCCAGGCTGTCAATACCCGCCCTATGACTGAATTTTCCCAAGATATGACTGCCATTGCTGGTGTGCTTTTGGCAGCTACCAGCACGATCAAAGCCATTGTCATGTGTGCCAAGGCATTCAAGACATCGGTGACGATCAACATCGACAAAAACGTCTGGTGGCGCAGGCTTGGCCGTGATGGGTGGGTTTTCATTTTTCAGGCTTTGGTACTGCTATTCACGATTTTCTTCTGTCTCTTTCAATTAAGGCAACTGTCCCTGATGAAGTCTCCTTTGAGCACGGGAGATGCGGCAGACATTGCCCTGTACCTCTTCATGTTGTTTTTGGGTTTCTACCCGCCCGAATCCATGAGACCTAAGTTCTACAGCCGAACTCCCGCGTCGTGAGTTCAGTGTGGGCGCTGTCCTGCGCATGCGTGAGTGATGTGCTCTCTGCTGCTCTTGCTCGCTGCTGTCCCGCCGAATGATGACCCGACTTCGTACGCGTCCATGGGCTGGATCATCGCGGGGATCTTCGGCATCGTGGGATTGGCGAACCAGGGCATGGCGTTGTGGGACCGGCTCTTTCCACGGGCGACACCGCCGGCGCATGAGATGTATGCGACGAAGGCGGAAGTCGCGAAGGTGGCCTCAGACCACAAGGATGAAGTGAAGCGCATTGAAACACGGTTCAGTCAGTGGATGGAGCAGCAGCGAACGCAGCACCAGGAGAACATGGACAAGACGGAGGAGGTGATAAGCAAGTTCACAGATTGGCAGCTCACGATTGAGCGCGCACTAGGCCACGTGGAGACCAAGGCAGACATCAGCCTGGGGAAGGCGCGCAAGTAGCCGCTGGGTGGTGTGACGTGGGGCGGATGCGGTGTGAGGGGTGCGGATGGCGCGAATCAAGCAAACATCTGAAGAGGGCACCGAGGGTGCGGAAACTGTGGGCATTGAGACTGTGGGCAGTCTGCCAGTAGTCAGTGAAGCGGTGGTCAGTGTGCCGGTGGCAGAGCCGGAAGCGGTGCCTGTGGCTTTGCCGCTGCCAGGTGTGCGGCCTTTGACGCTGGCGGAGGCGCGGGCGCTACACCCGATGCACAACTAAAGCCATGAGTGCGTGCCGCAAAATGCGCCATAAGAGCCGGGGCGGTGCGCTCAAGCACCTGGCCTGTCTCAAGGAGCCGGGCATGCGGGCCTACAAATGCGCGTGTGGTTTCTGGCATATCGGGCACACGAACCGCATGGATGGCATCCAGAGCCGCTTAGACCGCCTCATTGGCCCAGATCCGAAAAGCTTCCCCAACAACGGCAAACCACTGCCAACCACGGCAAACAACGGCAAACTTCCTTCATGACTTCTGAGCGCCTTCTCAACGCCATCGCTGCGTATCTCCGCCCGCAGGTGGAGACGGCGGGCGGCGTGTTTGCACTCTCAGAGACGGTGGCCAATACGCTGGCGCTGCTGAGTGGGAGCCCTGGACGTTTCCGCGTCATCTTGCAATGGCAGCAGGAGAACCCCACGGGGAACCGGGGGGAGGAGGAGATGACGTTCCTGATCATCGTCCAACACGGGGGGCAGAATTTGGGGGTGAATCCGGGCGATGCGATCACGGTGGCACGGCCCAGTGCGCTGGAGGCCACAACGGCAGACAGCGATGTGCCCACGGCGGACAGTGACCGGGCGAACCTGAACAACGCGCCGCTGATGCAGCGCTGCACGCAGATCTACAAGCTGGTGCGGGGCATCAAGTTCACGAACCAGGACATTGCGCAGCAGATGCCGCAATGTGTGCCACACCGGGCGTACTGGCTCAATGACACGAGCTTTCCGACGCGGCAGATCGCCAAGGAATTTAAGGTGCGCTTTGCCAATGATTCGACGAGCTCCACCAATGTGACGGCATGAGTACTTTAATGACCTTCTACCCCAATGACGTGCTGCTACTGGGCAGTGCGCAGCCAGTCATCGGCACGGCGATGCTGGGGGAGGCCTATGGGGTCATCAAGCGTGCCACCGTAGTGCGCACGGGTAAGCGCGTGGAGATCGTGGATGATGCGGAGACGCTGCGGCTGCTGATCATCAACAACCCCGGCTTCACGCTGACGCTGGAGTGCTGCTTTGATGTCGGGATCTCTCCGCCAGGGCTGATGGACGCGTTTACGATCCCGTACATCGGCGTCACGGGGCGCGTGATGGAAGGCACCACGCTGATGTGGGAAGAGGGCGGGGAGCGCGGGCTGAGCATCCCCGTGGCGCAGTGGGACAGCATGGTGGGGGCGGCGGCGTATCTGCTGAATCTGGACGGCAGCACGACGGATGTGGCGTAGTTAGAACGCAGCGAGACAATGAGATGGGGAGACTGGCTGAACTCCCGCTGTCTGGTTGTCTGATTGTCTCATTGTCTGATTGTCTCCAAGGATGGCGCAGCAGCACATTAATCTTGGCACGACACCGTCCGATGGCACGGGGGATGGACTGCGCACGGCGCTGGCGAAGGTGGAGGCAAACTTCACGGAGGTGTATGCGGAGCTGGAA
>CAINGK010000034.1 GCA_903848465.1 uncultured Verrucomicrobiota bacterium
CCTCCTGCGCCTCGTCTCCGCCCTGCTCTGCGAGCAAAGCGATGAGTGGAGCACCGGCAAAATTTACCTCAACATGAACTCCGCTGAACCATCCCAAACCTGATCGCCACTTTTACAGAATAAAATTTGCGCCGCCAAAACGCAGCTCATAAGATGAAAAAAACATATTTGAAAAATGTTATTGTTTCAAGTGAGAAATAGGCATATTTCTCATTAAAAACAACTAACAGCTTAAGCATTGTTAAGTTTTCACTCGCGTGCCCGTCCTCGACCACCCTTAACTGGTCATGCAATGTCGCGCCATGAAGCCTTGATTTGTCGATGATCGAAGAACACCTCGCCTCTACGGTGCTTTTTACCCAATTGGCGTAAACGCTAAGGTATGCAATTTGTTGGCACTGTCTGGTGATGACGGAGGAAGCCGACTTTCCAAACACGAACTCTACAACGCCGTGCTCTTCGGTGAACATTTGAGCATCTGCGAGGTAGCAGAATCATATAATTTTCCATCTCACAAGAGCACTCCCAACTCATCACCTAAATGGCAAAGGTCAGGCCGAACAGGTCATTCGCTGCAAATCACTGGAATTGAACGCGCTACTCCACTATTCGAAAAACGTATCCTCATGCGCATACGGCGGTGCGCAGCAGCAGAGGAAGCGCAGGGTCTGGGTGGCGGTGATCTGGTGCCAGGCTCCGGGGGGGATGAGAATGGCATCGCCAGGACCGACGATGCGGGTTTCACCGTCGATCTCCATGCTCCCCTGCCCTTCGAGGATGAAGTAGAATTCTTCGCTGAGCTTGTGGTAGTGACGCTCAGTGGGCTGGCCGACGGGGACGGTGGCTTCGGCGAGGCTTTGATTCTGCACCGGTGCGTTGGTGCGGTCTAGGATGCTGCGGATGGTGCTGCCGTCCTTGGTGGTGAAGGGATTCTGCTGGGAAAGCTGGTTGATGGTCATGCACGGACTGTGTTACTGCTGCGGTCTATGATGGCGAATGGATTTTGTGTCGAAAAATGCTACGCAGTGATCACGGGCGCGTCCTCCGGCCTGGGGGCTGAGTTTGCACGCCAACTGGCACCCAGTGCGGACGTCCTGGTACTGGTAGCACGCAGGACGGAGGCCCTGGAAACGGTGAAAGCAGAACTGTCCGGCATGAGGGCCAAGGTGCTTTGCTGTGTGTCGGATTTGGCAACGGATGCGGGTCGCCATGCGGTGAGCGCCTTCCTCGCAACAAACGGCGTGAAGCCCAACCTGCTCATCAATAATGCCGGGATGGGGGACTACGGCAGTTTTGCGAGTTCTGCGGCGGAGAAAACTCGCACGCAGATCGAACTCAACATCACGGCGCTGACGATGCTGACGCATGCGCTGCTGCCCCAACTGGAACGGCCAGCGGGTATTTTGAATGTGAGCTCCTTGGCGAGCACCCTGCCGATGCCTGATCTCGCGGTGTATGCGGCTTCCAAGGCGTATGTGACGAGTTTTTCGGAGGCGCTGGCGATTGAACTGGCACCTGCAGGAATCACGGTGAGTTGTGTGTGCCCTGGGCCTACCCCGACGAATTTTAGCAAGTCAGCGAAACGCAATGATGGGAGCGATACGAACCGCGATGGTCAGGCGTTGCTGCGCATTTCTCCATCCCAGGTGGTGCGGGAGGCGCTCGGGGCGCTGCAGCACGGTACTCCATGCGTGTTTCCGGGTGTCGGGGTGTCGATAGCTGGCCGAGTGTTTCGCATGATACCGCGCGGCCTCATGCGCTGGCTGCTGAAGCGCCGGGCGCGCAACAAGGATTGATCGTTGCGCACACGCGGCGGTGCATGGTACAGTCACTGCGTGCGTTGTCCTGCCTGCCGAGTTCCTGCGATTGAAACCGATGCTGCCTGCCAGCAGTGCGGGTTTTCGCTGGAGTTGGCGGATCGCACTTTTGGCATTCCGCCGACCTTGCAAGGTCCCATCGACGACACCACCGGAAGCTTGGGTTTGTTTGCACATCGGCGTGCGGTCCACGCGATCACCGAGGTGGAACGCCGCTTCCCACAGCTCAGCATCGCAGCCGTATTGCTGGAGGTGCCGCCAGAGGCTCCCCTGGTGCCGTATGCGTTTTGGCTCTTTAACCGTAGCAGCCTTTCCAGTGCGGTGAGCAAAGGCGGCGAGAATCGGCTGGTGATGCTGCTGATCGACACGAACTCGGACCGTGCGATTGCGATGATCGGCTACGGTCTGGAACCGCTGATGCAGGAGATGCACCTCCAGTCCTGCCTGCAGGCGGCCTACCAGCCCTTGCAACGCAGGCGCTTTGGTCAGGCCATTGAATCTTTTGCACGCGAACTGGACCGCCAGATGGTGACCCTCTGCCGCCTGGTGCCCAAGCAGTTTGGCCTGGTGCCGGAGGCACAGTGGCTAAATGCCAGCGCCGTGGGAGAAGAGGTTTTGGGAATGGCGGAAAACCTGTATTGATGGAGTCATGCTGACGCGCCGACATTTTTTATCCCTGAGTCTCCTGAGCGGAGGTTCGTCCTTGCTGCAAGCTGCGGAGTTTTTACCGCAAACGGTGAGCTTCAAAGGGGTGGGCGTTTTTCAGCAAATCGTGGCACGCGCCGTGGCGGAAAACTGGGCCGCACTGCCGATGGGGGCACGCGTGGCGCAGTTTGGGCAGGCCTTGCGTGGCATTCGCTATGTGGGCTGGACGTTGGAAATCGACGACCATGTGGAATCGCCCTCGGCGAATTTTACCGGACTGGACTGCTGGACGTTTTTTGAGATTTCGCTGGGACTGGCGCGCATGGTCGCAGAGCGGCAGCAGGCCTATACGCCCAGCGATCTGCTGCGGCAGATTGAGTGGACGCGTTATCGCGGTGGGGTCTGCCGTGGCCATTACCTCGACCGCATTCATTACCTGGATGAATGGTTCAGCGACAACGCCGCGCGTGGGAACATCCGCAATGTGACGCGGGAGGTGGGGCCGGTGGTGAGGCTGACGGGACGTGGCAACGATGAGATGTCATTGAACCCAAAGCTGTATCGTTACTTGCGGGCAGATCCTGCGCTGGTGCCGCCGCTGCGGCAGATCGAAGCACGGCTGGAAAACGTGCCCTTTTCTTTCATTCCCAAAGAGCAGGTCGCGGCCTGCGAGGCACGCATTCAAAGCGGCGACATCATCGGCATCGTGACCCACCGCCAGCATGTGTTCTGCTCCCATGTGGGGCTGGCGCTAAGAACCGGAGATGGCGCGTGCCGGTTCATGCACGCTTCGGCGACTTACAAGAAAGTCGTCGTGGACAAGCCCATTCACGAGTACCTCAATGCGTTCAAGAGCCACGCGGGCATCATCGTGGGCAGGCCAGTCTCGCCCTAAACTGCCAAGAATCGAAGCGCAGCTTACTTGTCAAAGAAGGATGACTCTTCGCGGTCGCCGACTTTGAGGTAACGGTAGTACACCTCAAGCTGCAGGGTGCAGAGGCATTGGCGGTAGATTTCATCGGGAGCACCACCGGAAGGCCAGTTGGGGCGACCGTTCTTGAAAGCGCCATCGGCCTGCTGCGCGGCGAGGACCTGCGGCAGGAACTGCTGATTGTAAAATTTCCAGTCGTCGCCGCCCTGCTGGAAGAAGGCCTGGGTGTAGTAGTACCAGCAGTAGAGGTTGCAGTTTTTGTTCCAGTCCAGAGGCTCGGCGGTGATGAAATCACGCAGGAAAGCGATGCCCTTTTTGATGGGGCCAGTCTTGCCCTTGGCCATGGTTTGCAGACCGAGGATGCCCACACCGGAAAGGCTCCACTGGTTGTAGTGAGCATCACGATTGGCTCCACCAAAACCGCCGTCCTTGGTCTGCTTGGCTTCAAGGTACTTGGTCATCTTGGTGATGGCACTGTGCAGGCCATCGATTTTGAGTCCGGTATTCTTGGCAGCCTTCAGCGCCTGGAACTGCCAGCCAGCAACGGAAAGGTCTTCACGGCTTTGTTTGCCTGCATAGAAACCGGTTTCCTGATCATAGACCCAACTGCCGCTGTCCTGCTGATTGTCGATGATGATTTTCACCCCCTGCTCAAAGGCTTCACGCATACCGGGGAGGGATTTGCTGCCGAGACGAGCTAGGGTGTACATCTCACCGAGCGCGTAGGTGGCGATGCCATGCTCATAGACCGGTGCGTTGCCTTTTTCCGCCTGACTGAAAAGTTTGTTTTTGTTCTTCTTCTGCGTCTCGATGAGGAACATGATGCCCTTCGTGACGTTCTCACCATAGAATGGAGACTCTGGGGTCTCGCAGCGGCCCAGATAGCAGAGCAGCGCTAGTCCGGTGAAGGCGCACTTGCTGTTGCGGCCCCAGGAACCGTCCGCGTTTTGCTTGCCCTTGAGCCATTCCAGTGAGGCACTTACCGCAGCTTCACATTCCGGTGAGCCGCCATTCTGCCGCAGCTTCTCCAGACGTTCTTGAGTTGAGCACCGGCTGCGCATGGATGGTGGCAGCGTCACAAAACCTGCTTGCGCACCCATCCCCATGCCTTTGCCAAAGCCACCGCCTGCGCCACCTGCGCCAAAGCCACCGCTCGCGCCTAGCGAACCGCCGCCCATCATTGCGCTCACATCCGGCATGTCCAAGGAGTCCGGTGGTGCTTCCGGCAGCGTGATCGCCGAGTTCACACTCGTGCTCACCAGCTTCTTCATCGGTACTGACTTGTTGATCGAGTTGCGCTTCTTTTGCTGCACCTTGTGCTGAAGGTCTGCACTGGCCTGCGCGCCCTGGGCAGTGCCGCCACCGGGGAGGAAGTCCACCTGCTTGTCCATCACTCCGCTCTGAAACACGATGAAGAGGGCTACGACGCCTAGTCCGGCGTGAATCAAAAGACTCAGCAGCAGTGAACTCGCCCCTGCCTTACGCCACAACTGCACAAACTTGTTTGGAGGCGGTCCTACCTCAATGTGGGTTAGGGCGGGGGGATGATAGACTTCCCCCTCATGATGTTCAGACATCACGGCATCTGCATCATCGGTCGGTGCGACTGCAGTCGGTACTGGAATGGCAGGAGCAACAGCGGACGGAACAGGCATCGCCACCGGAACGGCCGCACTGGCAGGCCTAGGAGCTGGAGTAGCAGGTACGGCCCCCGTGCCTGTGGAAGGAGCGGGCGGTGGCATCATTGCCGGCATGGGCATCTGGGGCATGTAGCCGGGCGGATACCCCGGCATCTGCGGCGGGTACCCCTGCGGCATCGGATACCCCTGCGGGTAACCTGGCATCTGCGGCGGATATCCTTGGGGATAACCTGGCATCTGCGGCGGGTAGCCCTGCGGGGCAGGATAGCCAGGGGGGTACCCTGGCATCTGCGGAGGGTAGCCTTGCGGCTGCGGATACCCCTGCGGATAACCCGGCATCTGCGGCGGGTAGCCAGGTGGTGGCGCATAACCCGGTGGCAGCGGCTGAGTGGCACCGGGGTGCGCTGGCTGCTGCGGGTTTTGCGGATTACCTGGCTGCGAGGGATTCATGACGAAGGGCTATTCAACTTAAACAGGACGGACGTACCGCTCCATTTATTGGGTGGCAACTCTCAAAAAAGGAACGAAAATTAGAATCCAGCGTCACTGCCAACGGTGAAGGTCACGTTGGCGATCTTGGCGACAGACAGGGCGTTGAGCACGTCGATCACGCGCTCGTAGGTGGCCTGCTCCTCGGCTTGGATGGTCACGATCACCTTGGCATTGCGGTTGTCAGCCTCCTGCTTGAGGCGCTTGAGCGTGTCAATGAAGGTGGGCAGCGCCTTGTCTGGACGACCGCTGTCAAACTCCTCTTCATTGAGCGTGACGGCACCCGTTTCTTCCACACCGACGATGATTTCATCCGGCATTTCCTGCGGGGCACTGTCGCTGGGCGGTGCCAAGCCAGGAAGCTGGCTCTTGAGCTCGCGCTCCACCTTCACCGAACCGACCATCACCATGAAGAAGAGCATGATGACGAAGACCACGTCGATCATGGGTGCGATCTGGAAGCCGACCGCCACCTGTTCTTGCTCGATCTCGCGAGGCTTTTTGTGTCCGTGTGCTGACATGAAGTTTTACAGTTATTCTTTGTTCAAAGCAGAGAAGGAAATGTCGTCAATGCCCGCCTGGGCCACAACGCTCATCACCCGCTGGACTTCGATGGCTGGCAGACGCTTGTCCCCACGAATGACGACGCGGTATTTGGCGTTGGCATCATGCCGACTCCGCAGTTTCTCCACCAGCGGCTCCACGTTATCATACGAAGTGTTTTCAAAGAGAATGAGTGCCTTGCCATTGGTCCAGCGCACATTGAGCGCAGCCTCGTTCATGACATTCTTTTCTTTTTTCTTGGCGTCTTTAGCGACAGGGAGAACGATCTCCTTGTCGATACTCAACACCTGCGCTGAAGTGATGCTCATAAAGAAAATGAGCAACACCAACAACACGTCAATCATCGGAGCGATTTGAAATTCCGGTTCGCCATCACCGCCGCCGCCGCCGCCGCCCATAGTGTTAGAAGGTCAAGGGTTAAGAAATAGAGGAAAAGTTCAGCCGAACAAAATTATGCCGCAGGAGCAGCCTCGCCAGCCACCCAGTTTGGAATAGCCGCGTAAAACTCTTCTTCGCCGACGTGGGCGTCCTTGAGGTGCTGGTAAGGCATCTTGCGGAACAGCGAGGTGCAGATTTCCTGGAGATCGCTCATGGAGACCTGGAGGCGATTGCGCAGGAAGTAGAAGAACATGAACGCAGGCACAGCGATGAAGAGACCGGAAGCGGTGGCGATGAGCACCTCACCGATAGCACCGGAAAGCTTGGCAGGGTCCCCTGCACCACTGGTTTTCAAGGTGGCGAAAGCGCTCATCATCCCGGTCACGGTGCCGGTCAGACCAATCATGGGCGTACACACCCCGATCACGGAAAGGTAATTGATGCGCGTCTGGATGGAGGCATTGGCCTTGTTCAGTTCAGAGAACAAAGCGCCTTCCGTGGCATCGTGCCCATCGCCGAGGAAGCTGAGTGCCACGCGGGTCGTGTTGGTGAAGGCTGTGGGGTTGCCTTTGCAGAACTGGTAGGCACCGACGTAGTCACCGGCGCGGAACAGATCCTGCACCTGGGCTACTTGGGCCGGAGGAGCCATCTTCTTGATGCCGGTGCGGATCCAGAGGTCCACCGTCAGCCAGACCAGGGCGATGGAGCAGGCGGTGATGGGATACATCACCCAGCCACCTTCAATGAAACGGTCAATGAGCGAGTGCTGCGTGGCCTCAGCATGGGCTGCAGCGCCCTCAGCCGCTGGGGCGGCCTCCTGCGCATAAATGTTCAAGGAAGTGAGAACGCCAAACGCCAGCAGGACGCAAAGGAACGCGCGGGCGGGGCCGTTGGAGATGTAGCGGGTCATGTGGGTGGCAGTGTTGGTTTGCATGGGGAGATTCTTCAGGCTTTGGGTTTAGACTCGGTAGATTTTGCGGGCTGGCCATCCTTGGGCTTGGCGGCGTCAGGTTTGCCTTCGGCAGCAGCCTCTTCCTCGGCGACATTTTTCATTCCGGCAATGGCGGCTTTCTCCTTCGTGGCGGATTCAGCGACCGGCGAACCGGGATACGACTCAACGATGCGGGCCAAAAAGGAACTCGCGTCCTCATAGCGCTTCATTTTGATGAGAGACTTGGCGGCGTTCAGCTCAGCCTCAGGCACACGCTGCATCTGTGTGCCGTAGAAGACGGGAATGCGCAGATAGGCCAGCAAGGCTTTCTCCCATTCCTTCTTGCGGGTGTGAACGTCGGCAATGATGGCCCACAGCGAAGCGCCAATGGCAGAGTCGTCGGTTTCCTTCAAGATGCCCTGGGCTTCCACAATGATGGCCGTGTAATCGGAGGTCGTCTGCCGCTCAATATCGAGTTGAATGATGCGGAGGCGCATTTTTTGCGCGTCGGTGAGTTTCAATGCACGCAGAGCAGGCAGGGATTTCACCACATCATCGAATTTACCGCCCTGATTCAACGCTTCGATGTAGGCAAAGTAAATGTCGATGTACCAATTGCCCTCAATGCCTTCAAAGTGCTGGAAAAAGTCGCGGCCTTTCAGCAGCACGGCAATGGCTTCATCCGTCTTGCCTTTGGCGAGCAGGTCGGAAGATTCAGTCAGTTCAGCGGGGTAAGGCCACTCCAGAGAATCGATATTCCGTTTGTCCAGAATGCTGGTGGCTTTCTGTTCACCGATCTGAATGGTGCGGACGATCTTGCCGTCCTGGATCGAGAATTCGGAGGAGAAGACGCGGTTGCCGTCTTTGAGTACGATGGCCTGACCGAAGGCGGAACCAGCGGCCACGACGGCGAAGATGAGCAAAAAGCGGGCGAACGAGTGCATGGGAATCGTGAGGTGGGTTCGCATCAAATTACAGGGTGGCGACGAGTTTTTCTGCCTCTTTCATTTCTACCGTCTGGCCCTGAAGATCCTTGCGAGCAATCATCTCCTCCAGGGTCTTCTTGGCTTCCTCGCGCTTGCTGAGAGCAATGAAGGATTTGGCGCATAGCAGGTAGGATTTGGCCATTTCATCTTTCCATTTTTGATGGGCGATGAAAACACGCTGGAAGTAGGCGATGGCGGCCTCGTGCTTGTTATTGAGCGCCTCAATCTCTCCGAGCATGCGCAGGGCATTGGCGGTGGCATGGCCGCGCCATTCCTTGGTGTTGGAAATCTGTTCGAAGATCTTTTTCGCCTCATTATACTTCTTGAGTTTGACGAGCGTCTTGGCTTCCCCTTGGGTGGCATCCAGCACGTGGGAACTGCCGGGATAGTTGTTCAAGGCATCGCGGAAGAGTTCCAGCGCCTTGTCATATTCGCCCTTCTCAAAGGCGATATCACCCAAGCCGACAGGAGCACCGTCTGAAAATTCGCTGTCTTTATAGAAGTCTCTGAGCCGGACATAGCAGCCATTGGCTTTCTCCAAATCGCCCTTTTTACGAGCGCTGTCCCCCACCATGGCCAGGAGCATGGGGCTGAGGTCGTCAGGCTTGGCCACTTCAATGATGATGGTGAGATACTTCTCGGCCTTGTCCGGCAGTTTCATGGTCTTGGCCAGCCAAGCTTTCGCAAACAGAATGCGCATCTGGGCGGTGCCGTTCATCGCCGCCTGGGGCGGACTCAGCATCTCTTCGAGCTGCTTTTCAACATCTTCAAAGGTGATTTCTGGCGCTGGCGGTGGGGTAGGTGCCGGAGCTGGAGCGGGAGTTCCTTCGGCAGGTTTCGCACCATCGGCTGGTGGGGGCGGAGCAGCCGCAGCGACAGCACGACGGCGTTTGGGCGCACTGATCGAAACCAACTGCTGAATCAAACCTTCCACCTGCTGGTTGTTGACGATGGGAATGCGGATTTTGATATGTTCTGCCAGCAGTTTCTTGGCATCATCCACTTTACCATCCTTGATTTTAGCGCGGCTGATCCAGAGGATGGCTTTGAGGGCCAGGTCGTCGTTGTCCTTGTTCGTATTGTAGTACCGCTGCCACATGTCCGCCAGTTCCGTCCACTTGTTGGCACCGACGTAGAGATCCGTCACTTGATCCATGGCGTACTTGAGAACGTCCTCGGACTTGGCCTTGTCCACGGCGGCGGCGAACTGGAGCATCGCATTTTCATAATCAGTACGCTGATTGTAAATATCCCCGAGGAGCGCATGCACCTGACCAATATTTGGATCGTTCGGAGCATCTTTGACGATGCTCAACAATTGCGCTTCCGCCGATTTTTTGTCACCACCCTGGAAATCAATGAAAGCCAGACGGTAGCGCGCATCCACCACATACTGCCCCTTCGGGTTGTCTTTGATGTAGGCTTTGAAGGCCTTGGTCACGCTCTTGGAGTCGTTCTGGTAGAAATAGGTCAGGGCGATGCGGTATTGGGCATCATCCTTGAAGCCGGACGTCGGAAACTCCTGGAGCAGTGTCTCATAGGTCTGGCGTCCTTCGTCGAATTTCTGCATTTCGAACTGCACGCTGCCAATAAGAAAGCTCAGGCGCTCTTTGTCGGCCTTGGGGAAGGATTTGGCCCGCTGCCAGGAATCGATGGCTTCTTTCAACTGCTTGTTTTGATAAGCGAGCATGCCGAACATCATGGACACTTCGCCGACCATCTCGCTGTTCGGGAAGGATTCGATGAATTTCTCACAGAGTTGACGCGCTTCATTGACGCGTTTCAAAGCGGCATTGACGGTGATCAGGCCATACATGCACTTGTCCCGCTGCGGGAACTGCTTGAAATCGTTCACAATGACCTCAAAGGCCAGAATGGCCTGCCACAAACGCGAGGCATCAGAGGCTGTGCCATCCTCTTTGGGCGCACCCATTTCATAGTAGCAGCGACCGAGGCGATAGTAGAGAGAGGCATCGTAGTCCGTGCGCTTCTCGATCTCGCCCATGATTTCCTTGTTGGCCTTGAGCTTGGTTTCGATCTCATCCTTGCGAACCCCGGTCACTTTCTTGAGCTGGGCTTCCAATTTGGCCACCTGCTCATTCTGAATGCGTGAGATTTCCGCCTTCTTGCGCACGAGCTGATAGGCACCCAGCGCTTCCTTGTAGGCCTTCTTTTCCATCATCTCATCGCCCAGCTTGAGATAGATGTTGTTCATCTGAGCAATGCTGTCGCCGCCGGAGGCAAAGTTGCGCACCTTTTCCATCAGCGCGGTGGCTTCATCGAGCTTGCCGCTACTGACATAAATATTGGCTGCCAGCATCGCCGCCTGGATGGATTCTGCACTGCGAATCCCTCCCTCCAGCACGCTTTTCAGGATTTCGAGCGATTTGTCCTTTTCACCTTTTTTGTTGAGGGTGTCGGCGATGATGAGTCCGGCCTCGGCTTTTTTCTCCGGCGAACTGCGCACCACATCGGTCAGCACTTCGATGCCTTTGTCTTCCTGCTTGCTGGCGATGTAAGAGCGGCCCAGCGCCATGCGAACGTCGATGATCGCCGAACCCTGCGGAAATTCTTTCACATACGCTTCCAGAGACTCAATAGCCTTCGGGTAGTCGTTCAGATTGTAGTGACAGGCCCCTTCGGTGAACAAAATGCCCTCCATAGGCTTGTTGTTCAGGTTCTTCTTCGCCACCGCGAGCTTGGCCAGTGCCTCCTGGTACTTAGCCTCGGCAAACAACGCGCTGGCAGCATTGATCAGAGCTTCTGTCTCTTGCTGGATATTCAAGGCCCCTGGTACTGCAGGGGGGGGACCTGGAGCAGCGGGAGCCGCAGGTGGTGCAGGCTTAGGAGCCTGTGAATACACAGACGTGACAGCGGCCAGGGCCAGAGCGGCGCAGAAGAGGGGTCTCATGAGTTGCAGGGTGCGTTGCACATCAGCACAATTTACAAAAAAACTACGGCGAAGCGCAAGCTTGGATTGACGCACGTCATCGCAAATGGCTTGGCAATCAGGCTGGGCTTCTGGGAAAACGGACATTTTTCGAGAAAGAGATTCTGAGATTAGCAGGATGGTCATTTTTGTCACGGGAGAAAAATCAAAAGGACAAATTCTATTCACAGCCAGTGAATCGGCTTTAAATCGGCCGCGTTCAACGCTGCTCGACATTTCGCGTTCGTCATTCAACAATCCCCCCGCATGTCCAACCCTGTTCTCGAAGTCACTGACCTCACCTTTCGCCGTGGCCGTCCCATCCTCAAAGGCATCTCCTGGCGGGTCGATCCCGGCCAGCATTGGTGCATCCTCGGCCCGAATGGCTGCGGCAAGACCTCCCTCATCAATCTGATCACCGGGTACGACAGCGCCACCAGCGGCACTCTCCGCATTGGCGAGAGCGTCTTTGGCGAGGACGACTGGCGTGAAGTCCGCCGCCGGGTGGGACTCGTCACCAACACGCTCGTCACCTACCTGGAAAGCGGCGAACCGGTGCTCGACGTCATCGCCAGTGGGCGTGATGCCAAGTTGAACCTGATCGAGGCACCGCTGCCGACCGTGCGACGCGAGGCGGCACGATTGCTCAAACTGGTGGGCTGTGGCTACCTGCGCGAGGCCTTCTGGGGGCCGCTGTCCCAGGGGGAAAAGCAGAAGGTGCTCATTTGCCGCGCCTTGATGGCCAGATTCGATGTCCTGATTCTCGACGAGCCGTGTGCGGGACTCGACCCCGTGGCGCGTGAGCACTATTTACAGTGGATGCAGGCGCTCGCCGTTCAGGAGCACTCCCCTTCCCTCGTCATGGTCACGCATCATGTGGAAGAAATTTTGCCCAGCATCACCCACTGCCTGCTGCTCAAGGATGGTCGGGTGCATGCGTCCGGGACCAAGGAGGAGGTGCTGCATAGCCATCAGCTCAGCGAAATTTATGGTGCCGCCGTGAACTTAAGCCGCCATGGCGACCGTTATTCGCTGCGTCTTGCCTGACCCAGCCCTGCCATGAACAAATTCATTTTGTACTAACTTCCTCTCTGACCACTGCATGACACGCACAGGGATCCTCGCTGGCGGCAACTTCATCATTGATCACGTCAAGCTCATCGACGCCTGGCCGGAGCAGGATATGCTGGCGTTTATTCAGAGTGAGACTGCGGCCAACGGTGGCGGCCCTTATAATGTACTCAAAGACCTCGCTGCCATGCGCTGCGGGTACCCGCTCGCTGCCGTCGGCCTCGTGGGCACCGACTTGAATGGTGACTGGATTTTACGCGACTGCGAGGCGGCGGGCATCGACATCTCGCAACTGCAGCAAACGGATGCAGCGCCGACGAGTTGCACGGATGCGATGACGGTGAGCAGCAGTGGGCGGCGTACTTTTTTTCATCAACTCGGGGCGAATGCGCTGTTGGGTGAAGCGCACTTCGACTTCAGCGCTACGGAGGCGAAGATTTTCCACCTCGGTTACCTGATGCTCCTCAGCGAGATGGACCGGCTGCTCGAGGATGGCCGCACCGTCGCCAGCCGTGTGCTGGAAGCGGCGCAGAGGGCCGGACTCCTGACCAGCGTGGATCTTGTCAGTTCCACGTATCCGCAATTCCGTCAGATCACCGCCGCTGCGCTGCCTTTCACGGATTTTCTTATTCTCAATGAACTCGAAGCAGGGAGTGCCACGGGACTCGAGCTTCGATCAGCGCCGATGGATCTCGGACTCGTTCAGTCTGCTGCGCAATCACTGCTTGATGCTGGCGTCAGGCGCGAAGTGATCATCCACTTTGAAACCGGAGCCATCGTCGTGGAAAAAGCGGGGGCTGTTCATCATCAGCCCTCGCTGAAGCTGCCACCGGGCTTCATCGCCGGAGCTACGGGTGCTGGAGATGCCTTCGCTGCGGGCTACCTGCACGGCATGCACGAAAACTGGCCTGTCGCTGAGCGCTTGAAGCTCGCCGTCTGTGCTGCTGCGATGTGCCTCACGCATCCCACGCCGTCGCTGGGGCTGAAACCGGTGGCGGAATGTCTGGCACTTGCTGAAAAATTGGGGTTCCGCGACTGACAATTTTGCAATGACAAAAGGGTTGCCTTCGTTTTCGCGGCCGGATATTTCCGCTTCGTCATGAGTACTTCCAATCCATCCCTTCGTCAGCCGGGTCTCATTGTTTATCTCTGTGGACTCGGCACCTCGGCACTGGCACTGTGGCTGGTACAGATCGCTAATGACAACGGTGAGAACATCATGGGCTGGTATGCGAACGGGATCATTCCTGCCGGTGCACTGCTGGTTGGTATCGCCAGCGGACTGGGATACGCCATCGGCTCGCGCTTGCTGCATGTGAAGCTGAGCAAGGCCTTTGTCTTGGGCATGATCACGACGGCGATCATTGACTACTTCGCGGCGCAATACCTCACGTACTTGAGTCTGATTGAGCGCATGCACATTCCGCCGGAACGTTTTGGCTTCACTGACTACCTCCGCGAAATCAGCGAAAGCATGTCCTTCAAAAAACGCTACGGCAGCGATGCAGGCGAACCTCTGGGTGGCTGGGGCTATGCGTACAAGCTGCTCGAAATCGGTGGCTACGCAGTGGGCGCGATGCTCCCCTCGCTGCTGGTCTTTGGCATGCCTTACTGCAAAAACTGCCAGCAGTACCTCAAGAAGCACCGCACCGGCCACATTCACTCGCCCGAGCAATGGGCTGAGGTGAAGAAGCTCAAATCCAAGGAACGCCAACCCGCATTGCAAGCTGCGATCAACGCCCTCACCGCGCGCGCCAATCAGCTCGTCGCACCCATCGCCAGAGCACCGCTTACTGAAACGGAAGCCGCCATTGCCGCACTGGATCCGACCCTTCAGAAAGGTGCAGCCGCACGCATCACCTGGGTCTTGAAGAAATGCCCGCGCTGCGACGCCCACCATCTGCAACTGAGCCTGACCCATTTCACGGTGGATAAGAAGGTCGCGACCAATGTCGTCGGGACATTCGACAAGACCAACGTGCCGCAGCCAGAGGTGGCTTGAGTTGATTCCGTCGAGCGGCGAGACCGGCGGCCGCTGCGTGTTTTCAACGTCAAGGCATGGAACCTTGCAATTTTGAAAGCAGAGGACACTCCGCCGGTATGGCTAGTTCGCTTTTGAGCATCTGGAAGAATTCTAGCAAGCGATCCGCCTTGGCTTTGAGAACGGAGTCAGTTTTGAGCCAGGTGAGGAAGGACTGGTCGCGGCGGCCTTCATCGGCCGCGTGTGCGGTCATGAGGCGGGCGTAGAGAGTGGCGCGGTCGTCGGTGGCGATGTTCATGCCGTAGGGCTCGGCAAAGCCCTGCCACTTGGCGTTGTCTTTGTAGAAGCGCAACTGGCTGGGGCTGGCCGCGCTGCCGGGGCTGCCGATCTTGTAGTGGAAGCCTTCTTGATTGAGGCTGTCCCAGCGGGTGCCGTAGATGGGGCCGCCTTCTTTGGAGAACTCTCTGTCGATGAGGTGGAGCACTTCGTGGTGAATGGTGCGGCGGAGGAAGTCGAGGGAGGCGATCTTGGCGGGATCGAAGGTGCGCATGCCATAGGCGAAGGAGGGGCGGGGCAGCCAGCTGATGCCCTGCCCGGCCACACCGGCTCCGCGAAAGGTGAAGGTGTCCAGCAGGTAGAGGTGCTGCACGTTGAGCCGCTGCGTGATCTGCACCGGGTAGAGCGCCAGGTTTTCACGCAGCATGCGGAGGTAGATCTTGAACTCGCTCAGCTTTTTGTCGGTGAAGTAGGAGTACTCCAGCCGGACTTTCGCGGGCATGGGTGGCGCGGCAGAGCCGGGCTCCCATAGCACCTTGAAGCCCCACTGCTTTTCCAGGGCGCGGATGTCGCTCTGGATTTCGGCGTCGGCCTTGATCTGGTCCGTGCTGTGCAGGTCCGTGAGATCATTGAGGCATACGGTGCGCTGGTGCTCGGGGATCACGGCCAGCGCGGCCCAGAAGGTGGCATCAAACTGCGGATCGAGCGAGTGCATGAAGGACTGCACCAGATCCATGCGCTGTTGCAGCCGGGCATCTGTTTTCGCGAGCGTGGTGAGCTCGGCCAATTCAAAAGGCTCCCACATCATCTTGTAGAGGCTTTCGCGTGAATTGCTTGTCTTGATGATTCGTTTGGCGCTTTCGGTTTCCCCTGCGGCATCATCAGAGAGCCGTGTTTTCCAGCGCTCCAGGGAGAGAGGTGAGTCCGTGGATTTCACGTCTGGAAGCAGCAGGGAAAAGAGCGTGTAATGCAACTGGCCTCTGCCGAGTGCCTCGATGGCGGGTGTCAGCGTGGCTGGCACGGTGACAAGGATGGAGCCGCTGTTTTTGTCAGCGATGAAGGTCGGCGAGTAGAGTGCTGCGGTGCCTTGGGCCGTCTTGGAGTGAAAGGCATTGGCCAGCATGAGATGCTTTGGGCCATGCTTTTGCAAAAAGCCAGCCGGGTAGCGTTTGAGATCCTCCTCCACCCAGGCGAGGATTTGCACGGCGTTGTCCAAATGCTCCGCCTGCAAAGGAGTCACGTTGTAAATCTTGGCCACCACGGCATCGCCCACGGGTGCGGGCTGCACGCTGATGCCCAGGCCGCTCTGGAAGCGCTGGGCCACTGCGGTGAACTTGGGATCTTGTTCAATGGGCCCTGCCGCAGCAGCCGAATTGGCGAGAACCCATAGGGTGAAAAGTATGCGAGTGTGTTTCATGGCTTCAGGCTATTGCTTTTTGGGGAAGAGACGAATCAGCAACACGCCATGACGTGGAATGTCGGCGCTGAAACCTTCGGATTTTGTGCCGATGTCCTTTTGCCGCCAGAGGTCGCGCACTTGATGGGGGCCGGTGAGTTTCAATTCGTTCCAGGTGGTGGCTGCAGGCACCGTCTCGTCGCCGAGATTGAACAAGCCCACGGCCATCGAGCCATCGCTCATTGGCTTTGCCCACACTTGGGTGTCACCGCGTGTCGCGATGCGTGAGGCCATGCGCCCGAGCGGGTCTTGATTGACCTCGATGACCTCGTCGTTGCCGAGCAAGTTCATCGTGAACTGATCTACGTGCGTGAGGTCGCAGCCCAGCAGCAGCGGCGCAGCAAGCAGGCTCCAAAGGCTGACGTGGGTGTATTGCTCGTCGTCGCTGAGATTGGTGAAGCGGCCCCAGACCCAGCCTGCAATCATCATGTCGGGATCATTCCAGCAGCCGGGTTTGACGAAGGGTTCGTGTCCGGCTTGTGAGAAACCGATCGTGGACATGCTGTTCCACGAATCGCCGATGTCATTCGTCGTGCGCCAAGTGTTGCCGCCCACCTCGCTGCCCCATTCCCACACTTTTGCCATGCCGTATTGGCAGAGGCTGAAAACGATGTCGCGTTTCTGCTTTCGCAGATGCTCGCCCATCACCACGTAGGGCTTCATCGCATAGGCCTTGTCCTCGTAGTTGCCTGGCACGACGCGATTGTAGCTGCACCAGTCGTATTTGAGGTAATCGAATCCCCACTCGGCGAAGCGTTCCGCGTCCTGCCGTTCGTGCTGCCAACTGGAAACGCAGCCGCCGCAGGTCTCGGGTCCGGGCGATGAATAGATGCCTGCCTTGAGTCCGAGCTTATGAATCGTGGCGGTGAGGCCGGGCATGTCTGGAAAGCGAGCGTTGGTATTGATGCGGCCAGCGGCGTCGCGCTCGGGGCCGTGCAGCGTCGGATCACCGTCGGCGTTCTTCGGCATCCAGAAGTCGTCGATGTTGATGTAGGCGTAGCCGTGATCGCGCAGACCGCTGGAGGCCATCGCGTTTGCCTGCGTGAGAATGTCCGCCTGGGTGACTTTCGATGCGAAGCAGTTCCAACTGTTCCAGCCCATCGGAGGCGTCAGCGCGAGTGTATCTCCCGCGTTGATGCGCAGCTCGCGCGAGGCACTGCCGCGAGCATTGACCGCAGTCAGCTTTACTTCATAAGTGCCCGCCGCCGGAGCCGTGCCGGTGATGATTCCGGTCGATTCATCAAGGCTCAAGCCCTTGGGCAAACCTATGGCTGTCATCTTCATGGGGCGCTCACCCGTGACAGGGACATAGAATAGAAATGGATTGCCAGGGCGGGTGCCGATCACTCGCGGGCCATTGATGCGGGGCGTCGGTGGGGCTGGAGGCGTGAGCAACTTTCGCGGCTCAGCACTGGCGAGTGCCACCGGAGCGGCGCCATCGTAGCGAATGGTGGCCTCGGCCCAATCCGCGTAGTCATCGGCCTGCCCGCCGCCTTCGCCATTCCACGCCAGCAGCACGAGTTGTTTGATGCCGCTCAAATCAACATCCACCGGCAGCGGTGCATCGCCCGGACGCATCACCGGACTCATGAAGATTTTCCTGCCATCCCCCTCCACACGGAATACCACGGCTGCGTATTTCTTGTTGGCCGCATCATTGACGCCGACCTTTGCGGTGAAGCGTTTTGCCGTGCCGTGGCAATCAATCACCAACCGAAACTTGGTGTGACTGCCCAGGCCATTTGCGAAGACCGTCCCGCCAAGCGAGATCGCCTTGCCACTGGTCGAGAGATTGGCCCTCGGTGCCCAGCCGCTGGTATTGGCCGCAAGCGAGAGATCGAGGCTCGATACCGCGACTTCAGCAGCGTGGAGAGCTGGCAGAGGTATGAGCAGCACTGCGGCGAATCGGACGAGAGTGGTTTTGAAGCAGGGCATCAGAGGTGAAACGTACCGGGCGCGCCAGATCGCGCGATGACTTCCTGCGGCAACTTTGCGCATCATGGGGGTGAAGATGCGCGGCTGCATCCAGGTGGGTGCGGGCGCTCTTGATGGCTTCGTTGCGTTGCTCTCGTTGCGCGAGTGATTCAACAGCCAGGTGTAAAGCTGGGCGTCTGCCAGTGCGGGAGTGATGCCGTGGCCTTGGCCGGGGAGGAGGCGCAGCGCGACCTCGGGCGCGCTGGCTGCTTTGAGGAGCTTGATTATGCGCTCTGAATTTGGGCTAGCGTGAAAACGCAGGAATGATCCGCTGAGGCAGGGTTTTCAGCGTGTCGCCCATGCCTTTGTTGTGGGAGGTGACGACGGCGATCAAATCGAGTTCGGGCAATGTGAAGATGAACTGGCCGCCCGCGCCGCGACCTTCGATGGCGTGATATGTTTTTCCGCCAATGTGGAGATCATCGACCCACCAGAAGAAACCGTAGTGCTCGTTGATCTGACTCGGCGTGGCCGCGCGCACGAGGTAGGCTTCTGGAATGAGCTGATCGCCCTTCCACTTGCCTTTGTTGAGGATGAGCTGGCCAAATTTCAGCATGTCGCGTGAGCAAATGCTGCTGCCTGCGGCGGACTTGGGCAGACCGCTGATGGCGTGCTCCCAGTGATACTGCGTGATGCCCATGCGCCCTAGCAATTCGTTCTTGATGAACTCCTCCGCGCCGCCAGGTGCGACGGCGTTCAGCACTTGCATGGCGATGGCGGTGTCGGGCTCCTGATATTTAAACTGACGCGGCATCGGGGGGATCGGATCGCTGTATTGCAGGTAGGCCTGGATTTCTGCCTGGCCTTTGAGCTGCGCCGGATTCTTCAGCAATTCCTTTGCCTTCTCATCGCCAAGCCGAATGCCTGAACTCATCTGCATGGCCTGCGCGAGTGTGATGGTATTCGCGCCGGCGACGAGCTTTGTGGTGTCTAGTTCCTTCAGGAAAGGGAGCGCGGGTGAGTCGAGGTCTTCCATTTTGAGCAGCCCCATCTGAATCGCGCGCCCAATAGCCAGCGCGGTATAAGACTTGGTGATCGACATCTGGTAGTGGGGAAAGTTTGCCCGGCCACGGCGGTAGTAGGACTCAAAGACCAGCTTGCCACGATAGCTGATCAACAGGCTGTCCACATTGCCCGTTTTTTCGTCCTTGGCTGCTGCAGCAAGTTCGTTGGCGAAAGCTTCAATAGCGGCGAGATTTCCACCGTCCGTTCCCAGCTTGCCCACAATAAGGCCGTCCCGCTTGTCCGCTGGAGCAGTGCTGATGAAAGGCTTTTCCAAGTCCGATAGCTTGGCTTCCAACTGGTAAAGTTTGTCTTTCAGATTCAGCCCCGGCACCTCGGGAACAAGTCCGTTGGCAGGCTGCTCAGAGTGAACAATCTGGACGCAGCACAGGGAAAACAGCGCGAGGCAGAAAGAACGGGGAGATAGGTTCTTCATGTTGTATCTTTTGATTCAAACAGCCAGAAACTGTGCTGCATATAGTCGTTTGCAACTACTCCGCCAGTCGGAGTGCCTTTTCGGCGAGCACCGACTTTTCGGCACTGATTCGTGCCCACCAACGAATTGCTTGCAAGAAATTTGTTCGCCGCCGCTATGATGAACTTTGCCCACTCGCAGCGTTAAAAGCGGTTCACTTTCCCAACCCGATGAATCTCAAGCTGCTCCTCCTCGCCGTCCTTGCCGCCTCCTTTGCCAACGCGGAGGACACTCGCCTGCAACCGCCCAAAGATCTGAATGGCTATTTCCCTTTCAATCCGCCGTCATCGCTGAGTGAGTGGGATGTGCGCAGGGATTACGTGCGCCGTCAGATTCTCGTGGCGGAAGGTTTGTACCCGATGCCGACGAAGACGCCGCTCAACGCCGTGGTGCATGGCAAAGTCGAAGGCGATGGCTTCACGGTGGAGAAAGTCTATTTCGAGAGTGCTCCGGGGTTCTTCGTGACCGGCAGCCTGTGGAAGCCGAAGGTGATCAAGGGCAAGGTGCCGGGGGTGATGTTTGCGCATGGGCACTGGAAGGATGCGCGCCTGTCGATAGAGACGGACGCGAAAGTGCGTGCGGAGATCGCGGCAGGGGGCGAGCGCTTTGAGCGTGGGGGCAAGAGCATCTTCCAGTCGCTCTGCATCCAACTGGCGCGCATGGGCTGCGTGGTGTGGCAGTGGGACATGCTGAGCGATTCGGACTCGGTGCAGTTCCCGCGCGAGATGGTACATACTTTTGCCAAGCAGCGGCCGGAGATGAATACCGCAGAAAACTGGGGCCTGTACAGCCCGCAGGCGGAGGCGCATCTACAGTCCATCATGGGGCTGCAAACCTGGAACGCCGTGCGCGGCCTCGACTTCCTGCTGTCGCTGCCAGAAGTCGATCCCGAGCGCACCGCCATCACCGGTGCCAGCGGTGGCGGCACGCAGACGATGCTGCTGGCGGCGATTGATGACCGAATTAAGCTGTCCTTTCCCTGCGTGATGGTCAGCACGGCGATGCAAGGCGGCTGCACCTGTGAAAACACTTCCTTGCTGCGGATCAACACGGGCAATGTGGAGTTTGCGGGGTTGTTTGCGCCGAAGCCGCAGGGTATGAACACCGCGAACGATTGGACGAAGGAATTTGCCACGAAGGGATTCCCGGACTTGCAGAAGCTGTACACGACCTTCGGCAAAAAAGACAACGTCTTCCTCCTGCGCGGCGAGCACTTCCCGCACAACTACAACGCGGTGACGCGCTCTGCGTTTTACACGTTTGTGAACAAGCACTTCAAGCTGGGGCAGGATTCGCCGGTGATCGAAAAGGACTATGAGCCGCTGACGAGGGAACAGCTCACGGTCTGGGATGACAAGCACCCTGCCCCGAAAACGGGTGATCTGGAGTTTGAGCGGAAGTTGCTGGCGTATCTCGCCAAGGATGCGGAGAAGCAAGTGCGCGAGGCGGACCCGAAGGTGCTGCGCGAGGGCATCGAAGTGGTCATTGGCCGCACGTATGACAAGGCAGGTGAAGTGGAATGGACGCTGCAGGACAAGCAGGACCGGGGTGATTATCTGGAAATGACGGGCACGCTGACCAACAAGACTTACAACGAGGAGCTGAGTGTGGACTGGCTCTATCCGAAGCAGTGGAATGGTCGGGTGGTGATCTGGCTGGATGACGCGGGCAAAGCGGGCCTCGCGAACAAGGATGTGAAGGCACTGGTCAAGGGGGGCGTGGCGGTGGTCGGGGTAGATCTGCTGTTTCAAGGTGGTGAACTCGGGAAGCAGAACCGCGTGGTGGCGAATCCGCGGGAGTTTGCGGGGTACACGTATGGTTATAACAGCGCACTGTTTGCCCAGCGTGCGCATGACGTGCTGACGGTGACGAGTTTCCTGCGGAATACGAAGGTGGGTACGCACCCGAGTCCGAAGTCGGTGTGCATCGCGGCGCTGGGTGAACAGACCGGGCCCATCGCGGTCGCCGCGCGAGCGGTGGCGGGTGAGGCGATAGACCGAGCTGCGTATGACACGCATGGCTTCCGCTTTGGCAAGGTGCTGGACTACCGTGATCCGATGTTTCTTCCCGGTGGGGCTAAATACCTCGATCTGCCGGGCATGATCATGGTGCAAGGCCCTGCCCTGCGCTGGGTGCGTGGCGAGGGTAAAAATCCTGAGAGTCCGGCGGTGGAGTGGCTGCTGAAGTAGAAGGAGCGGCTCATGCTCTGAAGAAGAGGATAATACGATAGATGGAAGTGCCACCTCAGCTTTGGGGTGACCACCCCATGGTGGACGCGGCTTAAGCTTTCTAAGCTCTCGCTACCATGAAACCCCTCCCCTTTTTCCTTCTTGCCGCAGCACTGACTTGGGCCTGCGCGGCGTCAGCTCAGACCGGCAGCCCACGCGCTAAAGAGGTCAAGACCACCACTGGAGACACGACGGTGGTTCATGACGGTGTGGTGTTTTATCGGGGGCAGACTTACCTCATTCGCAATGACCGGGCGGCACGGGTGGACGCCCTTCTGGTGCCTGAGGGGAAAGTACTGACCCCTGAGGGGAGGCTGGTGCTGCTGCCGACTGACTTCGTCAACGACATCAGCCCCACGGTGCAGGAGGGGCTCTTTGCCATTCGTGGGCAAGCGTATTTGATTCGCAACGGTTTGATGACGAAGGTGAATGCCAAGCTGGTGCCCGAGGGTCAGGTGCTGACCGCCGACGGTCGGCTTCTGCCTCTGCCTTCGGACTTTAGTGGTTTTGTGCTGGATCGTGCGCCTGATGGCACGGAGCTGCCGACGCCGCCCAAACTTTCGGGGCCGCAGGTTCTGTCGGGGCAGTCGGGTGTGCCGCAGGCGGATCAGGGGCAGACGGTCAAAAAATGAGAATGAGAGCACGGTGAGCCAGGCAGCAGATTATTTGGCCAGGATGGCGGCATGCTTGCGGGTGGTGGTGATTTCTTTGGGAATGAGGAGTGTAAGTCAACCGGAGTTGAGCCGTCACCGCTGAGGAATCACTGAAAGCATCGGCGGCGATCGATTCAATTTCCTCTTTGTTATACCTCTTCTTTTTTGTATCCGATAAACCCATAACGACAAAGCGGTTCTCCCTTTCCCTTTTCTTCGGGGAGAGGGGGCGACAGAGCCCCTTCGCCATCAAGCGATCCCCCTCACCCTTACCTCTCCCCCCAAGGACATCTTGGGCATTGCCATGCCATCAGTGGGGAGAGGGGATGTGCTTTGTGCCCCCTCGATGTTGTGAGCCAGCAAGGCTACACCATACCATAATTGAATATGCTCTAACGGGAGGAAGAAGAGGATTGGCTGGCAATCAAACGGCCACGCAGTGGACCTTGCTGATGCCCTGAATTTTCTCAAGTTCAGCGAGGACTTCGGCGCTGGGGGTGGTGTCGAGGGTGAGGAGGGTGAAGGCTTTGCCGCTGACTTTGTCACGGCTGAGGCTCATGTCGGCAATGTTGACGTTGTTTTTGCCGAGGGTGGCGCTGTAGGAAGCAATCATGCCGGGGCGGTCGATGTTCTCGATGAAGAGCAGTGTGCCTTCAGGGCGGGCTTCGATGCGGTGGCTGTTGATCTTGACGATGCGCGGCTCATTGCCAAAGAAGGTGCCGGAGATGCTGGCGGACTCGGTTTCGTTCTTGGCGATGACTTCGATGAGGTCGGTGAATTCGCTGGCTTCGGGCAGGCGGCTTTCGGTGAAGCGGAGGCCGAGGTTTTCAGCGACGCCGTTGGCGTTGATGTAGTTCACCTGCTCGGCACCGACAGCGCGCTCGAGGAAGCCTTTGAGCACGGCACGGGAGATGAGGGTGGTGTCGCCACCGCCGACTTTGCCGCTGTAGTTGATGCGGACGACGTTGGCGCGGGCGGGTGCGAACTGGGAGACGAGGCGGCCAAGGAGTTCACCGAACTTGAGGAAGGGACCGATTTCGGCGAGCACCTTGGGATCGACATTCGGCATGTTGACCGCATTGACGACGGTGCCTTGCAGCAGGTGGGCCTTGATGACTTCGGCGATTTCGATGCCGACGTTTTCCTGGGCTTCTTCGGTAGAAGCACCGAGATGCGGGGTGAAAACGGTGTTGGGGGCGGTGAGGAGGGGGTAGTCGGCAGGTGGGGGCTCGACTTCGAAGACGTCGAGCGCGGCGCCGGCGATGGTGCCGTCGGTGAGGGCCTGAGCGAGTGCGGCGTCGTCGATGAGACCGCCGCGAGCGCAGTTGATGATGCGGCAGGTCTTTTTGAGCGTGAGGAGACGCTTGGCGTTGATCATGTGCTTCGTCTCGGGAGTCAGCGGCATGTGCATGGTGATGTAGTCAGCCTGCACGATGGCGGCGTCGAGGTCCTCGCAAAGGGTGACACCGAGGCTTTCCGCACGGTTTTTGGACAGATACGGATCGTAGGCCACGATGCTCATGCCGAAGGCCTTCGCCCGCTTAGCGAATTCCGCACCGATGCGGCCCATGCCCAGGACGACGAGGGTTTTGCCATAGACTTCGGTGCCCTGGAAGCTCTTGCGGTCCCATTTGCCGCTGACGATGGTGGCGTGCGCCTGGGGAGTCTTGCGGGAGAGGGCCATCATGAGGGTGAAGGCCTGCTCTGCGGTGGAAATGGTGTTACCGCCGGGGGTGTTCATCACTACCACGCCGCGCTTGGAGGCGACGGGGACGTCGATGTTGTCCACGCCGACGCCGGCACGGCCCACGACTTTGAGGTTGGGGGCGGCTTCGAGCACCTTGGCGGTCACCTTGGCACCACTGCGGACGATGATGGCGTGAGCTGTGCGGGAGGCCTCGATCATGGCGTCCTCGGCCTTGAGATTCATGTTCACCTCGACAGAGAAAGACGGCTCCGCTTTGAGCAGGTCGATGCCTTTGCTCGAAATGGGGTCGTTGTTGCCGGCGATGAGGATATTGAACTTGGACATGGGTTGTTTTTGGGGGAAAGGGGTCGTAAACTAGCCACCTTTATCGTGCGCTCAAGGAGCAATGCGTGCTGGACAGAATACACGGGGAGCGTTCATATAGTGCTATGTTTGCAGGAACTACGTCAGCAACAGCAATGCTCGCCATGACCGGCCCTATTGTCCCAGAAGCGCTATTTAATGTCGTGGTCGCCACCATCGTTCTGCTGCCGCCGCTGATCACGTGGCTGGTGATGCGGCGCAAGTTCAAGCGCGCGCAAGGCGAATCCAGCGCTGCGCTGGAACAACTGCGCACAGAATCTGGAGCTGTGCTACAGGCAACGCAGGCCAAAGCCGCCGCCGAGGCTGCGGAAGCCGCCAAAGCCAGCACTGCCGCCGCCGCGAGCTTTGCCGATATACAGCAGCGCTTCAACACCCACCGGGAAGTGGCGGAGCGCCGCGCGAACGATGCCGCCCTCCAGATCGCGCGTCTGGAGAGCGAGCTGACCGCCGCCCGTGAAACCGCCGCGCAACTGGCCCCCACGCAGTCACGCATCAAGGATCTCGAAACCGCCCTGGCTGCTGAGCAGGGCCGGATGAAGGCGCAGGAACAGGCCATCGAGGCCACCAACGCCCGTGCCGCTGACTTCGAAAAACGCCTGATCGAAGCCCAGGACCTGGTGCTCAAGCACAAAGCGGAAATGCAGACGAGCCTGGTCGAATTGAAAAAAGTCCGTGATGAGCAGGCTGCCTACACCGCCGCTGGTGGTGCCGAGGCGGAGCTGACCAAGGCCCGCGAAGCGCACCAGCAGGCCGAAGGGAAAATCGCGAACCTGCAACGCGCCCTGAAAGCGGCCGAGGCCCGCATTGAAATGGTGCAGAAGGAATTCATGAATGCCGTCGGTCTGGCCACGGTTCCGACACCCAATACCTCTGCGGGTGCGAGCGATAAAAAGCTGCGTGAGCAGGAAGAAAAGCTCGCCCAACTGGAAGCTGAGTCACGCAAGCGGGCGCGCGAAGATGGCTATAAGATCGCGGAACTCGAATATCGCCTCAGCGAGGCGCTGGAGGCGGTCAAGAATGTGTTGGTCAAAGCAAAGACCGAATCTGTGACAGAGGCAGAGCCAACGCCGCCGGTAGCAGCGGCGGCACCTGCAGAGCCAGCACCGCCGGAACCAACGCCTGTGATTGAAGCTCCGAAAGTGGAAGTGGTGCCCGTGGAGATGGCCAAGGACGAGGTGCCTGCCGTGGAACCACCTGTGGTAGAGGCTCCTGTAGCTGACTCGCTGGCAGTAGAGACTCCCGTGGCAGAAGTTCCAGAAGCAGGCATCCCGATGGTCGAAGCGCCCGTGGCTGGCGCTGACACTCCAGAAGTTCCGCATCAAGCAGCTGCCGAGGTATCTGCATAATTTGTGATTCTCACTTATTGTGAGGACACTTTGGGCAATTTCCCGCCAACCACCCGCGTTCTAGTCGATTGCATGAAATTCACCTTCGCATTCCTCGCCCTGTTTTCCGTCTCTGCACTTTCTGCGCCTGACTGGTCGCGCTTTCGCGGCCCCAACGGCACCGGCGTAGTCGAAACCACCGGCTTGCCTGCGGTGGTCGATGACAGCACGACATTGTGGAAGGTTGAAGCTGGCAAAGGCTGGTCATCACCCGTGATCTGGCAGAACATGGTCATCGTCACGGCTGAAACCAGCGCCACGCGCCGCGCGGTGATCGCCTTTGCCGCCAAGGATGGCAAGGAACTGTGGCGGCATGAAGAGGAATTTGTCCCCCACGCCCTGCACAAGACTTACAACACCTTCGCCAGCAGTTCCGCTTTCATTGATGCCGAGCGCATCTACATCAACTGGAGCAGCGGCACGAACATCCAGGCACTGGCGTTGAATCACGCAGGCAAACTGGTCTGGCGTAACGATCATGTGGCCGACTACATCCATGAGCACGGTACCGGCATCTCGCCGATCGTCGTCGATGGCCTGATGATTGTCCGCAGCGAATTCGACTGGCAGCGGGACGGCAAGATTTACACCGAAGATCCTGAGCAGCAGAAATGGAAGAGCTGCATCGTGGCGCTGGATGCCAAAACCGGCAAGCCGGTGTGGAAGCTGGACATGCCCAACTGCCTCAACACCTTCTCCACCCCCGTGGTGCATGATTTGAAAGGCGGTGCCAAAGAACTCATCTGTGCCAACAACGGCAGCGGCGTCATGGGCATCGCCCTCAAGACTGGCAAGATCAACTGGCAGTACAATCCCGGCTACAAGCAACGCAGCCTCGGCTCTGGCGTGCTCAGCGACGACTTCTATTTCTGCACCTTCGGCACCGGTGGTGGTGTGAAGGAGATTGCCGCGATCGACCTCAAAAGTGGCAAACCCAAGCCCGTGCCCTTCGACATCCCCAAAGGTCTCCCCTATGTACCGTCCCCGCTGGTCATTGGTGCCAACATGTACCTCCTCGGCGACGGCGGTATCTTACGCTGCGTCGAATTCAAAACCGGCAAGGTGATCTACGAAGAGCGCATCGAAGGCACGCAGGGCAGCGCCAAATTCTTCAGCAGTCCCGTGGCTGCTGATGGCAAAATCTTCTGTGCCAGCCAGCAGGGCGACCTCATCGTAATCAAAGCGGGTCCGAAGTTCGAAAAGATCGCCGCCAGCAAGCTGGACGGCCCGGTGAATTCCGTGCCTGCGATTGGTGACAAGCGGCTCTACGTTCGCACCGCCAATTCGCTCTACTGCATCGGAGCCAAGGGGCAACCGGTGCCTTGAGGCTTAAAACCTCAACAATCAAAAATCGATTATTCGACATTCGTCAATCCATGGGCCGTGGAGCGCCGTGGCCATGCGTGATTGACGATTGAAGAGCAAGGATTGTTGATTTTTGAAGTGGTGAAACCGAGCTCACCGCGTCGGGACGGGCACCGCTTGCCGCACCTCGGCAGGTGCAGTCTCGGGCTTCAGCACCGCGCCCTGCTTGGGCAGGATGGCGAGCATGTTGTCGTGGGCGATGCGTTTGGCTGTTTCCGGTTTCATGGCATCCAGCAGCACGTAGTAGCGCTGCATGACTGGGGCATAATCGTGGAAGCGACCCACTTTGTCTGAGCCAATGATGAAGCGTGTGGGGAACTTTTCAAACAAGGCCAGCCACGCTGGCACCGGCTTGCCGTCTTTGACGAGATAGGTGTCGAAGAGCACCCAGGAGATGTCCACGCTCATATTTGGATAGGTGGCCAGCATGCGGTCGATTTCCTGCGTGAGGGTCGGGATGTCCACGCGGCGGCTGATGCCGGCGTGACACCAGACAAACTTGGTTTTGGGATTCTGCTGCACGGCTTCTTCAAACTCGTGCAGATAGATGGGGTCGCGCTTCCAGACGGAGGACGCATTGGAGTGAACGAACACCGGCAGATCCAGTTCCGCCGCCAGTTCATAAACGCGGTGGAGGGATTCATTGTTGGCATGCGCGGTCTCGCCGTAGGTCAGCGCGGAGAGGTCGTCATGGCGGGTCATCACCTCGCCGATGCCCTGCCAGAAGCCGGGATTCCATTCGATCATGCGGCGGACATGGTCCACGGCATTGCGATCTGCGCCGTTGAAACCGCAGATGACGGGGTGGAAGTGTTTGCGGTCTGCTTCAGGCAGGGCCTGAATCTCACGTGCCACTAGCATGTCCGTGGCGGAGTACCAGTAGCAGCGTGCATCGTCCTCCAAGTAATACTGCGGCTGCTGCGGCTCGGATTCAGACCACTGCTTGACCACCGGCATCCCGCTGACCACGGCATCTGTCACGCCAGACGCCGTCATGGCCTTGAGTGCGGCGGCAGCGCCGTCGGTGCGTTGCAGAAAGTCCACCAAATGCAGGTGGCAGTCTGCCATGGCATATCTCACCGGCTCAGGTTCCACGGGCACCACGGCAGGTGGTTGCACGGGTTTTGCATCGGCTGGTTTTTTTTGCAGTTCGCGTGCCAGCACAGCAGTAGCTGCGAGACCGAGCAGAATGGGGAGATAGAAAGCTTTCATCATAGGTTCACATCAATGGGTAGAGGAAGCAATAATGCCGCCAATGCTTCAGGGGAGATCTTTCTCTTTCACGACCTCTACCGATCCATCATTGCGGGCAATGATCTTCTTTTTGGAACCAACAGCCTTTTTGGTGATGAGGACGATGGCGCGGCCGTTGCTTCTGTCAGTAAGTTCGGTACCACGATAATCCCAGCCCTGGCCGGGAACATTGATTGCCGCAGGAAATTCAAGCAGTTTGCGGTCTGGCAAAATCTGCTCTTCGAACAAAGTATCGAGCGTTGGCGGGTATTTGCCATCGTGGTCTGCCGCATACTGCTTCATGCCAATGACGATCTGTTTGGCATTATTCACCACTTTCATCTGCATTCCCTGCTGCTGGACCATCGTGAAAGCTGGCACCGCCAGCGAGGCGAGCACGGCAATAAAGACAAGTCCAAACCCGAGGTATCCCATGATCAAGCCAGCGATGGCCATGCCACCGCCCTTCAGCGCGCCGGCAGCTTTTTTGATCCTCGAAAAAGGGCTAGGTGCCCTGTGATCACCGCTGGCAGACCGGTCAATCCTAAAGTCAGAAAAGCGAGAATGCCACAGACCAAGCTCGCAATCGCCAGTCCGGAAGTGCCCTGGGGTGTGGTGGCCGCTAGGGCGGGGGCTGCCGTCGCGCCGCCACCAGGAACAGCAAAGATTGGCTGAACTTGCGGTGTTGGGGGAGGAATTATCTTTGACAGCGGCTCCCACTCTGCCATGCCCTCGTGCCAGCCGAGGTCAGAGCCGCTGAGTTCACCCGCAACGAGGCGGCGATAGACTTCCTCTTTGTCAAAAGGACCAGATTTTTCGCCATTTTTGGCCACGTGGTATTGCATGCGGAGATGAGGTGAAGTTGAGGATTCCAGGGATACTCGAAGCCACCGGGAGGGCACAACAGTAAATTCGTGTCGTTTCTATCAATCTCGCTCATGCCAGCCATGAGGAAAATCCCCTTTGCCAAGACGGAGGGGGCGGGTATGTCTGCGGCCCCTAAATATGAGCAAAAAAAGTGACTTCGGATTGATCGGCCTCGCTGTGATGGGCCAAAACCTCGTTCTCAACGTGGAAAGCCGCGGCTTCCAGGTGAGCGTTTTTAACCGCACCACCAGCGTGACGGATGAATTCATTGCCAAACATCCTGGCAAGGCCCTCGTCGGCTGCCACACCCTCGAAGACTTCGTGCAGAGCCTCGCCTTGCCGCGCAAGATTCACATCATGGTGAAATCCACTGCCGTGAAGGACACTGACCGCGATGCCGTGGACGCGGTGATCGAGCAGCTCATCCCCCTCCTGGACAAGGACGACATCATCATCGACGGTGGCAACAGCTTCTACCAGACGACTGAGCGCCGTGACGCTTACCTCGCCGGTAAGGGCCTGCGCTTCATTGGTGCAGGTGTTTCCGGCGGTGAAGAAGGTGCGCGCAAAGGCCCTTCCATCATGCCCGGCGGCCCTGCGTCCACCTGGGAAGTGATGAAGCCGATCTTTGAGAGCATCGCCGCCAAGGTGGACGGTGAACCCTGCGTGATCCACATCGGCCCTGGAGGTGCGGGTCATTATGTGAAGATGATTCACAACGGCATCGAGTACGGCGACATGCAGCTCATCTGCGAAGCCTACAACATCTTCAAGCACGCGGGATTCACCACCGACGAGATGGCCGCCATCTTCAACGAGTGGAACGAGGGCGACATGCAGAGCTACCTCATCCAGATCTCCGGCAAGGCGCTTGAGCAGAAGGACCCTGAGACGGGCAAGCCTATCGTGGAACTCATCGTGGACAAGGCCGGCCAGAAAGGCACCGGCCAGTGGACGCTGATGAACGCGGCTGAAAACGCGGTGGTGATCAGCACGATCAACGCGGCGGTGGAAGCCCGCATTCTTTCCAGCCAGAAGAAGCAGCGCGTTGCCGCGAGCACGCAACTGACCGGCCCGACGGTGAATATCACCACGGACAAGAAGGAACTCGTGAAGAAGGTTCATGATGCCCTCTACGCCTCCAAGATCATCAGCTACGCCCAGGGTCTCGATCTCATCCAGACGATGGGCAACAAGAAGGACTGGAAGCTCGATCTGGGTCGCATCGCCGCCATCTGGCGCGGAGGTTGCATCATCCGCGCGCGTTTCCTCAACCGCATCACTGACGCGTACCGCAACAATGCCAGCCTCGCGAACCTGATGCTAGATCCGTTCTTTAAGGACGTGCTCAGCAGCACCCAGCAAAACTGGCGTGAAGTGGTCAGCATCGCGACTTTGAACGGCATCCCCGTCCCTGCGTTCAGCGCCAGCCTCGGCTACTACGACAGCTACCGCGCCGCTCGCCTGCCAGCGAACCTCCTCCAGGCTCAACGCGACTTCTTCGGTGCCCACACCTACGAGCGCATCGACAAGCCCGAAGGCCAGATGTTCCACACGGAATGGCCTGAGGTGATTGGCTAAAGTTGCTGCGTTGCGCCGCAACGGGTTCTGAAATAACTCACGAAGGCGGTTGGGGAAACTCAGCCGCTTTTTTGTGCCCTGCGCTCGCGTGCAGGTGGCGGCAGGAAAGTACTTATGCGCTTTAGCTCGCAGCTACCTTTTTTGACATGCATTGACGCCAGAGGCAAACCTGCTAGCGATGGGTCTTATGAAACTGTTTCCCTTCCTTCCGCTACTGGCTCTGGGGTATCTTGCGTGCTGGTTGCCGCCATCGGCGCAGGCGGATGATACAGCGGAGACGATCAACGCCATGCTGAAAGCCGGGAAGGAAGTGGGATGGATCATCGCTGGTGGCGACGGCAAAGAAGCAGATCTCGCGGTGCTCTTTACCTCTCGTGCCAAAGGCACCGAGCCAGCAGCTTTTGCTTACCTCGTGACGGGGGACGTGCGACCAGCAGACACCGACGCCCTCGGTGGCTCCGATAACGTAGCAGACAACCGTACCACGGAAAACATTGTCGTCTCTCTGAAGGAGAAACGGGTGATAGGCCAGTTGAAAACAGCCAAGTCGGAGGATGAAGATGGTGATGTCTATTTCCCAGGGCAAAACCACCGCAGCCTGGACGCCATGTGGGGGCCGGATGTCAAAGGCTTGCGCTTTGGCGTGGTGAATTATGGTGGGAGATGGGACAGCCGCGAGGTGCTTATGATTGAAACGGCTGGGAAGAGCCTCCGCAAGAGCAGCATCAAATCCCTGCTGGATGCCAAAGCCGAGGACTTCATCAAGAACGCTCTGCACCTCAGCAAAGATGCCAGTGTGGATCAGTATGCAATTGCCTACAATCTGCAAAGCGTGGTGAACTCAGGCGCAGCCATCAGCACGGGAAATCCGGTGACGGTGAAAATCGGCTTCTCTGCCGAGATTCCCAAGGGTGACGCCGACGCTATCGAAGCAACGATGACGGTGCGCCTGGAAACCAGCGCGGAGAAGATCAGCGCCACGGTTTTGAAGGTGGAAAAAAGTGCCCCATAGCTGTGCGCAGGCGACCTGCTGCGGAATCAATTCCACGCTGCGCCAATGCCAGCCTCACACTACGCCAATTCTTTGATCGACTGGAACTCGTTTTCCACCAGGTAGTGAGGACGACCGGAGAAGTCGGACACGGTGCTGGTGTGGGGATTGATGCCGAGGTTGTTGTAGAGGGTGGCGAAGATTTCTTGGAAATGCACCGGGCGATCTGAGGCTTCGCCGCCGAGACGGTCGGTGGCACCAATGACTTGGCCATTCTGCATACCGCCGCCGGCGAGCAGGGCGCAGGAAACGTTGGGCCAGTGGTCGCGCCCACCTTTGTCGTTTACGCGGGGCGTGCGGCCAAACTCGCCCCAGGCGAGGACGGTGACGTCTTTGTCCATGCCGCGCTCATGCAGATCCTGCACGAGGGCGGAGATGGCCTGATCAAAGTCGGGGAGGTTTTCCTGGGCGTTTTTGAAGTTCTGACCGTGCCAGTCCCAGAAGCTGTAGCTGAGAGTGACGACACGCACGCCGGCCTCGACGAGACGGCGGGCGAGGAGGAACTGCTCATTGAGGCGCGGAGCGGCATCGCCCTGGATTTTTTCGGTACCCTTGCCGTAGCGCTCGCGGACTTTGGGGGACTCTTTGGAAAGGTCGAGGGCATCGACAAGCTGGGAGGAGGTGAGAATGCCGTAGGCCTGCTGGCGGAAGACATCAATGCCTGCCATGGTGCCCGAGGCATCAGTCTCGCGGCGGAAGGTGTCGAAAGCGGAGAGCAGTCTGCGGCGGTCGCCGAGACGTTCGAGGGTGACGCCATTGAGTGACATGTCCTCCTTACCGCGCTCCAGAGGCATGAAGGGTGCGTGGGCCACGCCGAGGAAGCTAGGACGCCCTTGATTGTAAGGCGTGTGCTTCATCTGCTGGGAGAGATTCACATAGCCGGGCACCGTGGGTGCGCCGCCTTTGAGCTTTGAGACGACGCTGCCGATCTCTGGCCAGCCGCCGGGAGGGGCATTGTTGCTGAGGCGGCCGGTGACGCACTGAAAGCTTTCATGCCGGTCCTTGGCTCCGACGACGCTGCGGATGAAGCTGAACTTGTCGGCCATCTTGGCCATGCGTGGGAGGTGCTCGCTGATCTGGATGCCGGGGACATTGGTGCCGATGGCTTTAAAGGGGCCACGCACTTCCGAAGGCGCGTTCAGCTTGATGTCATACATGTCCTGGTGCGGTGGTCCGCCGGGCAGGTAAACGAGGATGAGCGCCTTTTGCGATTTACCGATCCCCTGCTCTGCCTCCGCACGCAGCAGCTCAGGAAAGCTCAACCCGCCCAGTCCCAGCCCGCCGATGCGCAAGAAGGAACGTCGCGAAAGACCGTCGCAGTAGCTGTTGGAGGTCTGTTTGGAAAAGAGGGAAAGCATGGAGGATTGATACGCAAGAAGAGCGGAAGGTGTTGCAGCGGAGGAGGATTGGATCTGCCCCCTATTGGCAACCAGGTCAGACCAACTCCTGCACGATGTCCGTTGCAAGTCCGCCCTGGAAGTCGGCGGGCAGCTCCATGCCGACGCGGTCCACCACGGTGCGCCACACATTGGCGACGGGCATGTCGGTTTTCACCAGATGTCCCTGATGCTGCAATCCCAGCGCCGAGCCGCCGCAGAGGATGAGCGGGAGGTGTTTGGAATCGTGAGCATTCGGGCCGCCATTGGTCGTGGCCCAGGCGGCCATGGTGTTGTCCAGCAGGGTGCCACTGCCTTCCTTGACACTCTTGAGCCTGCCGAGGAAATGCGCCCATTCGCCGAGATAAAGTGCGTCGAGCTGCCGCCACTGCGCGATCTTGTCGTCCTCCTGCGCATTGTGCGTGATGGTGTGGAGGTCCCATTTGCTCTTGGTCTGGTAGCCGTAGCACTTCGCCTCGTCGCCTTCGGTGCGGGGGATGTGACTCACGGCGCGGGTGCTGTCGGTCTCGAAGGCCAAGGCGATCATGTCGAACATCATGCGCGTGTATTCTGAGTAGCCGCGTCCGTCGCTGGCGATGCGGTCGCGCGGGGAGCCTTGGCCGAAATCCGGGCGTGCCACTTTGGGCTTGGGGCGGTCAATCCATTCGCCCTCGACTTTGATGCGTTCCTCCAGGTCGCGGATGGAGGTGAAGTATTGATCCAACCTCGCGCGATCTGCCGTGCCCACCTGGCGTTGCAGCGCGGCGGCCTGTTCCTTGATCGAATCCAGCAGGCTGGCGCGCTGTGCCATGGCTGCCTTCGCCGCTGCGAGCGTCTTGTTGTCTTCGTTGCCAAAGAGTTTTTCAAAGAGCACTTCGGGCCGGTTTTCAGGCGTGACGGGTGTGTGGTTCTTGCTCCACGACAGCGTCATGGGAAACGGACCGCCAAAGCCCGTCTCGCGCACCGTGCCAAGCACGAGCGAGGGAAAGCGCGTGACGCTGCCGTGATGCACCGCAAGCTGCTGATCCACCGACATGAGGGTCTTGGCATTGCGCACCGTGTTCACGCCGGTGAGCAGGCAGCAGCATGAGCCATGGCCGCCGGTGAAGGACGTCAGCTCCGTCATCAACGTGCAGTCGTCCTTGAAGGGTGCGAGCGGAGCAAGCGAGGGCGTGAGCGTGTAATTTTTCCCGGTGTCCGGCGGCGTGAAACCGGTGATCTCAACGCCGAGTCCCCAGTACGTGAACATCGCACGGCGTGGAATCTCATGCGCCGCCATCGAGCCTGCCGAGGTGATAGACTTGGCATTCTCGCTCATCACTTCGAGCCACGGCAGTGCGACGGTGGCACCGAGGCCTTTGAGCAGCTTGCGGCGGGACATGCGCCAGGAGTGGGATTGGATGTTCATGCGGTTATTGGGTTTGAAAGAACGTGGAAGCGACTGTGGCCTGAATGATCTCGTTGAAACGGAATTCGTGCTTCGCTGCATGCGCGATGATTTGATCGACAGTGAGATGATCTGCATATCCCACCGGCCGACCCAGCGCGTAGCACAGCAGTTTTTCGGTGAAGCCTTGCACAAACGTCTGCTTCTCAGCCAGCAGCGCGGCTTTATACTCCTGCACAGTCTTGAACCCGGTTCCGCTGGGCAACTGACCGCTCACGTCCAGTGTGGGAGAGCCTTTGTCCCCGCGCATGCCTTCGCCGTTTTGGCGGTCGCGCCACATGCCGGTGGCGTCGTAGTTTTCCAGAGCCATGCCGAAGGGATCAACGCGTGCGTGGCAACTGGCGCAGTTTTCAGAGGTGCGGTGCTCGTCCAGGCGCTCGCGCACGCTGCGCTGCTTTTTGTCCTTGACCGCTGGCAGGTCGCCCGCGTTGGGCGGCGGCGGCGGCACGGGCTGGTTCCACAGGGTGTCCAGCACCCACGTCGCACGGCGCACAGGGAGTGTGCGCGTGCCATCCGCCAGATAAGTGAGTATGCCAGCCATGCCGAGCACGCCGCCGCGCCGGTCATCGGCGGGCGCGGGCACGCGACGGAACGCATCACCCTCCACGCCTTCGATGCCATAGTGCTTCGCCAGGCGCTCGTTGATCATGAGGAAGTCGCTGTCGAGGAAATGAGTGATCGGCAGATCGTGCTTTAACAACTCGTTGCAAAACTCCAGCGGTTCGCGCTTTGAACTGTCGCGCAGTGCATCGTCGTAGTGCTTGTAAAAATCGCGGTTCGGCGGCGTGCCGTTGTCGAAGTTGCGCACGCTGAGCCATTGCCCGGCGAAGTTGCGCACAAACTCCCAGGACTTCGGGTCCGCGATCATCCGCTTGACCTGGGCGCGCAGCACAGTGGGATCGCGCAGCTTGTTCTGCGCAGCGAGCTGATACAGTTCCTCGTCCGGCGCACTGCTCCACAGCAGGTAGGAGAGACGGCTAGCCATCTGCCAGCCATCGACGGACTGCGGCCCCTTCATTTTTTTGACCGCTGTCAAAGCAGGCATCTCCTCGCTGCCCAGATACAGGAACTTAGGCGAGCACAGCACGTTCTTCACGCCCTCACGCACGGCAGCCGCAAAGGCGAGGCTGCGCTCCGCCTTGGTCTTCAGGGTCCATTTCACCACCCGGTCCAGCTCCTCGGGCGTGACCTGCCTGCGATAGGCCAGCGGCAGCAATTTGGCAAAGATCTCGCGCACATACGCGTCGTCCTCGCGCTGCTCACCGGCAAAGAAGAGCGCCTTGCGGCCCTTCGGCGGCCAATCCACAATCGGTCCTTCCCATTCCTGTGTGCCGATCCACAGGCGCGGACGCTTGGCAATGTTGAGCTTCGGATTCCAGACCCAGTACGGTCCCTGAAAGGTCTTTCGGTTTTCCGTGGCCTTCGCGATGGTTTCTTCGAGCAGTTTCTTCTTGGCCTCGATCTCTTCGGGCGATTTCTTCTCTGACTTCGCCCGTGCGATGTCGCCACCGACAATCACCTGCTTCCACTGCACGTCCCAATAGGCCGGGTCCGCGATGCACGGTTCCTTCCGCTCGCCAAAGTCCCAGCGGATGCGCCACTCGCGGTTCATGCCAGGCGGTCCCATTTGCAGATACTGCATGAACTCATAGACCTTCGGCGCGTCGATGGGCGCATCGACCACCACACTCTGCACGTTCTCGATAGGACTGCCGAGCGCGTACTGAGAAACGAGCCGCACTTCCTTCAGCGCCTCCTCGTCCGCGCCCTTGGAGGCACCGGCCTGGATGCGGATGCGATACCAGCCATCGCGCGTCACGCCCTTCTTGCCCCAGTCCACATTGTAAAAGCGGAGATTCGCGAGGTATTCGGTGCCGCCATTCTTCAGCGTCCAATCATACGGTCCGTGCGGCACGTAGCGCCGGTCCTTCGATGCCCATTGGTCAAAATTCGGCTGCGGAATCCAGCTCAGCGGTTCCTTCAACTTCGCGATCACATCGGGCACGCTTGTCTCGACAAACTCCCCCGCATCATTCTTGTAAGCCGTCTGCAAGCCGTGGACGTAGCGCTCCTTCGTGCCGTCATAAGTGAACTTTTGCACTTTCGGCTGCTCGTTGAAGATCGCCTCATCGAGCACGGTATCCGCCACCGCCATGTATTGAGCGAGCTGGCCTTCATCCATGAACAAGCCGGCGGCACCGCGATCAAATCCACCCACTTTGCCATCCTGCGGCAATTCCTTCTCAATGCGACGCGCAAAGCCTTCCTCCAGAGAGAACATGTCACGCACCGTATTCGCATACTCCACACGGTTCATCCGCCGCATGGGCACGCGTCCGCCTGCGCCCTGTGCTGCTTTCGTGGTTTCATCCAACTTCTTGGCGACCCATGAGGCCACGGCGAAGGCCTCTTTGGCATCCGGGCGCGGCTTCTTCTTCGGCGGCATCTCACCGGAGTTGATCTTGTTCATCACCTCATGCCAGAGGCCCGCGTTGTTGTCGGCCGTGAAGTCCGCCGTGAGCAGGTCGATGCGGAAGCCTGCACGCGCCGTGTCAGCGTCGTGGCAGTCAATGCAATGGGCATCCATGAAAGCGCGCGTTGGCTGCGGCAGCTCAGCGCCGCCGTTGGGTGGCTGGAGAATGAGCACCGAGATACAGGCAATGGAAAGTAAGCGGGACATGCTGGGTTACACTTCGGAGATGATGCCATTGCTCGCGCCAAACGTCTCTGCCTCCACGCCCATGTGGTGGAGCATGCGGACGTAGAGATTGGAGAGCAGTTTGTTGTTCTTTGTATCAAACGCGAGGTGGCCCTGGTGTTTGAAGCCGCCACCCGCGAGGAGGATGGGGAGGTTGTTGTTGTCGTGGGAGGAGGAGTTGCCGAGGTTGCTGGTGTAGAGCACGGCGGTGTTGTCGAGCAACGACTGACCGCCGTCTTTGCTTAGTTTTATTTTCGCCAGGAACTCGCCGAAGACTTTGATCTCGGCCTCTTCGATCAGCGCAAGCTGCTCCAGCTTGGCGGGGTCCTGGCCGTGGTGGGAGGCATCGTGGTGGCCGAGGTTCACGCCGGTGATCTCAGGGCGCTCCTGCGTGCCGATCCATAGCGAGACGACGCGGGTGGAGTCCGTCTGCAAAGCGAGATGCACGATGTCATACCAGAGCCGCGAGCGCTCGACCAGTTGCGGCCCGCTGGGTTCGACGGTGGGTGTGGCGAAGTCCACGTGCGGCTTGGGTGTGGTGCTCCAGTGCTCGTCTTGCTGCAACGTGTGCTCGGCCTCGCGCACGGAAGAGAGAAAGAGGTCCAGCCGCTCTCGGTCGGTGCTGCTGACGCGGCGGTTGAGGGCTTTGATTTGAGCGCCCACGTCATCGAGGATGCTCTGGCCGTCTTTGACCCGCTGAAGCTCGCGCGCTTCTTCATCGGGCGTACCGGCGATAAAGAGCTTCTTGAAGACGGTAGTGGCGCGTTGCTCAGAGGGGATGCGCACGCCGCGCTGATTCCACGCGACATCGCCACCGCCGAGGATGAGGGAAGGGAAACGCGTTTGATTGCCCAGATGCGATGCGACTTCCTGATCGAGCGAGATGCCGTTTTTGATGTCCTTGTCGCGAATGAATTCGGGGGCCACGCCGGTGAAGATGCCGACCTCGGCGAAATGGCCTGCGGCATAGCGGTGCGACATGCCGGAGAAGACGGTGAACTGATCGCGATGCGCCTGCAGATTTTTCAAGTAGCGGCTCGCTGCATAATCTTTGCCTGCCTGCTCGGGAAAGAAGTTCGGCCCATACATTCCCAGCGGCTGCCCCACGAGCACCATGCGCGGCTGCTGCTTGAGCGCCTTCTTCGCCTCATTGGCAGAGGCCGGGATCATCGCCTCCAAAAACGGCAGGCCGATGGCGATGCCGGAGGAGCGCAGGAAAGTGCGGCGGTCGAGTCGTGGTCTAGGCATGGCGGTGGTCGGTCACTTGTTGAGGAATACTCGGCTCTGCACGATTTCATGCACCAGCGTGCGCAGTCCATAGTTTTTGGCACGCAGCGTGGCCACGATCTGCTCGACCACTTCACGGTCGGCAAACTGGATGTCGGCACCGGTGGCGTAGATGATGAGCTTTTGCGTAAGGCTGCGGGCGAGCTGGTCTTTGTCTTCCAGCAGCAGCTTCTTGTAGTCGGAGATGTCCTTGAAAGGTTTGCCCTCCGGAGTGATGCCCCCCTGCTCCACATCCGCCCCGCGAAAGATGGCGCGTCCGCTGGTGGGAAACAGCGGCATGGGAAAGGCGCGCGTACGCTCGGTGCCCCGATAGAACTCACGATAGTTGCCGATGGGGTCAAAGTTCTCCAGCGCAAATCCGGGCGGGTCGATGTGATTGTGGCAGGTGGCGCATGCCGGTGTGTTGCGGTGCTTGTCGAGCTGCTGGCGGATGGTGGTGGCGCCACGGATGTCCGGCTCGATGGCGGGCACATCCGGTGGCGGTGGTGCGGGCGGCTTGCCGAGGATGCGGTTCAAAACCCAGGTGCCACGCAGCACCGGCGAGGTGCGCGTTCCATCTGCGGTCACTTTCAGCACACTGCCCTGCGTCATCACACCGCCACGGTGCGCTGCGGGCGGCAGCTTCACTTTGCGGAATTCCGCCCCCTGCACGCCGGGAATGCCATACAGCATGGCCAGGCGCTCATTAAGCATCGACCAGTCCGAGTCGATGAAGTTGAGCAGCGACAGATCATGCCGCAGCACTTCTTCAAAGAACATCTGCGTCTCGCGCGGCATGGCATCAAGCAGCAGGTAGTCGAAGTCGCTGTAGAGCTGCGGGTCGGGAATGGTGAAGTCGATCTTGCGCAAGTCGAGCCACTGGCCGGTGAAGTTCACTGTGAAGCGGCTCGCTCTCGGTGCCTGCAGCATCCGCTCCACCTGCGCTCTCAGCACCTGCGGCTGGTGCAGCGTGTTCTTGGTGGCCAGAGCGATGAGTTCGTCATCCGGTGCGGAGGACCAGAGGAAGTAAGACAGACGCTCGGCGAGCGAAAAGTCATCCAATTGGGTGGAGACGAGATCGCCCTGCGCGGTGGCCTGCGCATTCTCCGAGTCCATGAGGAAGAGGAAGTCTGGCGAGGAAAGGATGAGCTTGAAGCCATACATCATCGCGTCATTGAAACTGTACTTCTGTTCCAGCCGTTGCAGCACTTTGCCAATGTAATGCTGCTGCACCTCCGCGCTGACGGGGCGGCGAAACGCACGCGGCAAAAAGGCACGGATGATGCGCTCCGCATCGGCCTGCGGATTGGTGGAGTCGGGGATGAGTGGATCGGTGAGCCACTGCGCCTCGGTGCGCTTGTCATTGATCACCGGCACGCGTCCGCCTACCAGCTCCGCCTTCACCACAGACCGCGCCTTCAGCGGCACATCGCCATACAGCACCTTGTAGCTCGGCGGCGGGAAGGCATCCAGCGGCCCATCGATCTGCATCCACTCCACCTTCAGCCCCGGCCCGGTGTATTCATCGATGGGCTTCTTGAAAATGCGGATGTCCCAGGTGGTGAGGAGATTGACCACAAAGGCTTGATCGCGCCCCAGCTCCACCTCGTATTCAATCACCTGCGGCGTGCCATGCGGGATTTCGCGCACCTCGCGCAGCACGGGAGATTCACGCCCGCTTTGGTTCACCACCATGAAGCCCACCGGCAGCGCCTTCGCCTCCGCGCCGACGGCACACGCAGACATCGTCACGCGGTAGCGCCCCGCCGCCTTCACCGCCGAGGTGGCGCACAGGCCGTAGCGCGGCAGCTTGCTGTAAAACACCAGTGCGCCGTCCTGCATCTTCGCGCTGCGCGTCAGCGTCTGCTGGAAGTTCGAACCCTTCTTCACGATCATCTCCGCCGTGCGCCGGTCACTGAACGGGATCGGAGGATTGATGGGAATCACTGACTGCACCGCCTTGGCCGCCGCCTCCTGATAGCGCAGGAAATGCGTGGCCGAGAGATCCAAGCCGGTGCTCACATTGTCAAAGCCAGCGGTGGTGCTGTCTTCGGGAAGCAGTTCTTTGAGAGAGACATTGGTGCCGAGAAGATCGCGCAGCGTGTTCTCAAACTCCGTGCCATTGAGCCGCCGCACCATCACGCGGCCCTTCTTTTGCTGCTGCTCCAGAGACGCCGCATGCAGCCGCTCGCGCAGAAACGTCGTCGCAGTATCCACCTGTGCCTGCGGCGGGCGCTCACGCTTCTTCGGCGGCATCTCGCCAGACACGATCTTGTCAAACACCAGCGTCCACTTCTTCGCCGCCTTCGCGTCCTGCAAATCCGTGGACAGCGTGTCCAGCCGCAGCCCGCCCTTCTGCGTTTCCTCACCATGGCAGTCGATGCAGTGCCCATCCAGCAGCGGCCTCACCTTCCCCGCAAAATCCGGCACCGCGCTGGCTTGGCTCAGGGCAAGAAGGAAGGCGGCGGAGGTGAAGCGGAGAGGCGACATGAGGTGAGGGAAGAGAACGGCGGATGTGATGGGGTTTTTACTCGCAGATGCACACAACAATGAGTCGGGTTACACCCCATGGCTAGATGGGACGAACGGAAGAAAAGTGGCCGCATGCATCAGCCACTCGGCTGACGATTTAACATCCAACCCTACCCTCTATGAAAGGGGGGTGTAAAGTCTGTTCTGTAAAAGGCTTTAGCCTTGCAATGCACGCCCCATTGGGGGCTGC
>CAINGK010000035.1 GCA_903848465.1 uncultured Verrucomicrobiota bacterium
CCTCCTGCGCCTCGTCTCCGCCCTGCTCTGCGAGCAAAGCGATGAGTGGAGCACCGGCAAAATTTACCTCAACATGAACTCCGCTGAACCATCCCAAACCTGATCGCCACTTTTACAGAATAAAATTTGCGCCGCCAAAACATCCTTGGACTGAGTGTGTTGCGTATGTCTCCATTGACTCATCGAAATGATAAAAGAGCGCGTAATCCAGCCCGAACTTCTCGACATCTTGCCCCAGGACGACCCTCACGCCATTCGTGCAAGAGAGGAAATGGTGATGGTGAATGGCATCATGGGCAATCACCGCTGGATTGAGCGTATGATCCGTCGTCACCGCGAAATTGGCTGGCGCATCATGGAACTTGGAGCGGGAGACGGGACGCTGTCACTGCGGCTGCTGGAATCGGGCTGTTGTACGGAGGCGATGCTGCATGCCTTCGATTTGGCACCCAGGCCGAAGCTCTGGCCTGAGGCGGCACACTGGACGTGCGGCGATGTGCTTGTGCAGGCGCTGCCGGAAACAGAAATCGTGATCGCGAACTTGTTCCTGCATCATTTCACCAAGGAACAACTGCTCCTGCTCGGTTCGCGGTTGTCACCCGCGACACGATTGATTGTGGCGGTGGAGCCAGCGCGACGCTGGATATACTCCGTGCTGGGCCGCCTGTTTTGCGAGGTGGCGGAACTCAACCATGTGCAGCGTTTTGACATGCAGGCGAGCATTCGCGCGGGATTTCACGGGCAGGAATTGCAGCAGGCGCTCGGTTTTGGCAGTGAATGGCAGGTGGATGCGCATGAACATCCCATGGGGTCTTATCGTTTCATGGCCTGGCGCTGAGACTAATTCTCAGGTCTTGGCATGCGCTCATTGCCCTGTGGCAGGACTGCATTCATACTGCGGCACATGATCCGGCCCCACACGCCGCCAGAAGCACCCGCCGACGAGCCTGCGCGTCGTGGGGAAGCCAGTGGTTCGTGGGCGTCGCCCTGGGAGCTGGATCTGGAGTGGCAGGATGCACCGCCGGGAAAAAAAATCCGCTACGTCGAACCGAAGCCTACTCCCGCACCTGAACCGTACCAACCCAAGTTCATCCCTGCGGCACCGGTGCCTACAACGCCACCCGCAGCGGTGGAAGCCGTGCCCGTGGCACCACGGCTTGCGCCGCCTTCCAGACTCGTCACCACGCCACGCCCTGCACCGGCATTAGAGCGCGAGATCTCATGGTCCACCCTGGCCATCTTGAGCATGGGATTGCTGGCGTTGGTTTTCATCGCCTGGCTGTATGTGGACGATCAGGCACCGGGCCTGGATCAGGACCTGTTGTTGAACCGCCCCGTCGATCAAGCGGCCACGATTCAGACCCCCGAGAAACTGCGCAAGTTTCTCCATTCGCTCGTCCCCTTTGATACCTCCCAAACTCAAGGGAAGCCGCCGTGGCTGTGGGACACGCCATCGCTCTCACGCGTCGTGCAGTCCAACGGCACCGCCCTCGACAATTTGCGTGACCTACTGGAGGACGCCGACTGGCATCCCACGCATGCGGCATGGCATGCTGAAGACCCATGCATGGATCCGCGCTGGCAGCAGGTGATGGTGCTCAAGCAGGCAGAGGCCGCCTATCTCTCCCGCCGCATGCAGGAAGAGGCGGCGTTTGTTGCGGCGATCGATCTCGCAGAGCTCGGCTGGCGGCTGGAGCCTATCTGGGCCTGGCCTTCTTGCTACCAGCGCTCTTTGGAGGCCCAGACCCTCGCGGCCCAAACGCTCGCTGATCTGTTGCGGCAGACTCGGCTGCCGGAACCGGCCCTGCGGCAATTTCAGCGCCAGTTCAGCAAGTGCCAGCCCACGACGAAGATGCTGGAGGGCGCGATGAACGCGTTCTACGTGCATGAGAAAAAACTCATCCTCGGACCGAAGAGCGGCGAGAACCTCGACACTATGCCCGGTGGCGTGCAGATGCATCGTCCGGGCCGGTTGTTTTTCAAACCGCATGAAACCCTGCAGCATTTCGCCACGGCATTCCGGCAGATCAAAGAGGAAGCGCTGGCACCGCTGGTCCTCACCGCCGAAGTACGGCTGAAGGATAACCCCGTTGCCGAAATGTCCTACCAGCCCAATTCTGCCGGGCTGGCCTACTACCATCAGCGCATGAAGACCTACACACCCATGCCGGCGGCACTTGGACTGATGCGCGCTCGTGGCAATCTGGTCATCACCCTCTTCGCGGTGCGGCGCTGCATTGCCGAGAAGAAGATGCTGCCGACCACCCTCGAACAACTGCGCACCCTCAACTACCTGCTCGACCTGCCGCTGGATCCCTTCTCGGGTGCCCCGCTGCAATTCAGCCTGGAGAAGGGTTTGATCTGGTCCGTGGGCACGGATCTGAAATCCGCCAATGGAGCAGCCACCGAACCGCCGATGAGTGATGCCACGGAGCCGACTGTGCAACTCGGCATCGCTGTGGCGGCGGTGGCGAAGTAGGCGGGCGTGGATTGCTTCAGTTCCAAATTCATTGGGCTGGCTTGACCCATTTTTTGATCATTGTTCGTGTCCGCAATAAGCGCACTTCTTCAATCCAAAGGCCCGGAACTTCCACCTCGACAATCGTCAATCCACCGGCTCCAGGGCATCCTGGCTGTGCTTGATGGACGATTGATGAACAAGGATTGTTGATTTTTGAAGTGTCGAACCTGTGCCAAAGGAAGCGTGTCCGGCGTGATGCCTGCTCAGGAGAAAAATCATGCGCTCCAGTTGCGGCGCAACTGGACTACTTTTTCCACCGCATGCAGCGGAAGGGATGATCGTCGATCATGTTCGCCTGCACGCCGGTGAGGCGGTCGGCATGGAAGAACTGGACGCCGACGTAGTGGTAGATGGGGAGGATGACGGCCTCGTCGGTGACGAGGAGTTTTTCGGCCTGCTGGAAGAGGGTGTTGCGTTGATTTAAGTCTGGTTCGCGTGCGGCAGCGGCGATGAGTTCATCGTACTTGGCGTTGGCCCAGCCGGTGCGGTTGTTGCCGTTGCCGGAGAGGAACATGTCCAAAAACGTGCCGGGGTCGTTGTAGTCGCCCACCCAACTGCTGCGGCAGAGGAAGTAGTTTTTCTCCTTCATGGAGGCGAGGTAGATCTTCCATTCCTGCTTGGCGAGATCGACGCTGATGCCGAGGTGCTCCTGCCACATGGCTTGGAGTTCGACGGCGATGTTGCGCTCGACGGGTTTGGGAAAGTAGAGGTATTCGACGCGGGGGAAGCCTTTGCCGCCGGGGTAGCCTGCCTCGGCGAGGAGCTTGCGTGCGCGCTCAGGATCGAACTCGGGGCCGGGGGGCGGCTGGTAGTTTTGTCCGGTGCCGGGCGGGGTGAGGCTGTAGGCGTTGCGCTCGCCGAGCTGGGTGATTTTTTCGGTGACGCGCTTGCGATCAATCGCCAGTGAGAAGGCGAGGCGGATCTTCGGATCGGTGAATGGTGCGCGGTGGACGTTGAAGCGCGTGAAGTAGCTGCCGAGGAAGGGGCCGGTGTGGAAGTAGGGCTGCTGCTTGAGTTTGACGGTGAGCGAGGTGGGCACCATGCCCTTGTCCATGATGAGGTCGGCCTGGCCGGTGAGGAAGTAATTGATCGCGGTGTTCGGCTCGGAGATGGGCAGGATTTCGATGCTCTGCATCGACACGTTGGCCGCGTCCCAGTAGCGCTCGTTACGGCGCAGCACGATGCGGTCATCCAGCAGCCAGTCTTCGAGGGTGTAGGAGCCGTTGCCGATGAGGGAGCCCGGCTTGATCCACGCGGTGCCATGCTTTTCGATGATGCGCTGCGGCACGGGGGAGAAGGTGGTGAAGGCGCAGAGGTCGATGAAGTAAGGCGTGGGGTTTTCGAGCTCGACGCGCAGCGTGCGGTCATCCAGCGCCGTCACACCCACCTGCGCGAAGTCCTTCAGTTTGCCTTCATGGAAGGGGCGGGCGTTTTTGATGACGTAGAGCTGGGTGGCGTAGTCGGCCCCGAATTCGGGCGTCAGCACGCGCTTCCATGAGTAGATGAAGTCCTGCGTGGTGAAGGGTGCGCCATCGCTCCACGTCGCGTTCGGGCGCAGGTGGAAGGTGTAGGTCTTGCGGTCCGGCGACACCTCCCAGCGCTCCGCCATGCCGGGCTGGGGTTTCCCCGCCTCATCAATGCGGCAGAGCCCTTCAAACAAAGCCGAGGCGATGCGCATGCCGACCTGGTCGGTCACCACCGCCGGATCAATGCTCTCCGGCTCCGCGCCATTGATGAACACGAGGTCCGCACGCGGCCGCGACTTGCCGCAGGCGGCGAGGGAGAGCAGAAGTGCGGCGGCGAGGGCGAGGCGGGTCACTCGAAAAGTTAGCACAGGGTGAAGGCGGTCCGCAGTAGAAAGATCATCAAAGGACTGCGACTTGCCGCTGGGTTGTGCATTACTCCAGCGTGATCCTGAGATTTGCATTCACTCGCAGCACGCAAAGAAGATAGCCTTCACGTGCCTGGAGTGCATAGGGACGCACCCGCAAATTCGTTACTTCCATTTTTGCAGCAAGGAGAACGTCAGTAAACTGCGGGCTGGCTGCTGCCATTGCGTTCCGTTGTTGGATGAGAAGACGATTGGGGGGGTGTAAAGTCTGTTCTGTAAAAGGCTTTAGCCTTGCAATGCACGCCCCATTGGGGGCTGCGGAGTGAGGCGAGCGTAGCGATGCCGAACGCA
>CAINGK010000036.1 GCA_903848465.1 uncultured Verrucomicrobiota bacterium
CCGCACGCCCCTTTGGGGGCTGCTGCGTTCGGCATCGCTACGCTCGCCTCACTGCGCAGCCCCCAAAGGGGCGTGCAACGCAAGGCTAAAGCCTTTTACAGAACAGAATTTACACCCCCCCGAAGATGGACTACAAATCAGTGATGGATGCTTTTTAATGCAGCCTGAAGCAGGAAGAGAAGGTCACTCAGCAAATCAATGATTTATATGAGGTTGCTGAACAGGTTAAAGACCACGCTTCAAAGAATCTCCTCCTCTGGTTCCTCAATGAGCAGATGGAAGAAGAGAAGACCGTGCGCGACATGCTCGACCGCCTCAAGCTTGCTGGCGATGATCCGGCCAGCCTGCTGGTCCTCGATCGTGAAGCAGGAAGCCGTCCCAGCACCGGGGGGAGCCGTGGCAAGTCCGGCGGCGCTGCCGGCACCTAATCAGTTACGGCACCAGCAGCATGTCCCACGGCCACAACGGCGTGTACGTCGCGGATTCGACCCAGCCCCGCACGTGCTCGTCCCCGCTGGGAATTTCCACATAACTCCACGCACCACGTTTTTCGAGCAAACGCACCTGGCTGCCGGGTGGGATGGCGATGACATTGCCGGAAGTGACCGTCGCGGCGGTATAGGCGTTGACCTCCCGTGCGGTGACGACCATCACATCCTTCACGCGGTCGCTGGGCGCAGGACGGATGGAGGCGAAAGTGGCGGAAGGAATGAAAACCAGCAGGCCGATCAGGCTGAAAACCAGCGCAAACACGCCGCTGCCTTTCCGTTGGGTGGCCAAAATACAGCGCATAACGCTCAAAAGAATCAGCCACACGCCCGCCGAAGCGGCGATGACCCAGGTGTTTTTATCCAGCAGCAAGCTCCATTCAGCCAGCAGCGATGCCTCACCGAAGCGAAAGAAGCGCAGCTTTTCATCAAGGTGTCGCAAATTCTGCCGCACTTCGGGGTTGATCGGGTCCAGCAGTTGCGCACGCTGGTACCACATCGCGGCGCGTCCCAAATCTTCCTGCCGGTAGCGGGCGTTGGCGATGAGTGTGAAGACCGCAGAACTCAGAGCCGGCGGGTGCTGCTTGGTGAGTGACTCGCCAAGGTACTGTGCTTGGGTGAACTTGCCCTTTTCCAAGGCCGCACGCGCTTGCTGGTACATTTCGTCAGGTGAAGCCTCTGCCGCTCCGGCATTCAGGGATAGCGTGGCCAGCGCGGCGATGAGCAAGGCGGTGCGTTTCAGCAGCGGTGCCAGGGTGGAAAGGATGCGGCTGCGCTCCCCTGCGCCGAGCGCTGGTGCAGGCGTGGGCGCTGCGGTGAAGCTTTGCGTTTCATACCGCTGGATGATCTGCCGCAGTTCTTCGTCTTTGACTTCGCCCGGCTGGCTGCGGTGGATGAAGTGGGCGGCGCGTTGCAAGAAATCACGATCCGTGAGATGGCTCTCCTCCAGGCCACGCCACAATTGCTGCAATTCGCCTCGTAGTCCGCGCGTCGCTTCTTCACGCTGGCGGCGCAGCCAGGTAAACAGAGCTGCCAGGATCACGAGTGCCGCCGGGATCGACTGAATGGCCCAAAAGCGGTTGCTGGCAGTAAGTGGCGCGCTGACTGCCACGGTATTCAGCCACTTCGCCTTGGCCGGGACATTCATGAGGATGTCACTGATCTGCGGCTTGGGCTGCTGCACCGGCGGTGGCTTGGGAGCCTCCCCGCCGCCACTCCCATCGGTCGTCGGAACTGCCGCCGCCATCGCCCCGGGCTTGATGCGCAGCGCTATCGGTGCCGTGCGTGCGGCCACATATTTCTTCTGCGAAGGGCTGAAAAAGCTGAGTTCAAACGGGGGCAATTGGGGATGCACTTTTTCCGGCACAAAGACCATCGAATAACCAATACGGCGCTGCGCGGTAGGCGTGAGGTTGGGGTCGATCGGACCGTCCACATTGTAGCGTCGCGGTGGGTAAGCTTTCCACCCCTCAGGCGGCATGAGGCTGGGCGGGTTGAGCGCATCGAAATTTCCCGATCCGTCGATGGTGATGTCCACCGCCAGCGGATCGCCGACGGTGAGTTCGTTCGGCGTGGCAGTGGCGCTGATGCTGAAATCGCCGACGGCACCGCTGAAGTTGGCGGGCTTGCCCTCGGCGGGAAGCGGCAGCACTTTGACCTTCACATCCTGGCTTTTCACCACCAGCTTGCGCGGTTCCGCCCCACCCATGATCATGCCAAAAGGCAGTCCCCGGCTCATCTGCCTCTGGGTGTTCGCGTCATAAACTTCAAAGACCAGTTCACAGGATGCGGGGCCTACTTTCAGATCACCCGCGTGCAGGGCGGAAAGCGTACTGCGGAAGGTCATCACCACATAGTCGATGTCATTGATGCGCTGTGCGGATTGATCAGCCTGCTGCGGAAAGCGGGCGATGGCAAAGTCACTCTTATTGACTTCAATCATGCCGATCCGGCGCAGCATCACACTGCTGCGTGGCACAAACAGGCTGGCACTGATGGGAACCACCTCACCCTGATAGACTTCCGTCTTGCCGACCTCGATCTGAAATAGCGGAATATTGGCATCTTCCGCTGCATTGGGAGTGCCGGCTGTCGATTCCGTGACGATGAGACGAACCTCGTTGGTTTTGACAACCTCCCCATTCACCAGCACTTCCTGCGGCGGAATGACGAACTCGCCAGGCTCTGTGCCGACGATACCCCAGGAGAACTGCGTGGAAAAAATCTGCTGGGCACCACGAATCTCGATGTTCTGTGAAGTTGAGATTCCAGAAGTCATTTGGACCTGCGCCGGCAGCCGCTGCAGTTGCGGCACGTTTTGTACTGTGCCGTTTTGCACCGTGATGACGTAACTGACCACCTGGCCGGTGTGCGCGTGGTCAGGCTGGGCATAAGCTCGCACCGTGGCTGCTGCAGCGTCGGAGACAAAAAACAGCAACAACAGCAGTGCCTGCAAGATGCCGGACGTGCTTGCGGACGGTGTTTGGAGTGATGGGAGTTTTCGGCTTTGAATCATTCGAGCTTGGGATTTCGTTCGTCATTCGTCACTACCGGAGCCTGCGGCTCACCAGTCTTTTTTATTCACGGGCGGGGTGTGGTAGCGGCTGGTCAGCGGCGCGGTGATTTCGTCCATATACTGGCGGATGATGCCTTCTGCCTCGCCTGGGGTGTAACCGGTGCGCGGGTTGCGCTGGTCAGAGAGTGTGCCTTTGGGCTTCTTTTCTTTTTCTTCGCCACCTTCGCCACCGGGCTTCTCGCCGTCTTTGCCCTGCTGGCCTTCTTTGTCACCGGGGTCCTTCCCAGCGGCCTGGAGCCGTCCTTCAGGCAGTTCTTTGGCATCCTTGCCGCCGATGCCGTCATCCGCCTCCTTCTTCTCACCTTTGACTTCTTTTTGCTTTTTGGGTTCGCCCTGGCCGTCGTCGCCTTGCTGGCCTGCCTCTCCCTCCTCGCCTTCTTCACCTTCCTGGCCTTCGCCCTTGTCGCCTTTTTGTCCCTTCTGCCCTTTCTGTCCCTTCTGGCCTTTTTTGCCCTGCTGCTCTTCCATCTGTTTCATCACCTTGCGCAGTTCCTCAAGCGAGTTGGCCACATGATCGTGGTTTTCGCGCAGATCCTTGTTCTCAGGGTCAAGCTCCATCGCCGCATCCAGGTGGCTGAGCGCGTCGGTCCAGCGCTGGATGGTGATCTTCGGCTGCTGCTGCAGGCCACGGGCACCTTGATCATAGAGCGTGTGTCCGATGCCACGATGAGCGCGCGCTCGCAGCGTCTTGTCCTGCGTGCGCAGCGCTTCGCTGAAGTTCTTGACGCTGCCATCGTAGTTAGTGAGGTCATGCTCCGCAAGGGCCAGACCATAGCGGAGTTCTTCGCGGGAATGTACGTCAAAGTCCTCGCGCTCCAGCAGCTTGCCGTAGAGGTCACGGGCTTTTTTGAAATCACCGCTCTCCAGCGCTTTCAGCGCATCCTCAGGCGTCGGGCCGCTGGCTTGAAACAGAGACGCCAGCAGTTCGGACGGACCTGCGGCCTGCGCCGCCGGCGCAGGTGTGAAGGTGGCAACAGCCAGCGCCAGCACGACCGGTCGTGCGGCAGAGCGGGGTAGGGCACTGATGATCCAGGCAAGCATGAGCAAGAATATACCCAGACCCAGCGGCCAGGCAAAGCGCTCAATTGGCCGTGAAGTTTGCCGGTTGGCGGACTGCTGCTCGGTCAGACGGTCCAGCACAGGCTGAATGGCCTGGCGGTTGAGTGGCCGGGAGTCGAGTTTGATGAATCGCCCGCCGGTGGCGGAGGCCAGTTGCTGGAGCACGCCGCTTTGCAGTTGTGACCGCACCACATTGCCAGCTTCGTCCCGGATGTAATCCCCATCCACCTCAGGATTCGGAATGAGCGTGCCGGTCTCAGTGCCGACTCCCACCGTGACGACGACGACCCCCGCCGCCGTGAGGCGCTGGAGGTACGGGACGAGGTTGGCGTCTGCATCACCGCCGTCACTGAAAATGACCAGCGCGTAATTGCTCTTCGGCAGGGTTTTGACCGCACGCAGCGTCACATCCAGCAGATCAGCCAGATTGCTCCCGCCCCACTCGATGATCGTATGGTCAAAGGCTAGCAACGACTCGATGATGGCGTCATGATCGGTCGTGAGCGGTGCCTGCAAGTAGGCGCGGCCAGCAAAGGCCAGCAGCCCCACCCGCTCACCCACAAGCTCCATGACGAGATCGTGCGCTGCCAGGCGCGCACGGGTGAGGCGGTCCGGCGGCGTATCGCGCGCGAGCATCGAGCGTGAGGTGTCGATAGCGATGAAGATGTTGCGGCCCTTGTCTGGAATCTCGAGCTTTTCATCTCCCCAGCGCGGCTGCGCGACCGCCACAATGAGGCAGGCCATGGCCAGGATGTAGAAAGCGTACACGCACCAGGAGCGCCACAGGGAACGTCCCATCACCAGGGCTGGCCTCAGGCGCGCCGCAGTGAACAGCCGTTCGGCTTTGGAACCATGCGCATCCACCCACAGCTTCAATCCCAGCAGTGCAGGAATGATGAGCAGAAACCAGAGCAGATGTTGATGGGCAAAGGTCATGACAATCAGGTGGCGACCGGCTCAGGGGCCGAATGCAGAACGGTCAAAGACAGCAGCAGGGCGAGAAACAAGGCGATGGCGCACACCGCCAGCGGCCAGGGGAACAACTCCTCGGTTTCGATGATCTTGTGATGTTCGATCTTCGTTTTTTCCAGCTTGTCGATGGTGCCGAAGACATCGCTCAGCGAGTTGAGACTCTGCGCCATGTAAAACTGGCCGTTACCGATGGCGGCGACCTCTTTCAGCGTGCCTTCATCAAACAACTGCTGCCCCACCGGCGTAAACGTGCCGCGTTTGGGATCGGGGATGCTGTGAATGCCCGGCGTGCCGATGGCGATGGTGTAGATCTTAATGCCAAGTGTGGCGGCCAACTTTGCCGCATCCTGCGGGCTGAGCCGACCGGAATTATTGGCACCGTCCGTCAGCAGCACGATCACCTTGCTCGGCGATTTTTCACGTCGCATACGGTTGGCGGCGGAGGCGATACCGGACCCGATGGCGGTGCCGTCACCCACGCGCTGAGTTTGCACACGGTCGAGATTGTTAATCAGCCAGTCGCGGTCAAGCGTGAGCGGGCAGGGCAGGTAGGTTTCACCGGCAAAGGCCACGATGCCGATTTTGTCGCTGCGGCGACCTTTGATGAAGTCCGCCATCACGCGCTTGGCCGCCGTGAGACGGTTCACGGGCTGCCCGCCGATATAGAAATCCTCAATCAACATCGACAGCGAGACATCCACGGTCAGCATGATGGCGATGCCCTCAGCCTTTTCCTCTTCATAGGACAAGATCTTTTGCGGACGTGACAGCGCCGCAATGCCGAAGGTCAAGCTCGTCAGAATCAGGCCAAAAACGAAGCCGCCAAAACTGCTGCGCGCCGGCCTGCCGAGATCACGCAGCAGGGATGCGGTGGGGAATTTAATAGCGGCCCGCTTACCACGCCTGCTACGTAGCACCGCCAGCAGCGGCACCAGAGGCAGCAGCGCCAGCCACAGCGGGTGCAAAAGCTGAAAGGCAGGGATGCCCGGAATTGTCATGGTTTCTCCTCCTGCATGCGTGCGAGTGCCTGATCGATGAGCATGATCGATTCCTCCTCCGTGCGCGGCGCTGGCATAAACGAGATGTCGTCACAAAGCTGTGCCACTGGAGCAAACCGTTCACGCCACAGTCCTTGGGAACGATGTACCGGCGCTCCGGGCAGCCGTTTCGTTTCACCATCGAAAATTTCGTGGGTCGTGCGGGCTGGGGCCGGCACAGCGTAGCGTTCTTGCAGGTAACGCCGTAGAATCTGCGAGATTCTGTGGCTGACGTCCTGCGGCGGAATGGATTGAATGCGTGTGCGCAGATCATTCAAGGCACGCAATGCCGAACTCCACGGCTGTCGCTGCGGCGTAGGCGGTGGTTGCTTCGGGCGGATCAGCAGCCAGACCACCAGCGCGATCAAGAGTGCCAGCAACAGCATGAGCGCCCAGGGAATCCACCAGGGCGGGGGCAGTTCCACGCTGTCCGGTGGCGGCAGCTCCGGGTGTGGCAGCGGCGTTGGGCCGGGAAATTGCGCCAGCAAGGCGTGCATGGTCAGCAGCACGGATTTCATCCGCGTTTCCTCCTTTTGCGTGAACGGAAATACGCCTTCAAGGCGGGCACATAGTCTTCGTCAGTGCGCACCGTGATCCGCTCCACGCCACAGCGGCGCAGCAGGTGTACCAGCGCATCCTGTCGTTCCTCCACGCGTTCTTCATAAAGTTCACGGACTGCGGGATGAGAGGTGTTGACGAGAAATTGCTCCCCGGTTTCCGGGTCTTCGAGGCAGACGCGCCCTGCGTCAGGCAGCGTGATTTCACGCGGGTCTAGGATCTGCGCCGCCACCACATCATGCTTGGCCGCGACCGCCCGCAGGCTTTTCTCCCAGCTTTGATCTGGGGTGATGAAATCTGACACCAAAATCACCAGCGCCCGATGCGCAATGCGCTCGAGCGCAAGATCCAGCGCGGGCTTGATGTCCGTGCCGTGCCTTTTCGGCTCGTTGTTTAAAATGTCGCGCAGAATTCGCAACGCATGCGGGGCACCTTTTCGCGCAGGCAGGTACTGCTCGATCCCGTCGGAGAAAAGCATCAGCCCCACCTTGTCCTGATTTTGGACCGCGCTAAAAGCGAACACCGCCGCGATCTCCGCCGCACGCTCGCGTTTGGAGTCTTCCTGACTGCCGTAGTCGCCGGAACCACTGACATCCACGCAGATCATCACCGTCAGTTCGCGTTCCTCGACGTACTTGCGCACAAACGGATCGTTCATGCGCGCGGTGACGTTCCAGTCGATGAAGCGCACGTCATCACCAGGCTGGTACTCACGGAAATCATCAAACTCAATGCCCTGGCCCTTGAAGCGGGAGTGGTACTGGCCGCCGAGCATCTCCTTCACCATGCCGCGCGTGAGCAGTTCAATGCGGCGCACGCGCTTGAGGATGCGCGTGAGTCTGGCGTCGTTGTCGTTCTGCGCAGTTTCCCGGTTCACAGAAGGGCAGTGTTAAGGAACCGGCAGCTTGTCCAGCAAGGTCTTGACCACATCATCGGTGGTCACACCTTCCGCCTCGGCTTCATAAGAAAGCAGAATGCGGTGACGCAGGATGTCTGGGGCGAGGTCCTTGATGTCCTGCGGGATGACGTAATTGCGCCCATTGAGGAAAGCCAGCGCCTTGGCAGCCAGGGCCAGATTGATCGTACCACGCGGCGAGGCACCGCAGCGGATGAGCAGCTTCAAATGCGGGGCCAGCGCCTCGGGATGACGCGTGGCATGGATCAGGGCGACGATGTAATCGCGGATCTTTTCATCCATGAACAAGTCGTTCACCACCACGCGGCTGGCGCTGATGGCGGTGACATCAGTGACCTGGCTCACGTCCAGCTTCGGGGCTGAAGTGGCCATCGCATCCAGCACCATGCGTTCTTCCACCGGTGTCGGGTACGTGACCCGGACTTTGAGCAGGAAACGGTCAAGCTGCGCTTCGGGCAGCGTGTACGTTCCCTCCTGGTCGATCGGGTTCTGCGTCGCCAGCACCATGAAGGGATCAGGCAGTTTGTGGGTGTTTTCGCCGATGGTGACCTGCCGTTCCTGCATCGCTTCCAGCAGCGCGCTCTGGACCTTGGCCGGCGCACGGTTGATTTCGTCCGCCAGCACCAGATTGGCAAAGATCGGTCCCAGGCGCGGCGTGAAGGTGCCGTCTTTCGGGTGGTACACCATGGTGCCGATGACGTCCGCCGGCAGCAGGTCGGGGGTAAACTGAATGCGCTGGAACTTCGCTTTCAAAGTCCCCGAAAGCGTGCGCACCGCCAGCGTCTTGGCGATCCCCGGCACCCCTTCGAGCAGCACGTGGCCGTTGGTCAGCAGCGCCACCAGCAGGCGATCCACCAGCGCGGTCTGGCCGATGAGCACACGGGCGATTTCGGTTCGGAGCGGAGCCACCCAAAGGGAGGCTTTGGCGATGGCTTCCTGATCAGGAACTGTAAGGGGGACGGCAGAGGCAGGCATGTGTGTGGAAGTAGTACAGGTCAACTGAAGCGTTCTTCACGTCAACCTGCAAGGCTCAATGAATTAACGCTCCTCCAGCCATTTTATGTTGCTGGAATTGTAAGACGTTTGAGCTTTCATGCCTCCCCAATGACTCTCCAAGATCTCCGCGAACAAGTGTGTGCAGCCAATCGAGCCCTTGAGCCCAGCGGCCTCGTACGCCTGACCTGGGGCAATGTGAGCGGCATTGACCGCGCCTCCGGCCTCTGGGCCATCAAACCGAGCGGCGTCGATTATCTGGAACTCAAGCCCACCGACATCGTCGTTCTCGACCTGGAAGGTCAGGTCGTGGAGGGCAGTCTGCGGCCTTCGTCCGATACGAAGACCCACCTCGTGCTCTACCGTGAATTTCCCGAGATCGGCGGCATCACCCACACGCACAGCCTGCATGCCACCATGTTCTCCCAGGCCGGTCGCGAGCTTCCCTGCTACGGCACCACCCATGCGGACCACTTTCACGGTACCGTGCCTCTGGTGCGCGCACTCACCCCTGCGGAGGTAGCCCAGGATTATGAACATTTCACCGGCGTCGCCATCGTGGAGCGCCTGCGCGAGTTAAACCTCAGCCCGCTCGAAATGCCCGCCGTCCTGCAACTCCATCACGCGCCGTTCACTTTTGGCAAAAACGCCATGGATTCCCTGAAAAATAGCATCGCCCTAGAAATGTGTGCCCACATGGCTCTAGGCTCTGCCACCTTGAATCCCGCCATAGGCGCAATCCCTGCCCACATCCTGGAAAAGCATCATTTGCGCAAACACGGACCGGGCGCGTATTACGGTCAGAAATAGCTCCAACCACCCCTGCTGATGAAATCCTGCCAACCACACCCAAACTGTTGTTTTCCGCGCCAGCTTCTTCTGCCGGGCCTGCTGGCTTTGTCCTTTCTGACGGGTTGTTCCGCCGAACGCCGGGACCAACTCTGGCAGACTCTTGACCCGGCTGGTTACAAGCATTCACACAGTGAAAGTTTCAATGGTTCCAGGGCAATCCGCAGTCCGCAGTCTAGGACTCCGGCTTCCGATGAAATGGCGTTGGGACTTGAGCCATAAAATCAGGTCAGGCTAAGCGCTTCGCTCGTGTTAAATAAGGCACGGCTTAGTTGGGTGGCTTTCGCCGCACCCCTTATGTTTAGGGGTGAGCAACCCCATTTTAACCAACCCGACTGATTCGACGTCCTCGCCTGATACGGTGCCTGGGCCGCAGAGCCTGGGTCCTGCCGCATTGAAAATCAGCACCTTTGCCATGATCTGGCTGCTGGTGGTGCTCACAGGCAGCTTGCTGATGGCGCAGTATTCCCAGACCGCCGGTATAGCCGGCATCCCGCCGGAACAATGGCCGGAAACCAGCCGAGTGCGCCGTGAACCAGGTCTTTCCAAACTGGTGGTCTTCCTGCACCCGCACTGCCCCTGCTCCCGCGCGACCCTCAGCGAACTGGAACGGCTCATGGCACACTGCCAGGGATTGATCAGCACTCAGGTGTGGTTCATCCAGCCTGAGGGCAGAGACGAAGCTTGGGTGAAAACCGATCTGTGGTCCGGTGCAGCAGCCATTCCTGGTGTGCAGGTGGCCGTGGATCATGCAGGCGCAGAAGCCCGTCGCTTTCAGGCGGCGACCTCGGGCCAGACGCTGCTCTACGATGCCGCTGGCAGGCTGGTTTTCCATGGCGGCATCACCCTCACCCGTGGCCATGCCGGGGACAATCCCGGACGTGATGCCATTGAGTGTTTAGTGAAGCAAAAAACCAGCCTTTCCACCAGCACCCCCGTTTTCGGCTGTGCCCTTGGCTGGAATAACAAACTCAAAGAATGCACCTTATGTCAGCCGTAACCGCGAACATCCTGCCCGCAGACCATGTCATGCAGCAGGCCACCACCTTCCTGCGTCCTACGCTGAGTGATCCATGCCAGCAAACCAGCCCGCTGCCGGGCTCCGCATTACAGCGTCGTGCCGCAGCGCTGTTCCGTGCCGCTGAAAATGATCTACACCGTCATACAGACCAGTTATTTGCCCGGTTGATGATCGTACAATGGCTAGCGGGCATCGCGGCCGCGCTGCTGATTTCACCCCTGACCTGGATTGGCGACTCAAGCCAAGTTCACGTCCATGTCTGGGCCGCAGTACTGCTCGGCGGGGCGATCAGCGGGTTTCCCGTGTGGCTGGCCACACAGCACCCTGGACTGGCCCTGACTCGCCATGTCATCGCTGCTGCCCAGATGCTGACCTCTGCACTGTTGATCCACCTGACTGGCGGGCGCATCGAGACGCACTTCCATATTTTTGGTTCCCTCGCCTTCCTCGCCTTTTACCGTGACTGGCGCGTGCTGGCCACGGCCACGGCCACGGTAGTGGTGGCCGGAGATCACCTGATTCGCGGCTTGTTCTGGCCGCAGTCCGTGTTCGGAGTGCTGACCGCTAGCTCCTGGCGCTGGATGGAGCATGCAGGCTGGGTGCTGTTTGAAGACGCCATCCTGTTCGTCGCCATTCATCGCATGCTGCGGGAAATGTCCGAGATCGCCCTGCGTCGCGCTACCCTTGAGGGCAGCAACGTGGAAATCGAGCGGCAGGTGGTGGAGCGCACGACGGAACTCAACAGAACGCAGACGGAACTGCTGGAAACTTCCCGCCTGGCAGGCATGGCCGAGGTTGCCACCAGCGTATTGCACAACGTTGGCAATGTACTCAACAGCGTTGGTGTCTCGGCCGAGCTTGCCATTAGCAAAGTCCATGAGTTCAGGATCGGCAGTCTTAAAAACGTGGCGGAGCTGTTGCAGCAGCACTCAGCGGACTTGCCCGCTTTCCTCACCACCGACCCGCGCGGCAAGATGCTGCCCGACTACTTGCTCAAGCTCGCGGTGCATCTGGCAGAGCCACAGCAGGCCATTCTTCAAGAGATGGAAATGCTGCAAAAAAACATCGATCACATCAAAGAAATCGTGGCAATGCAGCAGCGCTACGCCCGTGGCACCGGAGTTGTCGAAGTCCTTTCCGTCGCGGATCTGGTCGATGACAGCATCCGCATCAATACCGCCAGTTTCAGCCGTCATGAAGTCAATGTGGCGCGTGAAATCGCCCCGGTTCCGTCGTTGAAAACGGACCGCCACAAAGTGATGCAGATTCTCGTGAACCTGCTGAGCAACGCCAAACACGCGCTGGATCACAGTGAGGGAGACAAGCGCATGACTGTGCGCGTGACGCTAAACCCGAAGGGGCAGTTGGAGATTGCTGTGATAGACAATGGCTCTGGCATCTCCCCGGAAAACCTAAAGCGAATTTTTGCCCATGGCTTCACCACCAAAAAGCTGGGGCACGGTTTCGGCCTCCACAGCGGGGCGCTGGCTGCCAAGGAACTGGGCGGAACTTTGACCGCACATAGCGATGGCCCGGGTCTCGGCGCCACCTTCACCCTGACCCTTCCTTTGGAGAACTAATCCGACCATGACACACACCACCACAGCAGCCCATCGGCGCATTCTTGTCATTGATGACAATCGCTCAATCCATGATGATTTTCGCAAAATCCTCTCCCCTGCTGTCGTGCCAGACGACGCGCTAGAGGCGGCTGAAGCGGTGCTGTTTGGCACCGCCACACGGCAGACACCGACCACCGCACAATCCTTCACCATCGATACGGCTTCCCAGGGAGAGGAAGGCCTGCAAATGGTCAAACGCGCACAGGCAGAGGGGCAACCCTACGCCATGGCTTTTGTCGATGTCCGCATGCCACCGGGCTGGGACGGCATCGAAACCACACGGCAGATCTGGCAGGTGTGCCCAGACATGCAGATCGTGATCTGCACCGCCTATGCCGACTGCTGCTGGAGTGATGTACAGGAGCAGATCAAGCCGCGTGATCGCATGCTCATTTTAAAGAAGCCATTCGACATCATCGAAGTACTGCAACTGGCCATTTCACTGACAGAAAAATCGCGCCTCCTGCTGGAATCCAAATCGCATCTGCAAGACCTCGAACAGCGGGTCAAACTGCGCACGCAGGAGTTGGAGGCATCCCAACTGGCTGCCCATGAAAAAGCCTCCCTCCTCGAACTGTCCAGAGACGCCATTTTGGTATGCGGACTCGACCACCGCGTCACCTACTGGAACAAAAGCGCTGAACGGCTCTATGGTTGGACTGCGGCTGAAGCTCTCGGCCGCCTTGTGACAGAGCTCAAAGATCAAAATGCCGAAATATTTCAACTGGCCTGTGACAAAGTCCTACAAGCCGGGGAATGGGACGGAGAACTGCACCAAGTGGGCAAAGACGGCCGCAAGCTGATCGTAGAAGGGCGGTGGACTCTGCTGCGAGATGCTGCTGGCCAGCCGCGCAGCATTTTGTCGGTCAACACCGACATCACCGAGCGCAAAAAAGTGGAGGAACAGTTGCTACGCGCCCAGCGTATGGAGAGTCTCGGCACGCTCGCAGGCGGCATCGCGCATGATTTGAACAATGCCCTGACGCCCATCATGATGTCCATCGAACTGCTGAAAATTCAGGAGCAGGATCCGTTACGCATGGGGGTGCTCGCCACCATCGAAAACAGTGCCAGGCGCGGTGCGGACATGGTTCGCCAGGTGCTCTCATTCTCGCGCGGAGTCGAAGGGCAGCGCGTGGAGGTGCAGGCCGGTCACCTGCTCAAGGGGATTGAAAAAATCGCCAATGAAACATTTCTGAAAAACATCTGGGTGTGCAGTGACATTCCGTCAGACCTCTGGGTGGTGCGGGGGGATCCAACGCAGATCCATCAGATGCTGCTCAATTTGTGCGTGAATGCACGCGATGCCATGCCCAACGGCGGCACCATCAACCTCCGGGCCACCAATCATCTGCTGGATGAACAATGTGCATCGATGATGGCCGGGGCCAAGCCCGGCCCCTATCTCCGCATTGAACTGGAAGACTCCGGCACTGGCATGCCTCCAGAGGTGATTGACCGCATCTTCGAACCGTTTTTCACCACCAAGGAACTGGGCAAAGGCACTGGCCTCGGGCTTTCCTCCGCGCTGGCCATCATCAAGAGCCATCAAGGCTTTATCCACGTCTCCAGTGAGCCGGACAAGGGCTCCCTGTTCCAGGTCTATCTCCCCGCTCAATTGGAGCACGGCATGAGTTCGCCCCCTCCCGTGACGGCTGCGATGATTCGGGGCAACGGCGAGCTTGTCCTCCTCATTGATGATGAGGACGCCGTGCGGAAGATCACCGGCCAGACCTTGGAATCATTTGGCTACCAGGTGCTGCCGGCATGCGACGGTGTGGAGGCATCGACCTTGTATGCCACCCACAAAGAGAAAGTCGCCGTGGTCGTGACCGACATGATGATGCCCGTGATGGATGGTCCTGCGACCATTCAGGTACTCATGCGGATGAATCCGCAGGTACGCATCATCGCCGCCAGCGGATTGGGCATCAAAGACATGGTCGCCAAAGCGACGGGTGCTGGCGTGAAACACTTCATCCCAAAGCCCTACTCCGCCGAAACCCTGCTGAAGACCCTGGCCCTCGTGTTGCAGACCTAGCCTGATGAGCAGGCTAGCGGTTTACTTCTGCTTCGCCTCGTAACCCGGCAGCGGCTTGCCATCGTCACCCAGCTTGCCACAGGTCCACAGCAGGCCGCGTGCGACGAGGTCCAGATAGACCGGCGACTGCATCGTTTCATTGCCATGGCCCAGCGTGGTGCCGAAGACCTTGGCTTTGCCGTATTCGTTCACCCAGATGACGTTGTGGTCCATCTTCGTGTCTTCGCCATAAGCTTTGGCCAGCGGGACAAAGTGCTCCCAGAGCTTTTCGTTTTTGTACAGCTCATCTTTGGCATCCAGCCATTCCGCCGGGAATCCTTTCATCACGGGATGACCTTCGGCGATGTTCTTCACGTTCAAATCGCGGTTCTTCTCGTGGCTCATCGAAGTCTGGCCCACGCACTTGCGCCATTCGTCCGTCTTGGCCGCACGGTAGCTGTGGGTGGAGCAGTGCAGCATCACCGCCGGGACACCGTTGTGGTGCGCCTTCGCGATGCGTTCGACAAATTCCACGTCCGTGATCGCGCCGAAGCATTCGTTGTGCAGGACCACATCATAGCCTTCCGCCCAGTTGTCCTTTTCATAGACCGAGATCTTGTGGCTTTTGTCCTTCTTACCCTCCGGCCCTTCCTCATGCACGATGGTGAACTCCACATTCGCCCGTGCGCTGATCCCCTCGCTCAGGATGAGCTTCTGGTTTTCGTAGTCATGGCAGCAGCCGCCGGTGATCATGAGCACCTTCAGCGGCTTCACCTCCTCCTTCGGGGCGGCGACGGCAAACAGGCAGGCGATGGAAAAGAGGGAGATGAGGAGAGGACGCATGGCGGCAGCATTATCGTCATCTGACGACTTTTTCTCCCAAAAATCTCTTTTTTCGGCTAACCATGCCGCTCCTATGAAAATCGTTCTCCTAGACGCCCACACCGCAAATCCTGGCGACCTCTCCTGGCAGCCTCTCGAAGCCATCGCTTCCTGTGAAGTGCATGCCCGTACACCGCTGGATCAAACCGTCGCACGCTGCGCCGGGGCAGAGATCGTGATCACCAACAAAGCGCCGCTGACACGGGAAATCATCGCCGCGCTACCCGCTCTGAAATACATCGGCGTCACCGCCACCGGCTTCAACGTGGTCGATGTCGTCGCAGCCAAAGAACGCGGCATCGTCGTGACCAATGTCCCCGGCTACAGCACCCCCGCCGTCGCGCAGCACGTCATCGCCCTCATGCTCGAAATGACCAACCACGTCGGCCACGCCGCCAAGAGCGTGGAAGCTGGCGGCTGGGGCAAGTGCCCCGATTTCTGCTACTATGACCACCCCATCATCGAGCTTTCCGGTCGCACCCTCGGCATCATCGGCTACGGCGAAATCGGCAGCGCCGTCGCACGCATTGCCGTCGCCTTTGGCATGAAGGTCCTCGCCTCCAAGCGCACCTGGAAAGAACCGCCGCCCGCCGGTGTCACCGCCGCTGAAATCGACGACATCTTCCGCCAGTCCGACGTCATCAGCCTCCACTGCCCGCTCACCGATGCCACCAAGCACCTCGTCGGCGAGCGCACGCTCAATCTGATGAAGCGCGAAGCCATGATCATCAACACCGGACGTGGCCCTCTCGTCGATGAACCCGCCCTCGCCCAAGCCCTCAACGCAGGCCGCATCGCCGCCGCCGGACTCGACGTCCTCTCCGCCGAACCCGCCAAGGCCGACAACCCACTGCTCACCGCCAAAAACTGCCTCATCACCCCCCACGTCGCCTGGGCCAGCCGCGAATCCCGCTCCCGCCTCATCGACATCACCGCAGCGAACCTGCAAGCTTTCCTCGCAGGCAAGCCGGTGAACGTGGTGAATGGCTAAAGATTGAAAAAAGGGCGGTAAAATCGTTACCGAAACGTTACAGAGATGTCACGGTGCGTTGACTCAGGATTCCGTGCTCCGGGCAGGGTGGTTTGTCTTCCAACTCAAACCATCAACTCATCGCATCATCCATGAAAACGCAGTTCCTTCTCTTCATCCTCTGCTTGGGCGGCCTGCTGGCCGCTCCCGCATCAGCCTGGGCCGCTGAACCTGTCGAAGTACGCGTCGAACTCGCGCATCCCAAGATCCCGGCACAAAAGCAGTACAAGACCTATTTAAAGGTCGGCTTGGTCGGGCTGGTCCGAAAAGAAAAACCTGCCAGGCCCCCGGTGAATGTCGCCATTGTGCTGGATCGCTCGGGATCAATGTCCGGACCTAAAATCGAACACGCACGGCAGGCGGCGGTGGAGGCACTACAGCGCCTGGGGGGCGACGACATTGTATCAGTGGTGACTTTTGACGATACTGCGGAGTCCGTCGTGCCTGCTACCAAGATGACAAATCGAGCAGACGTTATTGCGGCCATTCAGCAGATCACTCCGCGTGGTCGCACCGCATTGTTTGCCGGTGTCAGCCGGGCAGCGGATGAAGTGCGCAAGTTCAAGCTGCCGCAGATGGTAAATCGCATCGTTCTGCTTTCAGACGGCATGGCCAACATCGGCCCGGCATCAGCAGATGAAATGGGGCGCTACGGGGTGTCGCTGGCCAAAGAAAGCATCTCCGTGACCACCCTTGGTCTTGGCCTGGAATACAATGAAAAGCTCCTGGCACAACTCGCACAGCACAGCGATGGCAATCACGCGTTCATCAAAGAACCAGGTGAGCTTGCCGCCGTCTTCACGGAGGAGTTTGGTGACATACTCTCCGTCGTGGCACAGGAGATGCAGGTGAAGATCATCTGCCCTGAAGGTGTGCGTCCGGTGCGTGTGCTGGGACGAGATGCCAGCATTCGCGGTGGGACAGTGGAGGTGGCCATGAATCAGTTGCGGGCCGGGCAGGAGAAGTACGTGCTGCTTGAAGTGGACGTGCCAGCCAGTACTACCAGCACCACGCAACTCATCGGAGATGTGGAAGTGAGTTATCGCCGCAATGAAGCCAGCGCCCCGAAACTGGTGACCGCCCACAGCCTCGCAATTCGCGTGAACGATGAAAAGGTGGTGGAGTCATCTTCCAACACTCCCATTCTAGTGGAGGTGGCAAAACAACTCGGGGTTGAGAAGCAGATGATTGCGGTGAAGCTCACTGACGAAGGCAAAACCAAGGAGGCGGAGAAACTGTTCCTCGAAAATGCCGGCACCTTGCAGATGCTGGGTCAGAAGTATCGCTCAGCAGAGTTGTACATTCAGGGGAATGCCAACGTAACACTGGGCAATAACACCGGGAGCGGGTCCTGGCAGACTTATCGCAATGCTGGCCAAACCTTGGCCAATTTCACAACGAGCCAGAATGGTTCAAGAAATGCCGATTCCAACATCGGTATTCTGAACGGTAGTCAGACGGTGAATGTGCCGGCGCTGGAATCCATGTTTAATCTGCCATCCCGCCCCTCTGACCTGAACATCAAATTGGTTGAGCCGCCCGCGTCTATCATCATGAGTCTGCCGCAATCTACCAATGGCACAATTATCCTCAAACCCTCAGGTGGGAGGTGATCCCCATTTGACTGTTACATGAGAAGTCGTCTTGTAATCCTTCTATTGGCTCTGGTGGTCTTGCCATTGGGGCTGATCGGGTGGCTTGGACGGCTCTTCTGGCAGCGAGAAGTGGCAGACTGGCAGTTGAAACAGAAAGCTCAGGCAACGCAGGAACTGCAAAACCTGCAACGAAATTTGAAGGGTCTGATCCAAGCGATGGAGATGCGGTCTCATCAGTTGCTAAATTCCATCGGAAATAACCAGGCGTCCTTGCGGGAAGTATCGTCAAAGCAGCCATTGATCAGAGCGGCGTTTCGAATGGAAAAATCAGGGGAATTAAAAATCCCCGACCCTAGCAGGCCCGATTTGCTGTCTGACGATGACAGGGAGTTTTTGCAGCGCACCGCTTCGATTTGGAGTCGCGGCGCATTGCGGGACTCCCACAGTCAGGATGAAACAAACGCTCAAATCAGTAAACACGCCGCAGTAACTCATGGCTGGCATACGTGGTATCATCAGGACGGCCCTCACTGGCTCTACTGGCAGCGTAACGCCGATGAATCAGTCATTGGTTTTGAAATCGAACGCATGGCTTTTTTGAGCCGACTGGTCGGTAGTTTGAAGGCTGCCGATTTTTCAGGCTGTGTCCGCCTAGTCTCCTCTGATGGCGAGGCACTGGTGCAGCAAGGCAGTTTTAATCCTGAACCAGACATGTCTCCCCTGGCCACACTCCCTTGTGAGATTCCCATGCAGCACTGGCGTTGGCAGTTCTTTGCCGCACCAGACTCAGCGCAAGGTCCAGACGGGTGGCCTTATTTGTTCGGATTCAGCGGCATGGCTGCGTTGTTTGCCTCAGTGGGGCTTCTTCTTTGCTTAAGTTACCAGCGAGAACTGCGCGAGGCCTCTCAAAGGGTAAGTTTCGTCAATCAGGTCTCACATGAGCTCAAGACCCCACTGACGAATATCCGCCTCTACGTGGACCTCGCTCGCGAGTCAGCAGGCGTGGAAGGAAACTCTTTGTTGGATGTCGTGGAGGAGGAGACCAGTCGTCTCAGCCGGATGATCCACAATGTGCTAACGTTTGCTCGCCATGAAAAGAAAACCCTCGACCTTCATCCGACTTCTGGGGATCTGGGCGCAGTGGTCGGACGTGCCGTTGAAGTTTGGCGCCCTTTGATGTCGCGCAAAAACATCGCCATCATCGTTGATAATGCCCTCAAACAGCCAGCTTGTTTCGACGCGGACGCTGTCGAACAGATCCTTGGTAACATCCTTTCCAACGTCGAAAAATATGCGGCCTCCGCCACTCATGTGGAGATCAAAATGGCTGCTGTGCATGATCACGTGGAGTTGCGCCTACAGGATGACGGCCCCGGCATTTCAAAGCAGGAGTTTCCACATGTGTTTGACGCTTTTTATCGGTCGAGAAACGACCTGACAGAAGGGGTCTCAGGCACCGGACTCGGCCTGAGCATCGCGCGCGCCTTGGCCGTGGCTCAAGGGGGCGGCCTGGAGGTGGTTGAGATCGAATGCGGTGCTTGTTTCGTGCTCAGCCTGCCATTGTTGGAAACAAACGCGAATGCCACTCCTGCCACATGAACATTTTGATTGCTGAAGACGATGCCCGTACTCGGGAGGGCCTGCGCCTAGCGTTGGTGCGTGCCGGTCATCATGTGACGACGGCTGCTGATGGTCGGCAGGCGCTCGAAGCATTTCAAAACGACGAACCTGACATTGTCTGCCTGGACATCATGATGCCAAAAATGAGCGGCTACGATGTCTGCCGCGCCATTCGCAAGGTGGACAAGCGCGTGCCCGTGCTCTTCCTCAGCGCCAAGTCCGAAGAGGTGGACCGCGTCCTTGGTCTCGAACTCGGTGCAGATGATTTCTTGAGCAAGCCCTTCGGTGTCCCGGAACTTCTCGCGCGCATTGCCGCCATCGTCAGACGCTGTGCGTGGCTGCTGGAATCACCGTCGAATCAGCAATCCTTCGAGATGCACGATCTCCGCGTCGTCCCCACCGAACTGCGCGCCTATCGTGGTGAGAAAGCCATCAAGCTGATGGCACGGGATGTCAAAGTCCTCCGCATCTTCCACGAACGCCGCGGCCAGGTCGTGGATCGGAACACCATCTGCGACGAAGCCTGGGGCATCGACTTCTTCCCCAACAGCCGCGCGCTCGACCAGCATATCTCGCTCCTACGGCGAAAAATCGAGCAAGACCCACTCGAACCGAAAATCATCACCACCGTGCGCGGTGCAGGCTATCGTTTCGAGTGAGCTAGAGATCGTCGTCGTTGACGTCGTCAAAGGCTTGGCGCTTTGGCAGTTTTCCGGTTTCCCGCCAGACCCGGGCATCTGCCACGGCCTCAGCCAGCCAGCGATCAGAATTCACCATCCCTGGAGGAACTGGTGCTAGTAGCGCGTCGATGATGCAGGGGCTTTCGCTGGCATCTTTCATCACATTGCCAGGATGCAGATCGCTCAAGACCCAGGCCCTCTCATCAACCCAGATGATCCAGACAGATCGTTTGAAACGGGCCCTGCATGGCACCGCTCGCATGCGTTCAATGGCATGAGGACGTGCGGCATCAATCCTTCCAAGAGTAGCATCACGATCTGCCTCCACATCTCCATAGCTTTGAGCCAGCGGCTGTTTGACGATCAAATAATCACCGCTTTCATCCAATCCCACAAGCTCAGTTGGATGAGCGCCAGCATCATGCAAAATCATGAGTTTTTCCATCGTCTCGGCCAGAATGGCATCGCGCACATTCATCGTGAAGCCAGCTTGTTCGGTATCCCGTTCCAGCTCAAAGGTTTTTCCCAGGCCACCATTGCCGTGCAGGGGGAACAGCTTGTACACGACGCTCCAGTCCAGATCCGCAAAGGGGCAGGCCTCGGCACCGCTTTTCAGGGGAACCAGGAAACGTGATGTCAGCATGCCATCAGCATCACGTGCCAGACCGAGCCCGTTCAGGTTGACGAGCGGGACGACCCAGTCACGGGACCTTGTGGCAACAAGGGCTGCCCAAACATCAGCCGAAATCGATTCCCGGGATGGAGTTGATCGAGCTGCTTCCTGGATGCCTTTTGCTCGCTGGCGGTTAAGGGTAGAGCAAGCTGCGCGTTCTCCTTTGCTGAAGGCCGCGCCGGTGAGGGCTGTTTCCCGACCGGTGCGGAAGTCGATTTGGAATTGAACTGTGGCGATTCCATTCACTTAGAGTTGCATAAGATGGGGGAAATTCAACTGCCAGCGATCAGATCACAGCGCCGCAATAATCGCTTCGCCAATCTCCTTCGTGTTCACCTTCTTCGTGCCCGGCGCACCGCTGAAAATATCCCCAGTACGCAAACCGCTGTCGATGACCTTCTTGACCGCCAACTCAATGCTCACCGCCTCAGCTTCCAGCCCAAGCGAGAAACGCAGCAGCAGCGCCACCGAAAGAATCTGCGCAATCGGATTCGCGATGCCCATACCCGCGATGTCCGGGGCGGTGCCGCCGGAAGGCTCAAACAGACCAAAATAAAGCCCATCACCCTTCGGCTTGCCCAGGCTGGCGCTGGCCAGCATCCCGAGCGAGCCCGCGATCATCGCCATCTCGTCGCTCAGGATGTCGCCGAAAAGGTTCTCCGTCACCAGCACGTCAAAACTGCGCGGAGCCTTGATGAGCTGCATCGCCGCGTTGTCCACGTAGAGATGGGCCAGGGTCACATCCGGGTATTCCTTCGCCACTTCCACCATCGTTTCGCGCCAGAGCACGCCATTGGTCAGCACGTTGGCCTTGTCCACGCTCGTCACATGCTTGCGGCGGAGCTGTGCAGCTTTGAAGGCCACGTGGGCGATGCGCACGATCTCGCTCTTCTTATACACCATCGTGTCAATCACCTCGATGTCTCCATCTGGCAGCGTCGTGCGGCTCTTCGGCTGGCCGAAATACATCCCGCCAGTCAGTTCGCGCACGCAAAGCACATCAAACCCACCTTCCACCAGATCCGGGCGGATCGGCGAGGAAGAAGTCAGGGCAGGGTGGCAGATCCCCGGACGCAGATTCGCAAACAGACCAAAATGCTTGCGCAGCGGCAGCAGCGCACCGCGCTCAGGCTGCTCATTCGGCGGCAGTTTTTCCCATTTCGGACCACCGACGGAGCCAAACAGGATAGCATCACTCGCTTCGCAAGCAGCGACAGTCTCAGGGGGAAGTGCCTTACCCACCGCATCAATCGCAGCACCACCCACGAGCTGGTGGTTGTAGTTAAACTTGAGGCTGGAGCGGGCGGCGACGGCGTCGAGGACTTTGAGCGCCTCGGCCATGACTTCTGGGCCGATGCCGTCTCCGGGGAGGACTGCGAGGTTGTACGTACGGGACATGGTGATAGGGAAGGGGGGCTTTTAGTGCATGAGAATCCCACCTCTGGCAAGTGGGACAAAAAATCACCATTCACGAAACAACAAACGCCCCACCAGCTCTCCTCCTCAGCCCTTCCGGCTCCGGCAAACCACCGTCAACAATCGTCAACCACTGTAAACAACCGTAAACTCCCCAACTTCCGGCCAACAACCGCCAACCACTGCAAACAACCGCAAACTCTCTTCTCCCCCAAACTTCCTCTTGCCAAAAAGAGCGTTTATGGTTCCTTCGCGGCCCCACATCCTAGAACACCCACCGCCTGACAAGTTGTCCGGCCATTCAAACGAACCATGAGCGAAGCAACCACCATCGATTCCACCTCCTTCAAGATCCACGAAAAAGACACCGGCAGCGCCGACGTCCAGGTGGCCCTCTTGACGAAGCGAATCAACGATCTCACGCAGCACCTTGGCGCGCATCAGAAAGATCATTCCACACGTCGAGGCCTCCTTCAGATGGTCGCACGTCGTCGCAAGCTGCTTGACTACCTCAAGCTGACCGCCAACGAGCGCTACCAGAAGCTCCTCAAGAGCCTGAGTCTCCGCCGCTAACAGAATTTGACGAGGGGTGATGCCACGTGCATCGCCCCTTTTTTCTGTAGCAGGCTTCCACACGCATGTCGGCACAGCCGATGTTCATGCTGCTTGGTACGCACTCACGTACCTCTGCCGGGCTGAAGCCTGGACTATATTTTTTTCACCCAAACCAAACAAACAACACAAGCCAACCTATGGCCATTCATACACAAAAAATCCAGCTCGGTGCTGGTACCCTCGAAATCGAAACCGGCAAGTTTGCCAAGCTTGCTGACGGCGCCGTTACCGTGCGTCTCGGCGACACCATCATCCTCGTCACCGCTGTCTCCGCGACGAAAGTCAAAGACGGCCAGGACTTCTTCCCTCTCTCCGTTGAGTACAAGGAAAAAGCCTCCGCTGCAGGCCGCTTCCCCGGCGGTTACTTCAAGCGCGAAGGCCGCCCCACGGAAAAGGAAATCCTCACCTGCCGCATGACGGACCGCCCATTGCGCCCGCTCTTCCCGAAAGGCTACTACTACGACACCCAGGTCGTCGCCATCCTCCTCAGTGCTGACGGCGAAAACGATCCGGACATCTGCGCCATGAACGGTGCCTCCGCCGCTCTTTGCGTCTCGGACATCCCGTTCGCAGGCCCAGTCGGTGCCGTCCGCATCGGCCGCATCAATGGTGAGTTCATCGTGAACCCAACCCAGAGCCAGCGCCTCGAAAGCGACCTCGACCTCGTTTACGTCGGCAACAAGACCGAAGTCGTCATGATCGAAGGCGCCGCCAACGAAATCCCAGAAGCGGAGTTCGTCAAAGCCCTCTACTTCGCACAAACCGAAGTCGCCAAGATCGTCGTCGCCCAGGAAGAACTCACCAAGCTCGCCGGCAAGACGAAGCGCGAAGTTCCTCTCATGCTCGTGAAAGACGAACTCCTCGAAATCGCCTACGCCGTCGCTGGCGACCGCATCGAAGGCGCTCTCTACACCCCTTCCAAGGTGGCTCGCGGCAAAGCCGTCGGCGCCCTCAAGGACGAAGTCGCTGAAGCCATCAAGGCCAAGTTCCCAGAAGCCACCGGCTTCGAAGTCAGCCAGGCCTTCGACTACCTCCAGAAGAAAGCTTTCCGCATCTCCATCCTCGACAAGAAGAGCCGTTGCGACGGCCGCGGCATCGACCAGCTTCGTCAGCTTTCCGGCGAAGCCTCCGTGCTTCCCCGCACTCACGGCTCCGCCAGTTTCACCCGTGGCGAAACGATGGCTCTCTCCATCGCCACCCTCGCTCCAGCAGACGAAGCCCAGGAAATGGACACCTACGCAGGTGGCCCAGACTCCAAGCGCTTCATCCTTCATTACAACTTCCCTCCGTTCTCCGTCGGTGAAACCGGCCGCTTCGGTGGTCAGAACCGTCGTGAAATCGGTCACGGTGCCCTCGCTGAGCGCTCCATCGAGCCAGTCATTCCTGCCAAGGAAATCTTCCCTTACGCCATCCGCGTCAGCAGCGAAGTCATGGAATCCAACGGCTCCACCTCCATGGCCTCCGTTTGCTCCGGCGTCATGGCCCTCCTTGACGCAGGCGTCCCTCTCAAGCGCCCCGTCGGTGGTATCAGCGTCGGTCTCGTCTCCGAGTTCGAAGGCGACAACATGACCCGCTACCTCACGATGCTCGACATCATCGGCAGCGAAGACCACTTCGGCGACATGGACTTCAAGCTCTGCGGCACCTCCGAAGGCGTCACCGGCTACCAGCTTGACCTCAAGCTCCCCGGCCTGCCACTGGCCATCCTCGAAGAAGCCATCGTCAAGGCCAAGGACGGCCGCACCCAGGTCCTCTCCGCCATGGCCCAGGCCATCGCTGAAGTGAAGCCCCTCAGCCCGTATGCTCCTCGCATCGAGATCGTGAAGATCAACCCAGACAAGATCGGTGAACTCATCGGTCCTGGCGGCAAGAACATCAAGGCCATCCAGGCCGAGTCCGGCGCTGAAATCAGCATCGAAGACGACGGCACCGTTTACATCTACGCTTCCCGCAAGGAAAGCCTCGAGCGCGCAGTCGAAATGATCAGCGGCACCTCCCAGGAAATCGAAGTCGGCAAGATCTACACAGGTCGCGTCGTCAGCACCACAAACTTCGGTGCCTTCATGAACCTCGGTGGCAAGAAAGACGGCCTCATCCACATCAGCGAACTCGCCGACTTCCGCGTCAACCGCACCGAAGACGTCGTCAAGACCGGCGACATCGTCTCCGCCAAGTGCATTGGCATCGACGACAAAGGCCGCATCAAGATGAGCCGCAAGGCCGCCATGAAGGAGAAGGACGCCGCCGCCGCCGCTGGCGACGCCGCTCCTGCCGAAGACGTAGGCTAAGCCTCATCCGCCAACACTCAAAACCACGAAGAGGCCGCAGCAATGCGGCCTCTTTTTTTGGTTCATCCGGGAAGTTGGTGCAGAAGGAGAAAGGTGATGGCAACAGTTCAGGATGAGCCAGAGTTTGCTGTATCACGCGTTTGGCGTGCGCGAGGGCTACGAGTATCGCAGCACGAAATATGTTGAGGGTCGGGTGGAG
>CAINGK010000037.1 GCA_903848465.1 uncultured Verrucomicrobiota bacterium
CATCGGGTCATCCCCCAGCACACTCAGAAACCGCGTGTTAATCAGCCCCTGCAGGTGCGAATCCGCGATCAACGCATCCCGGTACATGCTAAACAGCTCCCACGTCGTGCCCTGCTCCGCGTTCTGGATGGCCGCATGCACCCGGTCCGCATTCATCGCCATGAGCGTGCTCGGCATCTCATTGCGGTAATCATTCACCGTCACGATCTGCTGCGGCATGTAGCTCGCCTCCAGCTCCGTGATGCGTTGCAGCAGGTCAGCCTTCGTCGGTTGTTTTTGGGGTGCTTTCGCCATCCCCTAACCCTGCCCAGAAACCGTCATAAACACCCCCTTCAGGCCGCAGTTGCGCAGCGCCTCCGTTGCGCTCTCACCATACGCCAGTAGCACACTGCCCACGGGCACACCACACCGGGAGCCATCAGGCCGGATGAATTTTACGCGCCCTCTCAACCAGAGCACCCCGCCCGCTTTGCTCGCCGCTGCTTGAAACCACTTTGTTTCAGCCCGTGCGTTCAGCAAGGCCACGCCATTATTGTGAGCAGCCATTTTCTCCATCCACAGCGGTGCATCCAAATACGGCGGATTGAGCCACACCCGGCCATGCCAGGGAGCCATCAAACCACACTCAGGCTGCCGGATGTTCACCTTCGCATGGTTGGATGGCCCCGCACTCGGATCAAGGTCAAAGCCACCAATCGCCGCCGGAATTTCAGGCGGTGTGTACCACTCGTCAGAGTAGGGCTTTGTCAGCCCTAGATTCTGGCGTGAGAGCGCGATGGATTTCGCCCTCAAACGTAGCGCTCCCTCCCCCCCCCGCAGAGTGTCACCCATACCGCACGCCCTCCATGCCCCGCAGCTCCTCCTCATACCAGCTCGGGTGCGGACTCCGCGCCGCGCTGGCCAAGTACCCACGCTCCGGGAACCACGCTTCCACACCACCACGCTTCAGCATCTTGATGATGCCCAGCGCGATGCTGTCAAACACATCGCCATGCTGCCCCTGACTGCCAATGGACGCGTCAAACGTGCCCCCGCGTTTCTTCACCAGCATGAAGTCGTCATACACGCCCCGCCCTGGGGGGAGTGAGAGCTTTTCACTCTCCGCCAGATTAGCCAGCTTGTTCCCCTTGAAGGCCTTCACGTTCACATTGCCACCGTCGATGTCCTTCTCCCCTTCCACATTCGCCCCGCCGATGTAGATGGTCACTTCGCACAGATCTGCCAGTTCCTCACGCAGCGCCCTGGCAAACAGCGTCTCACTCGTGCCGTCAATACCCAGACCTTCCACGATGCAGCCCGCCGCCTTCAGCCCCAGCACCACCTGCTTGACGCGCCCCGTCGTCACCCGGCCATCAGACGTTTTCCACCACACCGAAAACGGTACATGAAAGCCCTCGCCCTCGCCCATCACACCAGACAGCGCCGTGGGGTTACTCTTTTCCTTCGTCGTCGTGCCCAGGTCCAGCCCCAGGGTCATGAAGCCGCCGCAATGCTCCAGCAGTCCAGCAGGCAGGGAGAAATCCAGCGGCGCATGGTCATCCAGCTCCCACTCACAGGCCATGCTGCGGCCCGCGCCCTTTTTCTGCGCCGTTTCCAGCTTCACTGGGCTCACCGCGCTAGTGCCCACTTTCGGCCTCACCAGGCGATTGCTGCGGTCCCAGCCGTCTTTATCCGACTCCGCCTCTCGCGCCTCTTCTGGGGTGATCTCTGCGCCCGTGTCAGGGTGGTAGTTCTTCCGTCCCGCTAGCGCCGCATCATCCACCGTCACACGGTGGACGTAGATGCCCGCCCGGTTCTTAAACCAGTTGCCCTCCGCCTTGGCCTCCCACTCTTCATTGCCGTTTTCATCGCTGAAAAGCTCATAGCTCCAGTCCGCATAATCCGGCGGCGGCGTCCCAGCCATCAAGTAGCTGAAAGTGGGGTCCGTGCTGAAAATGGGGGCCATCTCCGCCATCAGCGTTTTGAGATCCTCCACAAACGGCGCTTCGTCGATCTTCACACTGCCCGTGAGGCCACGCGCCGTCCGCACACTCGCGGCGATGACCTTCAGCCTGCTCGATACCGTGTTGCTGTGCTTGAGCTGCACCTCAAACTTGTTGTGTACCAGCACGTCCGCCAGATCCGCCACATTGATGTCATCCGGGAGCTGCCGCCACGAGTCCGCATCGCTCGCATGCCGGCGCTCGCCCGCCACGAGCTGCATCTGCCGCTCCGCTGCCCAGGCCTGCATGTCCCGCAGAAATTGCTGCCACACCTGCGCCTCCTTTTCCGGCATCTCTGTGCCCAGGTTCAAAGAAGCCGTCGCAAACGTGATGAGCCGCCCCGGAAACTCACCCATCTCCCGCAGCGATTGCTCCGCCAGAGTCGTCGTCTTCCCGCCCTGACGCAGCCAGGCCAAGAAATAACGCCGCAAGCGCTTATTGGCCCAAAAGGCCTGCTCCTGGTAAGCACGCCGTTTCTTCACGCCTTCACCGCCGCCCCCGCCGGCTTCCTGAACTCCACCGGCCCGATGTTCTCCGGCATCTCCCCAAACCAGAGCTGAATAAGCTGCGCCACCTTGTTGTCCTTCGTCGCATCCCCCAGCGCGATCTGCTTGGCCCGCTCATCCGCACAGTAGTCAATGAACAGCTCCGCCGTGGCCCGTTGAAACTTGGCTTTCTCCAGAGCGATGGACTCGCCCTTCTGGCCGACCTCGATCTTGCGCAGATCCAGCTTCTGCTCTTCCAGCTCCACGCTGCGGATCGCAGTCAGGGCACTCAGCAGCTTTGTGACGGCCTGGTCTTTATCGTTGCCTTCCTCCGTGCTTTGGATGTCACGCAGGCCATCCCAGAACTGCTCCAACGCCTTCTGAATCTTGCCCACGTTCGCCGCCAGCAAGCCCTTGGACAGGTTGCCACCCGCCGCCGTAGCGAGCTTGAGGCTGTATTCAGAAAGCCGTTGTACCTCCAAGATATGATCTTGTTCACCCAGCCAGTCTTCATAGCCACCCTTGAACCAGATGGACAAGTTCGCATCATTGATAGGCTCCCCGTTCCATTCTGTTTGGAGGCGCTCAAGGCACACCGGCAGCGCATTCAGCCAGGGCAGTGTGGCCTGCCGGTTTTCATTGTTAAAGAGCCGCATGTTCAGCTCCTCACGGATGGAGGCAGGCAACCGCGCAATCTTTCCAGTTCGAGCCATAAGGTTAAGCGTTCAGCCATTCCCACACCACCGGCGTCTTCAGCGGCGCATGCAGACCCAGCGCCTTTACCGCCCCAGGGTTAAGGTCAATCCCACAGCCGTTGGTGATCTTCCGTTTGTGCGGCATCACATCCGCGAGCTGGCACACCACCGACTTGCCGCCGCTGGTCACACGCACGGCCTTGTTTTTGCCCGCCGCCTCCGTGCCCCACTTCGCCGCGATGTCTTCCGGCGGCAGCGCACACATCGGCGTGTCCGAACAGGTATTGGCACCCCAAAAGCCCACGCAGTTGTCGCCAAACTTAAACGCCTGCACATCACTCAGACCGCGA